>CBDUNM010000213.1:0-6599 GCA_965368585.1 uncultured Chromatiales bacterium | reverse complement strand
CCGATTTCCGCGGCCGTTGGGTTGTTGTCAATTTCTGGGCCACCTGGTGCGGTCCGTGTATTCGCGAGCTTCCGGAGCTGATTGCGTTTCAGGCCAACAACCGCGAAAACCAGGTGCTGGGCATCAACTTCGAAGACATCACGGCCGCCGAGGCCAAGGCCTTCGCCGAGAAGTGGAAGATCAATTACCCGATACTCAAGGTCGGCAAACAACCCTTGGTACCGTTCGAGCCGCTACAGGGACTGCCGACCACCGCCATCGTCACGCCTGCTGGCGAACTGGTCGCCAACCACGCCGGCCCGGTCACCCGGGAAATGCTTGAGGACTTCATCCGCAAGGAAACCGCGACCCCCTGAAATTCGAGATTTAGATTCTCAGACCATTTTGCAGTACGACGGAATTCCGTCGCCCTCCGCTTCGACCACCTTATATAAGGTTCAACGTAAGTCTCTGAACTAAGGCAAAGAAATCGCTTGAGGCGATTTTTTGTCCACAACCGGCCCACAGTTTCCACACCGTTTTCCACACGCCTTGTCCACAAGATGTTGTGGTTGACACTTACCAAATAGCGTATATATTGTGGATGGAGAGGGCGCGAGCACCCACGCGGATCGCTCCGTCCACATCGATTGTGGCCGCATGCAACGTGCGACCCCGAAACACCCTTTATATCGCTTTGAGGAAGATCCTGGAGGATTTGAATGGCCACCACGCAAGTTTCGCTAGACGACGATGTCGACGCGACTGCCGTCCCACCGGAAGAACTTAAAGAGAACCAACCCTCGCCCGAAATCAACGCCACGGCACCCGGCGAGCTGCGCGTCATTCGGCGCAACGGCAAGGTCACCGGATTCGACGCGAATAAGATCGCGGTCGCCGTCACCAAGGCCTTTCTCGCGATCGAAGGCGGCAACGCGGCGGCCTCGCGGCGGATTCACGAGCTGGTCGAGAAACTGACGGGACAAGTGGTGGAGGCGCTCAGTCGCCGCAATCCAACCGGCGGCACGGTGCATATAGAAGATATTCAGGATCAGGTCGAACTGGCGCTGATGCGCTCCGGTGAACACAAGGTCGCCCGCGCCTACGTGCTGTACCGCGAGGAGCAGGCGCGCAAGCGTGCTGAAGAAGCCGCCAAGCACGCGCCGACGCCAGCCCAGGTATTGGTCAATGTCACCCGCGCCGACGGCACGGTCGCACCGCTGGATGTACAGCGGCTGCGCGATCTGGTCGACGAGGCCTGCGCGGGCCTGGCGGAGACCCAGGCGCAAAAGATCCTCGACGACACCTGCCGCAACCTGTTCGACGGCGTCAACGAGCGCGACGTGGCCCAGGCGCTGGTGATGAGCGCGCGCACCCTGATCGAAAAAGAACCTAACTATTCGTATGTCGCGGCGCGCCTGTTGCTGGACTTGCTGCGCCGCGAGGCGCTGGGTTTTCTCGGTCTGGACACTCAGGTGCAGACCCAGGCCGACATGAGCGGCCGTTACCCCGACTATTTCAAGGCCTATATCAAACGCGGCGCCGATTTGGAGCTGCTGGATTCACGGCTGAGCAAGTACGACCTGGAGCGCCTGGCCGCGGCGATGCAGCCCGAGCGCGATCTGCAGTTTACCTACCTGGGTCTGCAGACCCTGTACGACCGTTATTTCATACACGACGGCGACAAGACGCGCTTTGAACTTCCGCAGGCCTTTTTCATGCGCGTGGCCATGGGGCTGGCGATCAACGAGATCGATCGCGAAGAGCGCGCCATCGAATTTTACCACCTGCTGTCGAGCTTCGACTTCATGAGCTCCACGCCGACGCTGTTCAACTCCGGCACCCTGCGGCCGCAGCTCTCCAGCTGCTACCTGACCACGGTACCCGACGACCTGGACGGCATCTTCGGTGCGATCAAGGACAACGCCCTGCTGTCCAAGTTTGCCGGCGGACTCGGCAACGACTGGACCCGCGTGCGCGGCATGGGCGCCCACATCAAGGGCACCAACGGCAAGAGCCAGGGCGTGGTGCCCTTCCTGAAGGTCGCCAACGACACCGCGGTGGCGGTGAATCAGGGCGGCAAGCGCAAGGGCGCGGTGTGCGCCTACCTGGAGACCTGGCACATCGACGTCGAGGAGTTTCTGGATCTGCGCAAGAACACCGGCGACGACCGCCGCCGCACCCACGATATGAACACCGCCAACTGGATTCCGGACCTGTTCATGAAGCGGGTCGCCGACGACCGGGACTGGACCCTGTTCTCGCCCGACGACACCCCGGACCTGCACGACCTCACCGGTCACGCCTTCGAAACGGCCTACACGCGCTACGAAGCGATGGCCCAGCGCGGCGACATCAAAACCTGCAAGGTCATCAAGGCCACCGATTTGTGGCGCAAGATGCTCGGCCTGCTGTTCGAGACCGGCCACCCCTGGATCACCTTCAAGGACCCGTGCAACATTCGTTACACCAATCAGCACGCCGGGGTGGTGCACAGCTCCAACCTCTGCACCGAGATCACGCTGCACACCAACGATGCCGAGATCGCGGTGTGCAACCTGGGCTCGGTAAACCTGGCGGCGCACGTCGACCAACGCGGTCTGGACCGCGAGAAGCTGCAAAAGACCGTCGACACCGCCATGCGCATGCTGGACAACGTCATCGAGTACAACTACTACAGCGTGCCGCAGGCGCGCAACTCCAACCTGCGCCACCGCCCGGTCGGGCTCGGCATCATGGGTTTTCAGGACGCGCTGTACAAGCTCGACCTGCCCTACGCGAGCCAGGAAGCGGTGAGCTTCGCCGACACCTCCATGGAGGCGGTGAGCTACTACGCCATCAGCGCCTCCGCGGATCTCGCCGAGGAACGCGGCCGCTACTCCTCTTTCGCTGGCTCGCTTTGGAGCCAGGGCATCCTGCCGATCGATTCGCTGCGCAAGCTCACGGAGGAGCGCGGCGACTACATCCAGGTCGACGAAAGCCAGACCCTGGACTGGGACAGCCTGCGCGCACGGGTGAAGTCCGTCGGCATGCGCAACTCCAACACCATGGCGATCGCGCCCACCGCCACCATCTCGAATATCTGCGGCGTGAGTCAGTCGATCGAGCCGACCTACCAGAACCTGTTCGTCAAGTCGAACCTGTCGGGCGAGTTCACCGTGGTCAACCCTTACCTGGTCGAGGACTTGAAGGCGCACGGCTTATGGGACGAGGTCATGGTCAACGACCTCAAGTACTACGACGGCTCGGTGCAGGCGATCGATCGCGTGCCGGACGATTTGAAGCAGCTCTATGCCACGGCGTTCGAGATGGATGCGCGCTGGCTGGTCGAGGCCGGCTCGCGTCGTCAGAAATGGATTGACCAGGCGCAGAGTCTCAACCTGTACATGTCCGAACCCAACGGCAAGAAGCTGGACAATCTTTACAAGCTGGCCTGGGTACGGGGCCTGAAGACGACCTATTACCTGCGCTCCATGGGAGCGACGCATGTGGAGAAATCGACCATGGATGATCACGGCAAAGCGAACAAGTTGAGCGCCGTGGGCGGGGCTTACCAAAGCAGCAGTGCGCTGCGCACGCCGGCCGATACTGAAGCGCCCAAGGCGTGTTCGATACTCGATCCGGAATGCGAAGCGTGTCAGTAGGCGTGCAACGATCGTGACTGTTCAATGCCGGAGGGGCTCCCTGACCCCACATTCCAACGTTTTCAACTTCAACGTTGTCATAGACCTCCTCGTGGGGTTCGGGAGTCACTTCGGCACCATTTGCAGAGCGCGTGCCATCGAACAGGGACGGCCGCCCGCGGCCACTTGAGCAAACGACAGCAGAGAAGAACATTAAGGGGACTAAACAACATGTTGAATTGGGACGACCCGCTGGACACCGGCGCTACCACCACGCGAAAAGAAGAAGCCGCCATGCCGCCGCCCGCGGCCGAATCGTTCGAGCCCGACGCTCGAACTACGCAGTCCCGGCCGCCATCGCTCGACGCCACACCGCGTCTCCGCCCAGGACAGGGCGTGGTCGACAACGAGGTGCTGATGGCGACCGCGGGCGCGGCCCCGAGCGTTAACCCCGATCCGGTGGCGGCCAACGCCGTGGCGGATGAACCCGCCGCCTACGACATCGATTCCGACGGCGGCGCCACCGGCCTGGAGAACCTCGAGATGGGCGCCGGCCGCATCCGCGTCGACGACAAACGCATCATCAACTGCCACGCCGATCTGAACCAACTCGTCCCCTTCAAATACGACTGGGCCTGGCAGAAATATCTCGACGGGTGCGCAAACCACTGGATGCCGCAAGAGATCAACATGAACGCGGACATCGCCTTGTGGAAATCCAAAGAAGGCCTGACCGACGACGAGCGCACCATCATCAAACGCAACCTCGGTTTCTTCTCCACCGCCGACTCGCTGGTCGCCAATAACCTGGTGCTGGCGGTCTATCGCCATATCACCAACCCCGAGTGCCGCCAGTATTTGTTGCGCCAGGCATTCGAAGAGGCCTTGCACACCCATGCGTATCAGTACGTGGTCGAATCCCTGGGCCTGGATGAAGGCGAGATCTTCAACATGTACCGCGAGGTACCGTCGGTTGCCAAAAAGGCCGAATGGGCCTTGCCCTACACCCGGTACCTGGCCGATCCGCATTTCCACACCGGCACCACGGAGAACGACCAAAAGCTGTTGCGCGAACTGGTCGCTTTCTATGTCATCTTCGAAGGCATCTTTTTCTACGTTGGCTTCACCCAAATCCTCAGCATGGGCCGCCGTAACAAGATGACCGGCACCGCCGAGCAGTTCCAGTACATCCTGCGCGACGAGTCCATGCATATGAACTTCGGTATTGACGTGATCAACCAGATCAAAGTCGAAAACCCGCAGCTGTGGAACGATAGCTTCAAGACCGAGATTGTCGAAATGATCCGCGACGCGGTCGCCCTGGAAACCCAGTACGCCTACGACACCATGCCGCGCGGCGTGCTCGGTCTGAACGCGCCGATGTTTGAGGAGTATCTGCAGTTCATCGCCAACCGGCGCTGCAGCCAGATCGGCCTGCCCGAACAGTACGCCGGCGCCACCAACCCCTTCCCCTGGATGTCGGAAGTACTGGATCTCAAGAAAGAGAAAAACTTCTTCGAAACCCGCGTTACCGAATACCAAACCGGCGGCGCCTTGAACTGGGATTAGTGTCCACCCCACCCCCTCTACGGAGGGGGTTCTCGATCAACGGAGAACACCGCCATGATCTGCCATCGCTGCAAATGTACGACCTCCCAAACCCACCAGGAAACCGCGGGCAACGCTCAGGTCACCTGGTACAAATGTCCCGTATGTGGGCACGAGCAGATGAACTCGCAACGAATCGAGGAAAGGCGGGCCGAAAACAGAGCGGGTCTGGAGTCAACCATGTTCAGACTGCGGGTGGGAGTCGGACGCTAAGCCCGTCTAAAGCCGGCCATCGAGCATCACCGTCGACATGGACGCGGCCAAATCATTACCAGTGCGAAAACACGGCGCGTTTTCTGTCGAAGAGGGGCCGTGGTTTTATGTATTGTCAACGGCGTATGAAGCCCGCATATCGCTGTCATTCGGAGCGTGCGCGATCAGGTCAATTGGCTCGGATTGCGCTCGCGACTGAACCCCCTTTAAACTATCGCAGGCGTGTGACACAGAACAAGCGATCGCTGCCGCCAATACGGCTTGCAAGCAACGACCGGGGAGACTGTCGGGTTATGGGGGATCGTGGCGAGGACGTGGGAGGGCGAGCCCAAATATTTCCGAGTTCGAGGCGCATAGCGGGCCTGTGTAACGAAAATCCGGGGATATTTGGACCGCTCTGCCAGCTCCGCAGTAGATCCATCCGTAATCCGACAGCCTCCTGGTGAACCCGTTCATGCAGACAGCCGGATAGATGGACATAGTCACCGCATGGCAGTTCGGTGCCGCCCTTGGGCTTGGCATGCTCATCGGACTGGAGCGCGAGCGCACCCGGGGCGAGCAGTTTATTTTCGCCGGTGTGCGCACCTTTACCTTGGTTGCGCTGATCGGTGCGGCGTCGGTATACGCCGGCGAACAGTCGGGACTGGTATGGATCGTCGCGGTCGTGTTTGTCGCGGTGATGGCACTCGTGGTGGCCGCCTATGTCATCACCGCCGGCAAAGGCGATATCGGCATCACAACCGAGATCTCCGTCCTGCTGACGTTCCTCATCGGCGGCCTGTGCGCCTGGGGACAGGTGGGTATCGCCGGCGCGGTCGCGGTCGCCACCATGCTCTTGCTGGCCATCAAAGGCTGGCTGCACCAACTCGCCGAGCGCATCGAACCCTCGGACGTAGAGGCGACGCTCAAATTCGCGATCATCACGCTGATCATATTGCCTCTGGTACCCAATACCAACTTCGGCCCGGCCGGTCTCGAGGTCATCAATCCGTACAAGACCTGGCTGATGGTGGTGTTGATTGCCGGGCTCAATTTCGCGGGTTATATCCTGGTCAAGGTGGTCGGTCGTGAGCACGGCCTGGGGATTACCGGATTGCTGGGCGGCCTGGTATCGAGTACAGCGGTCACGCTTGGCTTCGCGCAGCGCAGCCGCTCCGAACCCGGGCTGGTTCCGGT
>CBDUNM010000212.1:0-6624 GCA_965368585.1 uncultured Chromatiales bacterium | reverse complement strand
CGCTCTTCGGTACGCCGGATATCGCGAGGCAAGGCGAGCTGTTGAACGAATTGTCTTCGCTGGTCGATACCGGCCGCATCCGATCTACCTTGACGGATGTTGCGGGCAAGATCGATGCCAAGACATTGCGCGTCGTTCACGCCCAGATCGAGAGCGGAACCGCAAGAGGCAAGATCGTGCTTGAAGGGTTCTAGACACTGACGTCGAAAGGAGTACAACCCGATCGTAGAGAAAGGTATCAGAGCAATTCTTTTGTGACGTGAATCTCAAAATCACGGCGAAGGGCTTGAATTGAAGCCTGCCGTTGTACTTCAACCCAGTCGAATTGTGACAAGCTTCAAGGACATCACACGCATCGTTCCGCTAAGATGTTTCCTATCAGTGTGCTCTTGCAAGGAACGCCATGCACATTTTTTCCAGAGTCTTTTTTGTCGTATTGTGCGCAACTTTTTCAGCGCCAATTTGTGCCAACGATATCGTTTCCGTGGTTGAACAGAACTACCCGTACCGGGAAGTTGACAAGTCCTATGGCGCCGCCAAGATCGACGAGAGGCGGTGCCAGGAAGGAACTCCGTTTCGGATTTCCCAGGAAATCTCCGCGACCAGTACGCAGATGGATATCGCGAAGCGGATTCACGAAAAACTCCGTAGCCTCGGTGCCAACGCTCTCGTGATCACCGACCTGACACAAGATCCTCAGGTCAAGAGCATTATGGTGACTCCCTTAACGTGCGACTTGCGCTGAACTGCAACCTTTTCCGCGGCCCGGCTGGAGAAGCGGGTTGAAGTAGGTGGTGGACCGGGTGCGGATCGGCAAAAAAGAAACGGCGTGATCCCAAAGCGACAGGTCGTAACTGGTTGAAATGATTGACTCGCCTGAGAGGGTGGATCTTCTGCCTGTCCTCGGTTGATTCCTCGCTCCGCTCGTCACCCCTTCGGGGCGCACTTCCTGCGTCCAAATCGACCTTACCGATTTGTCGCTCGTCGGAGCGACCCTGTGACCCATGCCTTCGAAGGGCAACCCAGATAGATGGTGTTAACCGGGGCGTGTCGGAAGAAATGGGCCAGTCACCTTGAAAGCCCCGCCATTCTTATGTTCCTTTCAACTTCGTCAAAGTTCTGAAATCAACGCTTGTCCCCGATTTGCGCCAATTTTGTCGGGCACGCTTCGATTATGGTTACAATTTCTTGTGCCAAAGATGAGACTACCTTTCGCGAAAGTTGTGAAACGACCCGCTATTCGACGGATTTTTTTGCCATTCACCGCAGCACTCTTCTCCCTGCTTGTCATATTTGCAGCCGCATCATCGTAGTTGAGTAAGACAGGCTTTCGATCGCGCCTACATTGTGCCGAAGGATTCAACTGCTTTGGCTACACGATCGAAGCCTGCGCGATCCGCTCCACGGCGATAGTCGATATGACCGGCGGTCTCGCCATAGCTTTTGCTACGACCAAATATTTCAATCATTGTGTCGCGCAGGTCACTGTCGAGCTTTTCTGCCGACCACGAACGGCCGAGGCGGTTCTGGGACATCTCGAAGCCAGACACTGCCACACCGCCGGCGTTCGCTGCCTTGCCCGGTGCTATCGAGACACCCGCATCGCCTAGTCGGCGACTGGCCGCGTCAGTAAGTGGCATGTTCGCGCCCTCAACGACGTACTTACAGCCACTATCGATAAGGCGCTCCGCATCATCCTCGTCCAACTCGTTTTGTGTCGCGGCCGGAATCGCGATGTCGCAATCGGTCATCCAGGGTGTGTCGTCTTCAGACCACTTCGCCGATACGGCTTCAGCGACCGACGCCATGTCGTGACTGTCGGCATACTCCTTCTTGACGGTCTCGATATCGTCGGCGGTAAGTCCGTCCTCTTTTAGAAGCGTCCCGTGGCGGTTCGACAACGTGATAACGACCCCGCCGAGAGCGCATGCTTTCTCTGCGGCATGCAGCGCAACGTTGCCGGCGCCGGATATTGCAATGCGTTTGTCGTCGATGTCTTCGCCGCTCTCGCTGAGCATGGCGCACAGAAAATAAACGGCGCCATAGCCGGTCGCCTCAGTCCGCAGCTGACTGCCGCCCGCGCCAACGGATTTGCCGGTCAACGCCCCCGAAAACTGGTTCTCCAGGCGCTTGTACTGGCCGAAGAGGTAGCCGATTTCGCGCGATCCGACGCCGATATCACCTGCGGGAACGTCGGTCATCTGCCCGATGTGCCGATAAAGTTCAGTCATAAAAGCTTGGCAAAAGCGCATGATCTCTGCATCCGAGCGTCCTTTGGGATTGAAGTCGGATCCGCCTTTGCCCGCCCCCAGATTAAGGCCGGTCAGGCTATTCTTAAAGAGTTGTTCGAAGGCAAGAAACTTGAGGATGCTTGAGTCGACTGAGGGATCGAAGCGCAGGCCGCCCTTGTACGGGCCGAGCGCATTGCTAAGTTGCACTCGGTAGCCACGGTTGATGTGGGGCCTGCCGTTATCGTCGTCCCACACTACGCGGAAGCTTATAATCCGATCCGGCTCGGTCAGCCGCTGAAGAATTCGGCGCTTACGGAAACCGTCGTGTTTGCGAACGTCGTCGAGTACATGCTCAACAACGCCGCGAACGGCTTGGTGATACTCGTCTTGACCGGGATGACGCGGCGCTAGCCACTCCATGAAGGCGTCGACGCTTTCCAACTCATCGTCTGTTTTCATCGGGTTATGTTGTCACTTTTGGCAGGTTTAAAGGGCAACCGTTACGTTTTGAAACATGCGCTGCGCGGCAGTCGTGTACGATCGAGGTTTTAAAGCGTACTGACAGGTACATTCGCAGGTGGGTAGTATGGGTGAACGCAGCAACGCGCAGGTCTTCGGCGCAATTGTCGTCGCAATCGTGGCTGGCGGCCTGATGTCCTGGGCGGGCAGCGACGGCGGCGATCGATTCGGTACGATACCGGTGTTTGCGCTTTGTGGTTTGGTGGCTTTCGCGATCAATTGGTTGGTGTTCGTCCCCTCGGCGCTCTTTCAGACTGAGCGCTATTACGATCTCGTTGGCGGCATTACGTATATCACCACGATTGTCGTCGCCGTACTCCTGTCGGGCAAACTCGACCTCCGTGCGGCGCTTGTGACCGCTATGATCATGCTCTGGTCTATTCGGCTCTCGACGTTTCTCTTCCTGCGCATTTCGCGCGCCGGCGGCGACAGCCGCTTCGACAACATCAAGAACCGGCCGCAGCAATTTTTTTTGGCATGGACGCTGCAGGGCCTTTGGGTGCTGTTGACCGCAGCAGCAGCTCTGGCCGTGATTACCGGCGGTACACGCGAGCCGCTTGGAGCTGCAGGCATCGCTGGCATAGCAGTATGGGCGGTCGGCATGGTCATCGAGATTATTGCAGACCGGCAGAAGTCGAAATTCAAGGACGACCCGAATAATGAGGGTAAGTTCATCAACGTCGGCCTATGGGCTTGGTCGCGACATCCGAATTACTTCGGGGAAATAGTACTTTGGACTGGGATGGCGATTGTCGCCGCGCCGGTGCTGCAAGGCTGGCAGTGGGCGACGCTGATCTCGCCTCTGTTCGTAACGTTTCTGTTGACCAAGGTCAGCGGAATACCACCGCTGGAAAACAAGGCCGACGAGCGCTGGGGTGGCCAGGAAGACTATGAAGAATACAAGCGCAAGACGCCGGTCCTCGTCCCCAGGCCACCGGCTATGCGAGCCTAGCGGCTTGCACCTGCAGGTCACCAGCATGCATTCGTCGATCCAGCGAATTTACTTATTAATAGTCTTGCTCATTTTAGGCGCGACGGGATGCAGCCCCATTCGGCTGGTCAATGAGCTAAGTCCGTCAGGTCATTATCAACGGGCGTCCGACGTGGCTTACGGTGTCCTTCCCCGCCAGACCCTGGACGTCTATACACCACGCTCGGTGTCCGGCCCGGTGCCCTTGATCGTTTTCTTTTACGGCGGCGGCTGGCGAGATGGAAAGAAGGAGGACTACGAGTTTGTTGCTTCGTCGCTGACAGAGGCCGGTTACGCGGTGATCATTCCCGACTACCGACTGTTTCCTGAAGTTGTTTTCCCAGTGTTTGTCGAAGACGGCGCCGAAGCGGTGTCGTGGGCGCTGCAGAATGCCGGCACATATGGTGCGAACACGGACAAGGTATTTCTAATGGGACATTCTGCCGGCGCCCACATTGCCTCACTGCTGAGTACGGATCATCGCTTTCTCGCTGAATACGGAATCAATCTCGATAGCCTCCAGGGTTTCATCGGTCTCTCCGGACCTTATGATTTTCTGCCTATCGAGTCTGGGTATCTACTCGACGTGTTCCCGAACGGCCACCGCGAAGCGTCACAGCCTGTAAATTTTGTGACCGCAGCAGCGCCTCCGACGCTATTGATTCACGGAACTGACGATGATGTGGTCAACCCTGCTAATAGCGAGAGCCTGGCCAAACGGCTGTCGGAACACGGTGTGGATGTCACACTCAGGCTTCACCAGGGCGCCGGGCACGCCAAAGTTGTGGCCACGCTGGCACCGCCACTCGATTTCACCGGCACGACACTCGAGGAAACCAGAAGATTCCTCGAGACCCGCAGCGAGCGGGCCGAAAAGGACCGATGAAAATCAATCCTTCAATGCGTCGACCAACTCCTGCTTGCTCATCATCTATCGACCTTTGACGCCGGCTTCCTTCGCCTTTTCGTAGAGTTCGGATTTGACGGTCTCCCAGGGTTTCGGGTCCGATTTGTTCGCTGTGGACATTGCCGTTGCTCCTATTCGTGCCTGTCGGCACGTCGATATGGTGGCTTCGTAGATTAGCGCAACTCGACGGGGATCAGCGTTGCTATTACGGTTTGAAACAAACCGATCGATAAAACCTGTTAACGTGACCTGTCGTAGATGACGAGATGCGGTATGACAGTATTTGAGGCTTTACGAGCCGACGCCACCACTCGTAGACACTCCGGAAAGGAGTATCGTCAACCAGTCGTCGAGCGCACACGATGATGATCGAGAACAGTCGCGTCAAACTCCTGAACGATAACCCCGTTTCCGATGACGGCGCCTATGTCCTCTACTGGATGCAGCAATCGCAACGGGAGCCGATGAATCCGGCGCTCGAGTATGCGGCCCGTGCTGCCAACGATTCGAACTTGCCGCTGCTTACCACGTTTGGCTTGGACAAAGCGTATCCGGACGGGAACCAGAGGCATTTTGCATTTATGTTGCAGGGGCTCGCCGAAACGACCGAGAGGCTGGCACGACGTGGAATAAAGATGGTCGCCCGCTTCGGTTCACCGCCGGAGGTCGCCGAAGCGCTCGCCACCAAAGCGGCGCTCGTGGTCTGTGACCGAGGATACCTTCGGCATCAGCGCCAATGGCGACAGAGTCTGGCTTCCTCTGCTGCAACAAGGGTTGTACAGGTCGAGGGAGACGTCGTGGTCCCGGTCGAGTCGGCGTCCGAGAAGCGTGAATGGGCTGCTCGCACGCTGCGCAAGAAGATTGGCGACCGCTTTGATCGCTACGTCAAGCACGTTGCCCCGACAAAGCTGAAAAAGTCGTCCTTGCCGCTGAAATTGAAAGGAGATCTCGACTTTCGAAGGTGGCAACAGATACTGGACGACCTGGATACTGACCGGACAGTGCGTACCGTCGCACGGTTTCGTGGCGGAACCAAGGCGGCCCGAAAAGCATTGACAGACTTCCTTCGCAACGGCCTTCCCGGGTACAACGAGGCGCGCAATGATCCGTCGGATCCACAGGCGTCCGAGCTCAGTCCCTATCTTCACTTCGGCCAAATATCGCCCGTCGAGGTCGCGATCAAGGTGCGGCGCGCCAAAGCGGCTTCCGACAAGGACAAGTCGGCATTTCTCGAAGAGCTGATCGTGCGGCGGGAACTCGCCTGCAATTTCGTGTACTACACGGCAGACTATGACAAGTTCAGCTGCCTGCCGGACTGGGCTCGGAAGACCCTGTCAGAGCACAAAGACGATGATCGACCGACGCATTATACGAGAAAACAGCTCGAAAACGCTGAAACCGATGATCCGTACTGGAATGCGGCGATGCGCGAAATGCTCGGGACCGGCTACATGCACAACCACATGCGGATGTATTGGGGCAAGAAGATTCTGGAGTGGTGCAATACGCCGCAATACGCCTATTCGACTGCGCTGTATCTCAATAACAAATACTTCCTCGACGGACGCGATCCGAATTCCTTCTCAAACGTGGCCTGGATTTTCGGTTTGCATGATCAGGCTTGGGCGGAGCGCGAAATTTTCGGCAAAGTACGCTACATGAATGCCAGCGGATTGCAGAGGAAGTTCGACATTGAGAAATACGTCCGCCGGGTCGAATCGTTAACAGACAATTCATGATGCGCCGACAGTACTGGTCTCGGTGGATCGAACCCTCTGGAACCGCATTGGTCTCAATCGGCTCACGCATGTGCGCGCGCTACGAGGCCGCCGCAGCCTACCGTGCTGAGCGCGTGTCGCGTCAAGACAGATAACAGGGTCCATCTCGTTCAAGCAAGAACCTCACGGATCTTGGCCAGCCCGAAGCTGGCTGCCTGCTCGAGCGTAATTCGGGGCGCACTTCGTGCGTCCAAATCGACCTTGCCGATTTGTCGCTCG
>CBDUNM010000211.1:0-6823 GCA_965368585.1 uncultured Chromatiales bacterium | reverse complement strand
GGCGGGATTTGGGCGTCTAATCCGTGTGCGAGCGAGGCGTGCATGAGTCGATCCAAAGGGGCTTTCATTTGGGTCGTGGTCGTTCCGCTGCTACTGGCTGTTTTGTACTATGGGTTTCTGGCCAGTGACATTTACGTCAGCGAGGCACGCTTCACGGTTCGCTCCCAAGGCGGAAGCGTGGCACCTGCGGGTCTACTCACGGGACTGATCGGGGCAGTTGACAGTACTATCGCGACACAAGACGTTGCTATTGTCAGCGACTACATCAATTCTCGCGATCTGCTCGAGCATCTCGATGCCAAGCTGGCATTGCGGGCGCACTATCAAGACCCGGCGGTCGACTTACTGTCGCGTTTGGAGGATGACGCGACCGAGGAAGAGTTTCTCGAGTACTACCAGGACAAAGTCGAAACCCTCAACGACGAGAGTTCCGGAATCGTCACCCTGAAAACGAAGGCGTTTTCCCCAAGCCTCGCGAAGACCATTGCCGAGGAAATACTCATGCAAAGTGAGGGGCTCGTCAACGATATGTCCGATCAAATCACCGAGGATAGTGTCCAGTTCGCCCGCGACGAACTGGCACGAGCGGAAGATCGGTTACAGAAAGCGACCGCGGCGTTGACGCAATTCAGGAATCTGACCAACACGGTGGATCCCACGGAGAAAAGCGGCGCGGTGCTGGGCATTATCACCGATCTGGAGTCGCGTCTCGCGGGGGCCCGCACCGAGCTCTCTGAATTGCGTGGTTATTTGCAGGAAAGCAGCGCTCAGGTAGTGACGCTGAAGAACCGGATCAACGCCCTGGAGAACCAGATTGAGCAGGAAAATCGACGCTTGACGGGCGAAGAAAAGGCCAAACTCAGTTCGTTGTTACAGGAGTATGAACGTTTGAATCTGGACAAGCAGATTGGACATGAATTCTACACATCGACCCTTGCAAGCCTGGAGAGTGCGCGCGTGGAGGCGATGCGCAAACAACTCTACCTGGTGACTTTCGTCAAACCGGCGTTAGCCGATGAGGCATTGGAACCCAGGCGTGCCTGGAACACGCTGACGGTGTTTATACTGTCCTTGCTTGTTTACATCATCGGTGGGTTGGTATTCGCGACGATAAAGGATCACATGGGGATCGACTGATGCGTCAGACCTTACTAGGAATTACGTTACTATCCGCACTGGCGATCACGAGTGCATCGCGCGCGCAGTTTGCGGGGGTAAGCGGGGCGGGCGATATCTCTTCGACCGTCAACCAGGCGACGGCGCTTGCCGGCGCAGGCGAAACACCGCCTGAACCCGCCAAGCTCAGCGGCGCAGCACCTAAGCCGTTTGGCCATAATCTGTTCACCGGGGGATTCTCCGGCGAACGCGAAGACGGTCTGAATCCAAGCTATCGGGTGACGCGTGGCGATGTCATCGATTTGCGCATCTGGGGCGCGATTGAAGTCAGCGAGCAGCTCACGGTCGATCCGCAGGGCAACATTTTTATCCCAAAGGTGGGTCCCGTAACAGTCGAGGGCGTGCGCAACGATCAGTTGAACAGGACTGTCACGACGGCGATTCGCGACGTGTTCACCGAAAACGTTCAGGTCTACACCGCGCTCAACGGCACCCAGCCGGTCGCGGTCTTTGTCACGGGTTTCGTCAACAATCCCGGGCGGTTCGCCGGTGTGGCGTCGAATTCCATCTTGTTTTTCATCGACCGTGCAACGGGTATCGACCCTGAGCGCGGGAGCTATCGGGATATACGCCTGAAACGCAACGGCCGGGTTATCGCAAAAGCCGATCTCTACCAGTTTCTACTCAACGGCAAACTACCCACACCGCAACTGCGGGACGGCGACACCATCGTGGTGGGCGAACGGGGTAAAACGGTTACCGTGTCCGGTGACGTCCGCAATACCTACGCGTTCGAGTTTTCGAATACGCTCGACAGCCGCGCCTTGTTGACCTGGGCGCGACCGCTGGCCTCCGCTTCCCATGTGCGGTGGCGCGGCTTGCGGGACGGCGAACCACTGGCGCGCTATTTAAGCCTGGAGGAGTTTGCCGAATTCAGCTTTCGGGACGGCGATGACATCGAGGTCTTCAGCGACGCACGCAGTGACGTGATCACCGTCAGCGTCGAAGGCGCATTCGAAGGACCGTCGCAATACGTGCTGCCGCGTCATTTCTCGCTTTCCCAAATGTTGGATCTGGTGCCGGTGGACACGGTCCTGGCCAATCGGGGCGGTATTTCGCTGCGTCGTGTCAGCGTTGCCGAGCGCCAGAAGCAGTCGTTGGAGGACAGCCTGCGCCGCCTCGAAACCACCTATCTCCTGGCGGCGTCGGCGACCGACGAAGAGGCGCGGATCCGCACCAACGAAGTGCAGATGATCACGGAGTTCGTCAAGCGCGCCCGACAGGTCGAGCCGAACGGCAGGCTGGTACTCGGTGACGATGCGGTGACGGCAAACCTGCTGCTGGAAGACGGTGACGTCGTGACCGTGCCACAGGTGTCGCAAACCATTCTGGTCTCCGGTGAAGTGCTCTTACCCCAGGCACTGTTGTTTGACGAGCGTTTGACGGTTGATAATTACGTTGAGCGATCAGGTGGTTACAATGATCTCGCAAACTCGGAAATCGTGCTTGTGGTGCGCCAGAACGGACAGGTATTTCTGGATAAGAGCGTCGATCTGATGCCCGGTGACCAGATCATGGTGCTACCCAAGGTATCGTCAAAAAATCTGCAAGTGGCCAAGGACATCATCGATGTCATCTATAAGGTCGCCATTTCGGCCGGCGTGCTGGTCAGTATCTGATTGGGCGCGCAGCCTTCGGCAGTTTGTGTCCGACAAGGAAAATAACGAGGTAGGTCGGTATGGCGGTTGCACGTTCAAAGTCCGGTCGTAGTCATCGACCGGTTGCGGTAGTCGGGTTTGCGTATCGGCTGCCCGGTGTCGGAGCGGCTGATCTTTGGGAAGCGCTATCCCAGGGCGAAGACCTGGTGACTGCGGTGGCGCCGGAGCGTTTTTCACAGGCGCGCAGTTTCCATCCCAACAAGCACGAGCCGGGGTGCAGCTATACGTTTGCGGCGGGGTCGGTTGGCGACATCGCCGGATTCGATGCGGCCTTTTTCGGCATTTCACCGCGCGAAGCCGAGCAAATGGACCCCCAGCAGCGCATGCTCCTGGAGATGTCCTGGGAAGCGTTCGAGAGCGGCGGCATAAAGCCTTCGACTTTCAAGGGCAGCAAATGCGCCGTCTTTATCGGCTATTCCGGGTCCGACTATTCCTATCGCCGCGCGGACGATCTCGCCGCCTTGGACGCGTCGTCCATGACCGGCAACACGGGGAGTATCGCGGCGAATCGCATCTCCTATTTTTACGATCTCCGTGGTCCGAGTATGGCCGTCGATACGGCCTGTTCCTCGTCGCTGGTCGCTATGCATCAGGCCTGCCAATCGATACGCGCGAACGAGGTCGACCAGGCGATCACCGGCGCTATCTGCCTGCATGCGCACCCGTTTGCCTTCGTCGGGTTCTCGAAAGCGTCCATGTTGTCGCCGCGGGGGGTGTGCAACGTGTTCGATGCGTCCGGAGACGGCTATGTGCGCGCCGAGGGCGGCGGTATTTTCATCCTCAAGGATCTCGAAAAAGCGCTGGCCGATGGTGATCAGGTGTTTGCGGTCATTGCCGGCTCGGGTGTCAACTGCGACGGCAAGACCAACGGCCTCACCGTGCCGGATTCCAACGCCCAGGCGGCGTTGCTGCGCGAGGTCTACGAGCAGGCGGGGATCTCGCCGAGGGACGTTGATTATCTGGAGGCGCACGGGACCGGTACCGCGGTGGGCGATCCGATCGAGGCTCACTCGATCGGCGAGGCGCTGGGTCGCGAGCGCCCGGAACAGTCACCGCTGTTGATCGGGTCGGTGAAGAGCAACGTGGGACATCTTGAGACGGCTTCCGGGGTCGCCGGCATGGTCAAGGCGTTGTACTGCCTGAAGCATCGCTCGATTCCGCCCACGATCCACGTCAAGCACCTGAATCCGAATATCGATTTCGACGCATGGAACATCCGCGTGGTGACGGCAAACACGCCCTTGGCGGAAGACAAGAAATTGGTCGTCGGCGTGAATTCGTTCGGTTTCGGCGGCGCGAACGCGCACGTGGTGCTCGAGAGCTTCGAGCAGGTATCGAAATCTTCTGTTGCGACCGTCGTGCCCGACTGCGCACCCCTGGTCCTTTCGGCCCAAAGCCCGGCGGCGTTGCGCGCCAGCGCGAAACAATGGAGCGACTACTTAAACGCCCATCCGGAGCGGAAGTTCTACGACCTCGCCTATGCGGCGTTGTTGAAGCGCGAATTGCTCGAGTATCGAGCGGTCGTGTACGCGGACAGCCGACAAAGCGCGATCGCTGTTCTCAAACAGTACGCGCTAGGCGAGCCATCGCGGAAAGTGGCCGAAGGCGTTGCCTTGGCCGATGCATCCAGTCCGGTATTCGTTTACTCGGGTAACGGTTCGCAGTGGGTGGGCATGGGCCAGCGTTTGATTCGTGAAAGCCGGGTTTTTCGTGATGCGGTCACCCGAGTGGATGCGCTGTTTCAGGCGCTGAGTGGCTTCTCGATCGTGGAGGAGTTGTCGAAGAGCGAAGGCGAAGACCGCCTCGACCTGACGGAAGTCGCACAGCCCACGCTGTTTGCCATGCAGGTCGGCATGACGGAACTGCTGCTGCACATGGGTGCCGCGCCGGGCGCCGTGGTCGGGCACAGCGTCGGCGAAGTCGCGGCTGCCTGGGCCTGCGGTGCGCTGAGCCTGGAGCAGGCCGTGTGCGTGATATTCGAGCGCAGTCGCCAGCAGGAAAAGACCAAGGGCGATGGCGGTATGACGGCGGTAGGCGTGGCCGCCGCGCAGACCCTCGAGATCCTCACTGAAATCGGTTTGCGCAAGTCAATCACCGTGGCTGGGGTCAATAGCCCGCGCGGTGTCACTTTAGCCGGTGACACGGCAGTATTGCGTGCCGTGGAAGACGCCTTGACAGATCGTGAAATATTTCATCGCAGACTTCCCCTGGACTACGCATTCCACAGTCCCGCGATGGACGCCATTGAACAGCCGTTAAAGGACGCGCTGGCGGACCTCGAACCCGGTCCGGACAAAATACCGCTGTTCTCCACGGTGTCGGGCGGCCGGGTTTCCGGACAAGAGCTGAACGCCGAATACTGGTGGGCGAATATTCGCGAACCGGTGCGTTTCGAAGGTGCCATCCGTGAACTGGCCGCCGCTGGATTCAACCTGTTTGTCGAAATCGGGCCGCATGCGGTGCTGCGCAACTATGTCGCGGACTGTTTGAGGGACGAATCGCGCGAGGGTCAGGTCCTCACCACCATGGTGCGGGACGATGACTCTCTGGATCGGATTAAAGGTGCTTTTTACCAACTGTTGATGGCCGGCGCACCTATCGAGACGCAGCGCTTGTTTCCGGTACCCGGGCGGTTCGTCGATATTCCGCGCTACGCCTGGCAACACGAGCCTTACTGGCTCGAATCGACGGTCGAATGTCGCACCAATCTGAACGATCAACGGGCACATCCGCTGCTCGGTTACCGTCTGGCCGAACACGCCTACGCCTGGGAAAGCCGGTTGGACACGCAGCTCTTTCCAGAATACGCGGATCACGTCGTCGGCGAGGCGGTGGTGTTTCCCGCCGCCGGGTTTGTCGAAATGGCTTTGGCGGCCGCGGCGCAATGGCAGCCCGGGGACGCGTGCGAGCTGGAGGATCTGGAGATCCGCGCGCCGCTATTGCTCGAACACGAGCGATCCAAGCTGGTGCGTTTGCGTATCGACGAACGGGACGGTTCGTTTGAAATCGAGTCGCGCGACCGTTTGAGCCGTGACCCGTGGTTGAGCAACGTGGTCGGGCGCCTGCTCGGGAAACCACTGGTCGCCCCGCTGGTGCAATTCAAGGAGCCGCCTTCCTACGCGTGTAATTTTACCGCGCACGATCACTACCAGTTGACCGATAAGGTGGGTTTGTCCTACGGCCCCGGCTTCCGCACCGTCGAGAAGGTGTGGCTGACCGACAGTGGTGTCATCGCGACGTTGACTGAACCGGCGACCGCCTCCAAGTGCCGTGACTACCGCCTGCATCCCGCATTTCTGGACGGGTGTTTTCAACTGCTGGTCGATTTGCTGGCCGAAGAAATCAGCGATGTCGGCAGCCCCGCTTTCGTGCCGATCAAGGTCAATCGCCTGGTGTTGCTGAAACCGGTTGCGACGCCAGCGTACGGAAGCGCTGTTCTGGTGCAGCGCAGCCCACGGTCGATGGTCGTGAGATTCGACCTGTTCGACTGTGCCGGCGAGTTGGTTGCGGTACTGGATGGTGTGCGTTTTCGCGCCCTGCAGTTGCGGCGAAACGTCATTGAACAGACGGATTACCTGCGCAACGCTTTGATACCGGCCCCCCATGGAGGACTGCGGGCGGCAACGGTGGGAGCGGTCATCGATAAGCTCTGGGCGCTGCACGGCGACGGCAATTCAGGTCTCGAGAGCTTGCCGGAGAATGCCCGGTACGCCAAAGAAGTGGCGCCGCTGATCGATGTGCTGTGCGCCGCCTTTGCGCAACGCGCGTTGCGCCGCCTGGCGCCCGCCGATGGCGGGTTCGGTATCGATACCCTGATGCGGCGTCATGCCATAGCCGTCGAGCAAGTAGCTTTGCTGCAATATATGCTGAACATACTCGAGGAAGACGGCGTACTCGAGCCCACGGTCGACGGCGTGCGTTGGACGGGCGACGTCGTGCTGCCCGACCCCGAGGATATCTGGGTCGACCTGTTGGGCGACTATCCGGAC
>CBDUNM010000210.1:0-6894 GCA_965368585.1 uncultured Chromatiales bacterium | reverse complement strand
TATCAAATGATCGTAATAGGTTGTTTCTAATACGTTAGAAATTGATCTGGCAAGATCTTGCCAAGCCCCTCAACGCGTTATGGCGTTTTCGCTGGAAATTTCGCCAACCTTCACCCGATCGATGAAGCGTTTTCGGGAGTTTTGGCCGCAACAGCGCCGCCGACCCCGACATGTTTTCTGTCGTTCATGCAGTACGCTCATCGTGCCTCAATTGGGTGGGGGAAATACCCCGCTGACGCCTGAAACGGGGCCCTTGCCACAGCCGTTCCAGTCGTGCATATCATTGGAAATGCCAACCCGTTCCCGGATTGTTACAAAATTATTCCCGATATGTTGCGGCCTTATGTATTATTAGTGGGAATTATTCCCACTGTGAGCCCTGTTGGCATGTCGCTTGCCCCTATTTAGGGCAACGACGCCAATTTTGGCGCCAGAGGGCACCGATCTGAGACACCGCCAGTCCCGTTTGGCCTTGCCTTTCGAACGACCTTGGTGCGCGGATCGTCGGCGGGAAACTCACTGTTACGGAGGTTGTACAAATGCTCGACGCTCTACTTAAATCGGAGGCTACTAAGATCGACGCTATGGATATCGGTACGCCGGACAGACCGGCGAAAACAATGACCGCCAAGACGAGCGCGCCGATCGCGGCGATCCGAAAGGCACCTGACGAGGTCCCCGGCACGCACGAGGGTTTGAACAATAAGAACGAGGGCTTGAACAATAAGAAGAAGTCAAAGAAGGTCGGCAGCGCGCGCGGAATAGAGTCGATGTTTCGTACCTCGTACCAAGCGCAGCTGGACATGATCGCGCTTGCCGCCACCAAAGCGAACATCATGATCTCGCTGAACGGCGTACTGGTTTCCGTGTTGCTGATTTCCGGCGCCTATTTTCTGAACTCCGAGCCGATGCTGATCGTGCCGTTCGCCTCATTTCTGCTCACCTGCACGGTCGCCATCGTGTTCGCCGTGCTGGCGGCGCAACCGGTCAAGAACGGCAAAAAGACGACGCTGGACGATTTTCGCTCCGACCGTGGCGACCTGCTGATCTTCGAGCAATTCGCGCAGCTGCCAAAAGCCCAGTACGTGGACGCGATGATGGAGATGCTCCGTGACAACGACCGGGTCTACCGGTGCATGATTGTGCACATCCACGCCATGGGGCAGGCGGCCAACCGAAAGTTCGCTCACCTCAACGTATCGTACGGCGCGTTCATGATCGGCCTGGTCACCAGCGTCCTCCTGCTCTTGGTCGTGATCGCACGGCATATGCTGGCCGCCGGATGAGATGCTGCGTCAGTTCGCCAAGGCATTTCGCGGCCGGTGTCTGAAGGACGGCGTGCATGTCGCCGTGTGCGCCGGCAGCGCCGCGGTATTTGCAGTGGGAGTCCTGGTGCTGACCTTCGGGTTCAGCGTTTCCGGCGTGGAACGCAACCTGGGCGGTGTGGGAACTCTTCTCGCGGTTTACGAACCGTCGGGTGCGCAGCAGCTGCCGGACGGGCGTGTCATTGTCGTCGAAGATGAGGCGCGCCAACCGTTGCAGCTGTTGAGCGAGGATTCCAGCCTCGGATTTACCAGTCGACCGTTGGGGACTTCCTCGCTGTTCGGCGCGCTGTTCGGGCAGAGTCAACTCGGCAAGGTCGACGACCTCGAAGGCGTCGACGTGGGTCCCGATGGCTACGTTTACGCGATCACCTCGCACTCGCGCAACGATGCCGGCAAACGCAAGGATAGTCGTGAAAAACTGATCAGATTCCGGGTCGACGGCGACGAGATCGCCGAAATCCAGGTCGTGGAATCGCTGCGCAAGGTCATTACGAAAAAGTTCGAGCTTCTCAAAGACGCCGGCCGCGTCGCACAGGTAAAGGACGACAACGGCCTGAACATCGAAGCGTTGAGTTTCGACAAGACCGACGAGCGGCTGTTGATCGGATTGCGCAGCCCGGTGATCGACGGTAAAGGCGTGGTCGTCGTGTTGCAGAACCCGGTCGGAATCTTCGAACGCAACGAGAAACCGCGCCTTGCTGACGAGTTGCTGCTGCTCGATCTCGGCAAAGGCGGATTGCGAGCGATTGAATACGACGCGAAGCTTGACGGCTATCTGATCCTCAGCCGCCGCGAGGACAAGAAGAACAAGGCGTTCAAGCTGTGGTTCTGGGACGGCCAGACCAGTCACGCACCGCGTCGCATTCGGATAACCGGCGCCGAGGAAATCGACAATGCCGAAGGCGTGACGCCTTTGCGCTATCAGGGCGAAGACAAGCTGTTGATCGTCTTCGACGACGGGAATGCCCTGCGGCGGCGCGGCGCGCACTACCTGCTGCTCGATTACGACCAACTGCACATAGCACCCGCGGATTGATGCGTCCGTACCAAGTAGGGCGCCGGTCGCGCTTCTGTTATCGTACTGACACAGCGCGAGACGCGGTGTCCAAGTGCATCAAACAAAATAAAACGACGACCCGCGAACGACCGCGACGATCCGCAATTGACCTAATTCAGGGAGAACTGCAATGACCCACTCACATCGACCGCAATTGCACGCGTTGTTGCTCGGCGGCATAGTCAGCCTGGCCGCGGGATCCGTCTTGGCCGGCGCGGAGTTGCTGGCCTTGCTGGAAGTGCTGCGGGACAATGGAACCATCACCCAGTCGCAGTATGAACGCCTGCGACGCGAGGCCAGCGGCCAACCCGTGGCAGCGGCACCACCGGCGCGCGCCAACGAGCAGACTGGAGCGCCTTCAAGGAAGTCGGCAGAAAAGAAGAAAACCGATGCGGCACCCAAAGTCGAAACCGAAGGCGGTCTGCGCGTTGAGAGTGCCGACGGTGAATTCGCGGTCGAGCTGGGAGGTCAGGTATGGGTGGACGCCGCCACTTACTCGGCGGACCGAGCAGCACTGGGTGACGGAACCGAACTGCGCCGCGCACGCCTGGCGCTGCAGGGTCGGCTGTTCGGCGACTGGGGATACGCCGCGGAGTACGACTTTGCGGGCAACGACGCCGAAGTCAAGGATGCCTACCTCGAATACAACGGCTTTGTCCCGGTGGCCGTCAGGGCCGGTCAATTCAAGGAGCCGTTCTCGCTGGAGGAACAAACCAGCGGGAAATACATCACCTTCATGGAACGGGCATTACCGGTCGAGGCCTTCTCACCGGGACGCCATCTGGGACTGGGCATCTCGGGTAGCGGGAAGCGCTGGAGCGCCGCCGCGGGCCTGTTCGGCGAGGCCGTCGGCGACGACGTTCCCGACGAAGGGCGCGAGGGTTGGGGCGCGGCCGCCCGCGCGACGTTCGCCGCACTGAAGAGTAAGAACCGGGTCGTGCACGTCGGCGGCAGCCTGGCCTATCGACGCACCAATGACGCACACCAAGTTCGCTACCGCACGACGCCGGAGTCGCACATAACCGACGAAACCTTGGTGAGCACCCGCACCATAGACGACGTCGACCGCACCCTGACCTTTGGCTTTGAGAGCGCGGCCGCATTCGGGCCTTTTTCCCTGCAGGGCGAATACATCCGGACCGACGCGAATAGACTTGCCGGTCTGGCAGATCTGAGTTTCGACGGCTGGTACGTCTACGGCAGTTGGTTTCTGACCGGCGAGTCGCGGCGCTACGATGCCGCGCGGGGCAGGTTCGGCCGCATCAAACCGAAGCAGCGCTACGGGGCCTGGGAACTCGGTCTGCGATTCAGCAGCATCGACCTTAGCGACCAGGACATCCAGGGCGGCGAACAACAAGACATCACCCTGGGTCTCAACTGGTACGTGAATCCGCAAGTGCGCTTGATGGCAAACTATATCTGGGTGGACGCAGACCCCGACAATAACGGCCTGACGGACGAACCCAGCCTATTCCAGTTGCGGGGACAATTGAGCTTCTGAATATCGCCCGCGATGCACTCAGCGCTTGCGCCACAGGCCGCGCCCGGTCGATCCGGGCGGGCGCATGTCATGTCGCAACGAAGCAAGCATTTACCTGATTATCCGTGAGCCCCTGCCATGACGAGCGTTATCGAAGCTGCCGAATACCTTTCAGGTTAGAAACCTGCTCGCCGATGGACAACCCCAAAGTATTGGTAAGCTCGGCGTTTTCTAATCTAAAGGCAAAACATAACGTAGCCTATTCCGATCGTATTCGTGGCGTAAAAGGCTAGCCTGAACAACGATGCGATCATTACGGGAAAATAACGGCAAAGAACAACGTTAAAAATAGCGGGGACAGACCAGGATACTCTCGCATTAGCACTAAACCGTGGTCTGTCTCCTGATATTATGCACCCTGTATAATGCAGCCACTCGCCCGTGGCGTCTGTGAATGACTACCGAGACAGGTCGCCATGCATCATCGGTATAGAGAAGTATTCCGCAAATACCCTATCGAGTACTTTTCCTGAAATTTCGCTCAATAGTTACGACTCCCTGACACGCATAAAAAGCGAACTCTCCACGCAAACGAAAAGCCCCACAGACATCTGCTACCCGTATGAACCGTCGGTCGTCGTCGGCGTTACGATCGACAGTTCCTGGTCGGGAGCCGCGGGCCCCAGTGCTTTCAGAAAGCGGCCAATGGCAAAGATGGATGTTTAGCGAAGGCCAGCTGTGCGGGGCTGTTCCCCGAAGATAGCCCCGGCCAACGGCGGCCATTTTCGAGTCTTCAGAATTTGCCTAGAATGATGCTCGGTCAGACCATGCAACCGGGAATCTTTGTGAAACGCATTTTCAGGTTCGATGCGGAAGGATGGAGTCAGAGTCTCCGAGATAGCGGGGAAAGAACAGCGCCTGCGCGCTGAGTTTCAGGCGTGCCGAGAAGGCCGTTGCTCTTGCCCAACAGACGAATACGAAAAACTCGGCTCGCTAGAAATTGAAAAATCGGCCGGAAAAATCAGTCTGCGACTTACCGCGAAATCACGGCAGGTATTCGATAGCGTTGAAATTCAGAAGTGTTTGAATCACGATGAAAGAAACTCGATCAAAGCAAGTAGTGCCTTAATGGCTTGATCCGGTCGGTCAACAGTTCGAGGTTGCGTAGCTAAAAAGGTACCAGCAGCTAGACTATAGCCAGCCGTTCAACCAATTATCGACCCTGGCTTCGCCCTGCCGGATACCGACGGCCGTTTGGGGTCGAATGTGTTACGACTCCGAAATGACCAGCACGCGACGAGTTGTTTTTTAGAACCTTTAACACTTCGAGGTACGAACCTGCGATGACGTATGAAGACACTGCAAACCCACCGCTCGGCCCGGAAGACGCTGTCAGCATGGTTGGCGCAGTGGACATGGGCAGCAAGAATTTCAAGTTCGTCTTTGGGCAGAGGGTCAATGGCGTCATCACCACAGAATTGATCCGAAAAGAGCGCTTCGAATTGGGAAAAGAAGTGACAGAAAACAATGGTTTGATCGGGGAAGAAATGATCTCCGAAGTACAACTGTCACTCTCCCAGTTCGTTCGTTCTTGCAAAGAACGGGGAGCATCTGAGGTTCTGGCAATCGCGGCCAGCGCCATCAGGAATGCCAGAAATTACCAGCGAATACTCGACGCAGCTTATTCAGCAGGACTGAATCTGGAGATCGCGGACGGGGCGAGGGAAGGGAAAATCGGCTACTTCGCTGCGACCGGTGGTGCACCGAATAAACTTGTTACCGATGTCGGTAGCAGGAGCATGCAGGTCGCTTGGGAGAGCGATGGGAGTATCCGCTCGCGCTCCGTCTCGGTCGGTTATGAACTAGCCTATGAGAGCTTCGTGGAACATGAGCCCACGTTGCTTGAAGCGGAAAAAAGGTTGCGCAGATTTCTTGACGGCAACTTTGAGGAGCTGCCAAGCCAAACCGATCAGTATTTTGCACTCGCCGCCAACACCACGACCTCCTTCGTAACCGGAGAAAAGTACATCGGACCTGGAAGAATACTCAACATTGATACACTCGACGGCACAATGACTAGACTCCGCGGCTTAACGACCTCCCAGTACAACGACTTGAAATCTTCATTGCCAAAGGCCGAGAAGATTCTGCCAGGGTTGATCTTCATTCAGTACATCATGGAGCGCAGCGGGCATAGACAGGTATTTGTATCACAGAATGAATTGCCGGTAGGTCTGGTCATAGAGTACTTTCTCAACTCGGCGTGAGGTCCTGTGACCTGTGCCTGGTTGTGTCTCTTCAGGGTGGTGTACGGCCGCATCGGATACCAGAATGCCGCTCGGTGTACGGTGAGATGTTCAGGCCCATGCCCGATAACCAGTCCATAGCGGAACCAGCCGACCCCAAGCATCACCGACGGCTTAGGCCGAAGCGAAATAACGCGGACAGCTCACGATATGCTCGCATTCGCACCAGACGGTGGTCTGGCCCCGTTATGCACCGCCAGTGCCCGGTAGGCCGGGCAGCGATCGTATCGACTCAAAACCATTCGAAGCGTTGCTACAAATTGCCGTGCTCGATCACTTCTCTGTGTTCGACTACGGAGGTTATCTCCGGATGGCAGCCGTCGACTCCTATTTTTTTGGTATCGCCGCCATTCGTATCTGTCGAATCTCCCGATAAACAATAGCCGCTTTGTCCGTCCGCGCCCCATTTACGCACCTCGGTCTCTTTTTCGTACTCACCCGACTCATTTGTGCAAATAAGTTCTAACCGGCTGATGTAAAGGGCATCGTTCCCGTCTGTTATAAAATATATTTTTTACCTGCTTTTTAAATTCAACCGAAATATACGAAGCGGCGACCGCTGATACCGTACGTGATATTTACTGTCCATCAGATTTTTATCTTGGTTTAATCTTTATTAAAGATAGTAGTGGCTATCTTATTATCCGAACTCGCTTTACCGCGTGGTATTTTCGAATGATGGCCGGCGAATCAGTCTGGAACGACAAGGATTCCTGGAAGGCGATG
>CBDUNM010000209.1:0-6994 GCA_965368585.1 uncultured Chromatiales bacterium | reverse complement strand
GGCAATGGTAAACTTCGGCCGGCTGGCCAGCATTGCGTAGACGCTCTCGCGGGGAAAGTAGGCCAGCCGTGAGGTGACGAGCCCCTGCACGAACACCGGACTCGCGATCTCGTTGAACATGATGACTTCGCCGAAACTGTCGCCGGGCGAGAGCAATCGGACGATGCGTTCCGCGCCGTTGCACGACAGCAGATAGATCTTCAGTTTTCCGCTCAGCACGGTGAACAGCCCGTCCAGTGCTTCGCCGCGCTTGAGTAACAGCTCACCTTTGCGGACCGTGCGCGCCCGTGCGCGCCGCGTCAACTCGTCCGCGGCCTCACTATCCAGCGGTTTGAACAACGGAAAGCTGCGAATCTGCTCAACGTCAACGGGCGACTTGCTGTGCTGCATCAATCCTCCACGCGCAGGTGCGCGAATCGTGCGCCATTTTGTATAAAAGTCTATTGCTCTCAGGGTGGTAGAGAACTCCAGGCGCTATTTTTATGCACCAGTATTGCACGCGTCTTCTTGATATTCATCAAGAAGATCACCGGGTGCGCATGGCATGTGTCTACGCCGTCCAGAAACCCGCGTAGTCGATGAAAACCGTTTTGCCGAGCCAGTCCCGATCGCACACGCGCCCTGTTGAGCCAAGTCAAATACTCGGTTGTCTGGGGTTGGTTTCTTGAGGACTCTCAAGGTTTTGGGTGTTGCCTGAGTGTTTATTTGGTGGCCGAGCACGGTACCGATCGGTGTCGGGCCGGCTCACCCAACCGAACAAGACAATAAATATGGCCGTTCAGTAACTATCGGCCCGACCCAGGGGGACGAAATCAAATGAGTATCAGACGACCTGGGCCTGTTGCAGGCCTTTGCCTTCTTCCATTGCTGTTTCTCATGACCGCCACCGTGTTCGCGGCTCGCCCGAGTGGCGAGATCGGCAAGGACTGGGGCGATCCCGCTGGGCAGGAGTGCGTAGACTGCCACTGGACCGAGAACCCCGGCATGACCAGGGAGTGGAACAACAGCGCCCACGGGCAAGCCGGCGTCAACTGCTTGGATTGTCACAAGGCCGAGGAAGGCGACGTCGATGGCTGGATGCACAAAAAGCAACGCATCTCCATAATCGTGACACCGAAGGACTGCGCGCGTTGTCACGAAACCGAGTTCGAACAAATGGACGGCTCACACCATTCGCATGCCGGTCGGATTCTGGCGTCCCTGGATAACCTCCTGGGAGAAGTGGTCGGTGGGCCGGCCGCCGTCAATGTCGGGTGTCGTCAATGCCACGGCGCGATTATCGAAATCGGTAGGGATGGCAAGCCCACCCCCGGCACTTGGCCGAACACGGGTATCGGCCGTAAGAACCCGGACGGCTCCGAGGGTTCGTGTACGGCATGTCACGGGCGTCACCGCTTCTCCAAGGCGCAAGCCCGTACGCCGGATACCTGCGGCAAGTGTCACGTCGGCCCCGATCACCCGCAGATCGAGGTATATAACGAATCCAAGCACGGCATTATTTATCGCGCCAAGGTCGACGAGATGAATCTCGAGTCCGACAAATGGGTCGCGGGCGTGGACTATTCCGCGGCGCCGACCTGCGCAACCTGTCACATGAGCCGTGGAGGCGATCAGCCCAAGACGCACAACGTGGGTGAGCGTATCTCCTGGACCCTGCGGCCGCCTATCTCGCAGAAGATCAATCTGGTGAAGTTGGAGAACGGGCAGGAGTTTGACGTCAAGGAAGGTGGCGAGATACCTAAGGTGGGTGACGTTGCCAAGGATTCCAAAGTCGTCGAAGTCCTGACCTGGAAAGACCGTCGTGAAAAGATGCAGGAAGTATGCGCCGCCTGTCACAGCGAGGGGGTGATCGAGGGTCATTACAAGCAGTTCGACGATCTGGTGGATCTTTACAACGAAAAATTCGCCAGACCGATCGCCGCCGTCATGGGCGAGTTGAAGCAGGCAGGTTATATCACCAAGAGCCCCTTCGACGACAAGATCGAGTGGACCTGGTGGGAGATCTGGCACCATGAAGGGCGGCGTGCACGCCACGGCGCGTCCATGTCCGGTCCCGACTACGCGTGGTGGCACGGTATCTACGACGTGGCCAAGCACACCTACTTCAAGTGGATTCCGGAGCTGAAGGAAGTCGTCATGAAGAAGGATGGCAACGAGGAATTCGCAACGGCCATGCTGGAGAAGCATTTCAGGCCGATCGACGGCCATGCCTGGTATTTCGACGGTATGAGCAAGGAACAGATCGACAAGGTGCGCAAAGGCTTCGAAGAGCGTTATGGCAAAGGCTCGTTGAAATAAGCGCGTCGTTGATACGAACGCCCGGCCGGTCGCGGCCGGGCTTTTTTTGCTGGGAGAGAACCAGGACCATGCACCGTTTTTTGATCATTGCCGCGCTGCTGTCGGCGGCCGCAGTAGCGACCGCCGGTCTGCTACAAGGAGGGGCGGAGGGAGATCTGGAACGCGGCCAGGAACTGGCTCGACAGGGCGATATCGCTGGTGCCCTGGCGGCATATGAGAAGGTCATCGAGGCACGCCCGGCGTGGCCCGATGGTCACGTCTATCTGGGCGGCATGCAGTTGATGGATCAACGTTACAAGGACGCGGTGTTGAGCTTTCAGAAAGCGATCAGTCTCGGCGCGGCGTCGCGGCGCCCTTTTATCGGTATGGGAATGGCCTACCTACACATGGGTCAGTTTGGACCGGCGCGCGCCGCCTTCTCGGAGGCCAAAGCGCGCAGTTCGGAACCCAGCGGGGAAATCGACAAGATTCTAGCCTGGCTTGATGCGCAAGACTCCGCAGCGCCTCCTCCCGTTCATCCCTGATTCTGCACGGTTATCCGCAACTCCGAGGAAGCGGCTGTCCTCCCTCTTTTTCGTGCGCCGGCGCGTGCCGTGGATCGAGGATTGAGCCGACCGATGTATCGTGCTCGTTGCGTAGCATGCTGGTCTAACCACGCACAAAGCGAGGTCGTCGATTCACTGCAGCAATACCGCACGTCACCGGATGCACCGATTCGTTCCCAGTCAAGCTTCGAGGTCCCGTCCGGACTTCGCCGCCTAGCGTCAATGTCATTTACTCAAGTTTCTGTCGTCCGGGGTGTGCGATTCAACGGATGCCGCAAATCCCTTTTATAATTCGCAATCCCTGCTCGGCATGAAAGTCCGGCTTCACCGTCCTGCGGCAAGGCGTTTGCTGCTCTGCAGCTCGCGCCAGTAGGTACAGCTCTGCCAGTCGCGGCGCAACGCAACCCTGGTTCGCTTGCAAGTCCAGCTCCCATCATCCCTGGCGAGAACGTGCACCGCTAAGCGCTTTATCCGTGTTGCAGACGCCTTCGTATCGAACACCCCAGACCGCCCGCCAGCATTGCGACTTTCGCTAAGTTCATGCCATTGCGCCTAACCTAACCGGCAAAGTAGATCCACTATTCGGTTGCGCGCTATTTCCTACTTTTTCCTCGATAGGTTTATCAAAATATTTTACATACGAGGTAAGAAATTAAGTATTTTTTATGCAAATACAGTCTGTTACGAAGTCGGCATACTAAATGCCAGTAAAACGTCACATGAACCGTTTTTTATAAGCATACGTCGTGAGGAAGGCCCAGTGAAAACTAACAAGGGTTATACCCTGGTGGGGATGACGGTTATCGTTTCGGTGCTGGTCGTATTGACCATTTCGGTCTTGAGCCGCCTGGTAGCGAGTAGCCAGACGGCCAAACATATCACCCATTCCGAGGTCAACTACACGCAGGACCGGGCCGATTCGATACTGCTGACAATTCGCGATTCGAGAGGGGAGCCATTGCGATAGAGCCCGAACGGAATGACCCGAAGCCTGTATCTTCACTTGTGTTCGCGTAATCAATTACCCGAAAACGCGTAAAAGCCGGAGCCGCCCGTAATACACGCGCCGTGGCTAACCCCTTCACGAACTTCTGACTCAGGACACTAATTGCCTGTTGGCGTACTCAGCGCCGCGATCAGTTTCTTGAGTGCCTGTCCCCGATGGCTGAGGACGTTTTTTCTTTGTGCATCCAGGCGCGCCGAACTGCAGCCTTCGCTCGGTACGAAGAACAGCGGGTCGTAGCCGAAACCGTTGGCACCGTCGGGTGCGCACAGGATGCGGCCTTCCCAGGTGCCCTGGCAAATGATCGGGGTGGGGTCTTCGGCATGACGCAGGTAAATCATCAGGCACTGGAAGCGCGCGGTGCGCCCTGGTTCCGGCACGTCCGCCAGGGCTTCCAACAGCTTGTCGTTGTTTTCGGCGTCGCTGGCACCGACCCCGGCGTAGCGGGCCGAGTAGATGCCGGGTGCGCCGAGCAGAGCGTCGACTTCAATTCCGGAGTCGTCGGCGATCGCCGGAAGTCCACTGTGCGCGGCGGCATTCCGTGCTTTGAGAATGGCGTTTTCGACGAAGGTCAATCCGGTTTCTTCGACTTCGGGTACGGCAAACTCCGATTGGGCGTGCACGGTGATGTGCTTATCCGCCAACAATTGAGCGATTTCGCGTACTTTTCCGATGTTGCCGCTGGCCAGGACGCAATCTTTGGTTGATACAGACATATTTTAGGAACTATAAGTATAAAAGCGTGTGATGAGACTGGTGTTAGGGTGAAGCTGGGATCGATTGTAACGCGCTGGCGGCCGCAACGGTTGCCATGGTAGAAAATCCCACTTTTAGCTAACATGAGTGCCGCATGAAGAAGGCAGACAAGAATAATGCCAAGGAAGTGCTAAAGACGTTGCGGCATGTGCTGCGACCGGTCGTTCGACTGATGCTCGCCAACGGCATCACCTTGCCCACAATCACCGAAATGCTAAAAAAGGTATTGGTCGAAGTGGCGGAAGACGATTTCGCCTCTCCCGGTAAAGCGACCACCGATAGTCGCATCAGCGTCTTGACCGGCGTTCACCGCAAAGACGTACGCCGTCTGCGCTACCGGTCCGGCGTTGCCGATACCATACCCGAATCGGTTTCGCTCGGCAGTCGCATCGTAAATACCTGGATCTCGCAGGCGTCGTTGCAGGATAAGCGCGGCGTTCCGCTACCTTTGCCGCGCGTCTCCAGTCGGGCGGATCAGCCCAGCTTCGAGCAATTGGCGGCGAGCGTCAGCACCGATGTGCGGCCGCGCGCCATGTTGGACGAACTGCTGCGGCTGGGTATCGTGAGGATACGCGACGACGGCAGCATCGAACTGCAAACCGGCGCTTTTGTGCCCAGCCAAGGCGACCAGGAGAAGCTCTATTATCTGTCACGAGCAGCTTACGCCCACTTGTCGGCGGCGGTACATAACGTGATCGGCAATCAACCGCCTTTTTTCGAGCGCGTCGTCCACTACGACACCATACCCGAAGCTGTACTGGTCAAATTGCGTGGCGCGGTCGAAAAAGAGGGCATGCGCAGCCTGCGCGCGGTCAATAAGATCGCGCAGACTGCGTCGGATCCGGACCAACCAGACGTGGTTAAGCTGACCTACGGCGTCTATTTCCACACTGAACCGAGATCGTCTGAGGAAGACGGTAAGTGATTGCCCGCCATACCCGGTGGGCACTGTTCGCCTTGCTCTGGTCAAATGCCGTGCACAGCAATCCCTGTGAACTCCCGGGACTGCCGAATTTTGCCGAAGGCATCGGGGGGACCGGCCTGGCGCCGGTCAACGAAGGACTGGGTGGAACCGGCCGGCCAGTGTCACGTGGCGAGGGCCTGGGCGGCACCGGGCAGCGAGCCGATATCGAGGGTATCGGTGGCACCGGACATCGACCCGACGCGGGCGGCATTGGCGGTACGGGGCGGCAAGCCAATTCCCAGGGCATAGGCGGTGCCGGTATACGCAGCGCGGGTGAAATCCTGGTGCATGGTATGGTTACGGGATTCGCCAGTATCTGTGTGAATGGCATCGAAATTCACTACGAAAACCACGTGCCGGTGGTGCGCGACGGTCAATCGGTGGCGGCCGCAGAACTCGGTATCGGTCAAATGGTAACCGCTTCGGCGAGACGCAGTGCCGCGGGCCTGCAGGCACTCGAAATTCTCGCGCACAGTGAAGTGGTGGGAAAAGTTACTTCGCTCGATCGACGGTCGGCACGGCTTTCTGTTCTGGGGCAGAGCGTGCGATTGGATCCCCGGTCGATGCGCGTTGCCGGGTTGACCCTGGGGTCGATCGTGCGCGTCAGCGGTTTACGCGACATTAATGGTGAGATCCGGGCGACGCGGGTGGAAGTGGTGCGGGAACGCGTCGATTCGAGCATATCGGGCGTGCCGAAGGTATTGGGCGAGCGGCTGATCAGGATCGGCGGGTTGCGCGTCATCCTGCCGCCCGGCACGCAGGCCGCGGGATTGGCAGGCGCGGAGTGGCACCTGAGCGGCCAGGCCACCGAACACGCCCTGATTGCGCGCCACATCACGGGGCGAAGTGCCGCGGATGGGGCGGCGATCAGTATCTCTCAGGCGATCGTTCACTCGGTTGGCGACGGCATCGTCAGGTTCACCGGCGGTCCCCAGTTGCAAGTCGCCTTGCCGTCAGCAAAATCTCACGACCTGCCGCGTCCGGGCGATGTGATGACCTATGCGGCGGATCGCGTCGACGACCGGTGGGAAGCTATCGACTACGCCATACAGACTCCGGACGATTTCGGCGATCAACCGGATGAAACCGTGCCCGAAGCCGCGGATCGATCGCCACGCAGCGACGTTGCCGACGACGTTAACGGCGGTTCGGAACCGGACGATTCGGGCGGTAAGTACGCCGAGGGTGGCGTGGTCGAACGCGATGACGCGCGTCTCGATTGGGATGCACCGGAGGGTACGCGGGGACGCGAGCCGGTTGGCGGGACTGAAGACGCAAGCGGATCCGACAGCGCGGAAGTCGGAGTGTCCGAGGTCGAGGAGCCGGAGGTCGAGGAGCCGGAAGTCGAGGAGCCGGAGGTCGAGGAGCCGGAAGTCGAGGAGCCGGAAGTCGAGGAGCCGGAAGTCGAGGAGCCGGAAGTCGAGGAGC
>CBDUNM010000208.1:0-7032 GCA_965368585.1 uncultured Chromatiales bacterium | reverse complement strand
ATGTCCAGCGTCACCCGGTCGAGGACCAACGGGCCGTCGCCATAGGCGAAACACACCTCGCGCAGCTCGATACTGGTGGTGCGTTTTCCCGCGAACGGATCGATGTGGTGCGCATACTGCGGTTCCAGGCCGACATCCAGCAGCTTGTTGATACGTCCGAGTGCCGCGCGGGCGCCGTGGTAGGCGTATTGAATGCTGAGAATCTCCTGCACCGGGCCCATCATGAACCACAGATAGGCGAATACGGCCAGCATCTCTCCGATTGTCAGATCGGAAAACAGAATCATCAGCATGGCAACCGCGCGAAAAATATCGAACCCGAACAGAAACACCACGAACGACAAGCGGTTCGCCGCGTCGCTTTGCCAGGCGAACGCGGCCGAATGCGATTTGACGCGTTCGGCACGGTCGATGATCCGGCCGATATAGTGCTGCTCGCGGTTACTGGCGCGAATCTGTTGAATGGCATCCAGGGTCTCGGCCAGCGATTCCTGGAAGGCCTGGTAGGCGCTGTTCTCCCGGGACTTCAGTTTCTTGACCTGCCGGCCGAAACGCGTCGTCACGTAGATCACCAGCGGGTTGAGCAAGAGAATGAACAACGCCAGTTGCCAGTGCATCCAGAGCAGCACCACGGCCGTACCGATCACGCTGAGTACAGCGACGATGAACTTGCTGGTGGTGTTGCTGACGAACTGGTCGATGGTGTCCAGGTCGGTGACCAGGTGCGAGGCGACCGTACTCGAGCCCAAGGTTTCGTATTCTGCCATCGAGAACCGTTCCAGGCGCAACAACAGGTCTCTTCTGATACGAAAAATCACGTCCTTGGCGATCAACGTGAACTCTCTGACCTGCCAAACACCGAATAGTAGATTCGCCAACCGCAGAAACAGCGTCAGAATCAGAATTGTGACGATGTATAGGATTGGTCCGTGCCAACCTGCGGGAAACAGGCCGTTCATCACCGCGACGGCAGTGCCAGGCTCCTGGAGCAAGACCTCGTCCACCAACATGGGTATCAGCAACGGAACCGGTACGGCCATCAGCGCGCCGAGGATGGCAACGGTGTTGGCGGCGACCAACTCCCGTCGATGCGCGAGGATCATCCGCGTGACTTCTTTCCAGGTGTAGACGTCACTGCGGACGGGGTGATCGAGGACGACTTCCATGGCGGAATTCTACCAGACCGGGTTGAACATTAACCTTGTTCCCGGCACGCTGCTACCTTAACCTACAATATTCTGCGGCAGATTATTGTTGAGCAATCAGATCAATGCGGGCATGGATTTGGGTATGGGCGTTGCTTTGCGGATGTTCGAGCGTGGCCGCGGCCGATGTACTGGTGTTGGAGGGACATCAGACCCAGGGTGGCTTGACCACGGGCCGGGTGCATCCGGGCTCGCGCGTATGGTTGGGCGACACGGAAGTTCGCGTCGCACCAGACGGTCATTTTCTGATCGGTTTCGGCCGCGATGCTGGTAAAACGGCGGAGCTACGGATTCGTCCGCCAGGCGGCGGCGACGAACGCACGCTGGTCCGCGTGTCGCCTCGCGACTACAAGATCCAGCGCATTGACGGGCTGCCGCCGCGGAAAGTGACGCCCAAGCCTGCCGATCTGCAGCGTATCCGCGCGGATTCGGCGGCCATTCGAGCGGCCCGCCTGCGCGATGACCCGCGCACGGACTTTCTGTCGGGCTGGGAATGGCCGGTCGAGGGCCGGATCAGCGGCGTTTACGGCAGCCAACGCGTTTTGAACGGCGAGCCGAAACGCCCGCACTTCGGCGTGGATGTCGCGGCCCCGGCCGGCTCGCAGGTGCGTGCGCCGGCGGACGGGTTGGTGACCTTGTTGCATCCCGATATGTTCTATTCCGGTGTGACGTTGTTGCTGGATCATGGCCACGGCCTGTCGACCGTTTACCTGCATCTGCAACGCGCGCTGGTGCGGGAGGGTGAACGCGTGCGGCGCGGCCAGGTCATCGCTCAGGTAGGCAGTTCAGGCCGGGCGACGGGCCCCCATCTGCACTGGGGTATGAACTGGTTCGACACCCGGCTGGACCCGTCGCTGGTGGTAGGTTCCATGCCGTCGGCCTTCGCATCGAAATAGTTTTTCGAGTCTTGTATTTGTCGCGCAGATACATTTTATTAAATGCTAATATATAAACATAGGACATACCTCTATGAGACGTATCCTGGTTTTTCTGACCGCTGCCTCGTTGTCGGCAATCGTTGGTGCAGAGGATCTGCTACAGCTCTACGCGCTGGCGCAGGCGAACGATCCGCAACTGGCCGCGGCCCGTGCGACTTTGGATGCCGCGCGTGAATCCAAGCCGATTGCCCGGTCGCAACTGCTGCCCAATCTCTCGGCATCCGGCGACCTGAGTTACCAGGACCAGGAGATCAAGCGCTCGATCAGCGGCCGCTCGCATGAGGATTTCACGGCGCGCGGTGCAGGCGTGAATGTCACGCAACCCTTGTATCGGCGCGATCGGTATCTACAGCTTGGACAGGCGGACGCGCAGATCGCGCAGGCCGAGGCCGACTACGCGTCGGCGGAGCAAAACCTGAGTCTGCGTGTCACGCAGGCGTATTTTGACGTGCTCGCCGCGCAGGACAATCTGACCTTCGCGCGCGCGGAGAAGAAAGCCATCGCGCGTGAACTGGACCAGGCGAAGCAGCGTTTCGAAGTCGGATTGATCGCAATCACTGGCGTGCACGAGGCACAAGCGCGTTTCGACCAGTCCAGAGCCGATGAGATCAGCGCCGAGAACGCCCTCGACAACGCCTGGGAATCGCTACGTGAAATCGTTGGTCCTGAAGCACCCCGGGAACTCGCCGGCCTGCGCAGTGAAATACCGCTGGTCCCTCCGGCGCCGACCGACGTGGATGCCTGGAGCGGAACCGCTATCACCACCAACCCGCTGGTGGAATCGGCGCGTCAGGCGGCCGAGGTCGCACAGCGGGAGATCGAGATTCAGCGTTCTGGCCATTACCCGACCGTCGATCTCGTCGGCTCCTACGACATAAACCGGTCAGAAGCAACCAGGGGAACGGACTCGAATGTCGCCGCGCTGGGGGTGCAACTGGCGGTGCCACTCTATACCGGTGGCGGGGTGTCCGCCGTGACACGGCAGGCGCGCTTTACTTACCAGGCGGCGCAGGAAGTGCTCGATCAACAGCGCCGGGCCGTGGACAAGCAGGTGCGAAACGCTTACCGCGGCGTCGAGTCGAGTATCAGTCGGGCCAAGGCGTTGCAAGCGGCAACCGTTTCGGCGCAAAGCGCTCTGGACGCGACAACCGCGGGGTTTGACGTCGGCACCCGTACCCTGGTGGACGTGTTGAACGGCCAACGCGATCTGTTCGACGCGAAACGCAACTACTCGCGTGCGCGGTACGACTATGTCCTGAATCTCGTGTCGTTGGAACAGGCAGCCGGAACGTTGGACAATGAGGATCTCGTCCAGTACAACGCCTGGTTGAACGAGTAGCTGATTGTTGCGTTGTTCTAGCGGCTGCGTTCGCGTCTCGCAAACATCAGATTGGTGATTTGTTCCGAGACGATGCCAATCAGGAACGTGAGCAGCGAGGTCATGAACAACAGGGCACTCATGTTCGTGAATCGTCCTTCGGTGAAGAACGTGTAAGAGTAAAGCGCGGTCGCCAACGCAAACAGGACAAAACTGACCGGCAAGAAGAGTTTGAGCGGCGAGTACAGGGCACCGATCTTCATCACGATCAGTATGAATCTCGAGCCATCATGCAACGGGCGAATGTGGCTTTGGCCGCGGCGTTTCTGCACGTCCACCGTTTTGTAACCCACCGAATAGCCCGAGCGGAAAAACGCCATTGTGATCGTCGTCGGATAAGAGAACCCATTGGGCAGCATGTGCAGAAACTCGCGAAAACGCTTCGCCCGTACCACCCGAAACCCGCTGGTCAGGTCGACCACCTTCTGGCCCGTCATCCAACTCGCCAAGCGGTTGAGAAAGGCGTTACCCAGCTTGCGGAACAAATTTGCCTGATCGCCTTTTTCACGCGCGCCGACCACCATATCAAAGTCGCCGGATCGAAAATGATCCAGCAGAACCTGTAAGTTTTCGGGGGTATGCTGGCCGTCGGCATCCATGAATGCCAGGATCTTCCCCGATGCCACCCGAGCACCGCGCTTGATCGCCGCGCCGTTTCCCATGCGATAGGGATTCGTAACCACTCGACAGCCGTGTTCGCTGCATATGTCTTTGGTCTCGTCCAGCGAACCATCGTCGACGACAATGATTTCTGCGTCGGGGAAGCAGCGCAGTAGTTCCGGGACGAGCACGCGCAGGCTGGCGGCTTCGTTCAACGCGGGCAATACAATGCTCAAGCGTCGCTTTGTGTGGCCCTTTTTGGTTTCGGGCTGCGTGTCAGACAGATCACTGGCGTTCGTCACAACTGTTGCTTTTCCCTGATCATCCGTTCGAGTTGCATCGCCTCTTCGGCATGGAATCCGGCCCGATCGCTTTGGCGGGCATTGGCCAATGCAGCGCGCGCGTCGTCCCAGCGGCCCAATCTTACAAGCAATTGCACCAGGCGTTTGTGAAAATGCCAGCGTTCCGGCCACGCCTGGACGGCTTGTCGAGCATAGGGATAGGCCGCGTCGGGTTCGTTCAGGACCTCCAGATGGTAGGCGCGCAACGCGGACAGGATGCCGCCACGGGCAAATCGGTCGAAAGCGGGGTTTTCCAGCGCTGCGTGCAGGATGCCCAGTACGTCGTCGCGCGGCAATCGCATGCCGCCGCTCATATGCCATCTGACCAGATAGGAAAACTGGCTGACGCTAAGGTGTTGCGGGTCGACCCGTCCTGTCTTGAGGCGCGATTGCAGTTCGGTGATCCACTGTGGTTCGGGCGGGCGGTCCGTGTGCAGATTGAGTACGAGTAAACCAAAGAGTGCGTCCAGGTTTTCCGGGGCCAGTTCCCGAAGCTTGTAGAGATGCGTGGCCGCCGCGTTCGTTACCGAGTCCCTATCCGGGGTTTTTCCAATGTGCGATATATAGAGCTTGGCGGCGGCGAACTGCGCGCGGGGGGAGTTCGGGTGATGATCGACTTCGCTCAGGGTGACATCGATGAGACCGGACCAGTCCCGGGCTCGCAGATGGGTCACCGCCGCCAGCGACACGACAATCGCAATGCTCGACAGCCACACAGTGCTCTTCATGCGCTGCCGGGCGAGCAGCCATCCCGCACCCGTGGCCAGCGCGAATATCGGTCCGATCGACGGCAGATAATTGCGGTGTTCGAACACCAGTTCGAGCGGTAATACGGTGGATTCGAGACTGTGGCCTGCCAGAAAAAACAGGATCCCGAACGCGGGAACGGGGTAGCGTTTGGCCAATACGACCGCTGCCAATCCCAAGGCGATCAAAGCGGCGAGCGCGGGCAACGTGCCGGGCGGTTGAAAAAGCCCCTTGCTGATCGGAATATCGTCATGAAAGAAACCCAGCTGAGTGATATCAGGGAGCAACAGCAGCTGGACATAAAACCACAATACGCGCGCCTCGGTAAGCAGTCGCTCTGCCAAGCTGAAAGGACGTATCTCGTAACCGCGCAGAAACGATTCCAGGTGCGCCAGGTAATAGACACAGCCAATGGCGACGGGAAGCACCACCAGTCCGATCATCACGACCTGCATAAACCGGCGCCCGCCGTCGCCGGTGGACAGCTGTCGGAGCAAGGTCCATTCGATGGCGGCGATCAACAGCGGATACAACACCGCGTTTTCTTTCGCCAGAAAGGCAATGCCTGCCGGTACGAAACTGAGCAGAACAAGCAGTTTGCCGCCTCTTCGTGCCAGGTACATGCGCTGGCGGCCGGTCAGGTACAGGAGCAGACCGAGCGTGATTCCCAGGGTAGACAGGATCGTCATGCGCTGCACGACGTACAGCACCGGCGTCAGATTCAACGGGTGCAGCAGCCAAATAGCCGCCGTCAACAGGGCAATCGAATGCGCATGGCTCGCCAGTTCTGTTTGGTTCGCCGCTAGACCGTAGAGGCGGGCGAGGCGCACGGCGACCAGGTAGACGGCTATGCCGCACAACAGGTGCAGGGCAAGGTTGGTTGTCTTAAAGCCGACCGGCGACGTGCCGGTGGTCGCGTGGTTGATCCCGAAACTCAGCATGGCCAGCGGGCGACTGGCAAAGCCCTGCGCGAGCGACGCGTGCCACGCCTGCCGCAAAGACGCAGGACTGAGGTCCTCGATGGCGATGTTGGCGTTTTTGACGATATGGACGTGATCGTCAAAAAGGAACGGACCGGACAACCCGGGGCGATACACCAACGCCGTTGCCACGACGATCAGCAGCAACAACGCATAGCCCAAAGCAGAAGACCTGCCTCGATTCTGATCCAGGGATAAATCGGTGGGTTTCACGGAATTCGGTTGGCTGCGTCGGGCCGCCGATTGTGACGCAATATATCGGAAAGCTCCATAGACCAATTCCTGGTTCAGCTTGTACTCCGACTAGTGAGCGAATTTTCGGCGCTCACGGCGGGTGATGACTCCGCTTCGAGCCAGAAATGAAAGCTTGTCACGGGGAAAGGTACGTATGGAATTAATGTTCTAAATAAAAGTACTATTGTGCCGATATGGCACAAATGTTCGATTCTCTCATCACCTCGAAAATGCGTGTGCGTATACTCATGCGACTGTTCCTGAATCAAGAAAACCACGTCTATTTGCGTGAATTGGTCAGTCAGTTGAGCGCGTCGCCGGGGCACCTGAATAAGGAACTGGGTTTGCTCAAGGATGCCGGGTTATTGAGCAGCGAGCAGGACGGGCGCCACATCAACTACCGGGCCAACGAGGCACACCCGTTGTTTCCGGAGTTGCAGTCGATGGTACGCAAGTCGCTGGGGATGGATCTTATTCACGATAGTATCATCGAGCGCGTGGGTTCGTTGGCAAAAGAATGAGGAATGGCTGGTGATTGACTAGGCCGGAGGCGTTGATTCGCGCGTTATCGATCTGGTTCTGATCGGGAATATCAAGACAAGGAATCTG
>CBDUNM010000207.1:0-7071 GCA_965368585.1 uncultured Chromatiales bacterium | reverse complement strand
ACATAAGGATCGTACCCGGTGCGGTAGCGCCACAGCGTCTCTTTGCCGTTCAGTACCGGCCAGCGCAGACCGCGCACCTTGTGGTAGTGATCGAATTCGGCCAGCTCGTGACCCTTCTTCGGTCCTTCCAGGCCGAAGCGGCGGTACTCTTCGTACAGGCCTTTTTGCAGGTAGAAGCCGAACGCCTCCATTTCGTCGTTGTGGTAGGCGTTGCCGCGATCGTCGGTAACCTGCTGCGCCGGGTACTTGTCGACCGCGCCGTTGGCGTAGAGCACGTCGTACAGGGTCTTGCCGCGCATCTCGGGCTTTTTCGCCAGCAGTTCCTCGGGCCAGACCTCTTCGGTCTTGAAGCGCTTGGAGAACTCGACAAACTGCCACAGGTCGGAACGCGATTCACCCGGCGCCTTGATCTGCTGGCGCCAGAACTGGGTGCGGCGCTCGGCGTTACCGAAGGCACCTTCCTTCTCGGTCCACATCGCGGTGGGCAGGATCAGGTCGGCGGCCATCGCCGATACGGTGGGATACGGGTCGGATACCACAACGAAGTTGGCCGGATTGCGCCAGCCGGGGTACATCTCATCGTTGATGTTGGGTCCGGCCTGCATGTTGTTGTTGGTGGTGACCCAGTAGCAATTGAGCTTACCGTCTTTCAGCATGCGGCTCTGCAGCACGGCGTGGTAGCCCACCTTGCCGGGCAGCGTGCCTTCGGGCAGATTCCAGACCTTCTCCGAGAAGTCGCGGTGGGGTTTGGCCTTGACCACCAGGTCGGCCGGCAGCCGGTGGGCGAAGGTGCCGACCTCGCGCGCGGTGCCGCAAGCGGACGGCTGTCCGGTCAGCGAGAACGGGCCGTTGCCGGGCTCGGAGATCTTGCCGGTGAGCAGATGCACGTTGTACATGAGGCCGTTGACCCAGACGCCGCGTACGTGCTGGTTGAAGCCCATGGTCCAGTAGGAGACGATCTTTCTGTTCGGGTCGGCATACAGCCTGGCCAGGCGCTCCAACTGCTCCTTGGGTACGCCCGACAGCTCCGAGGTGTACGCCAGGGTGTAGGGCGCCACCGACTTCTTGAACTCCTCGAAGTCGATCTTGGTCAGCGCGCCTTTACCGGCGTTCTTGGCCGCCTTTTCCAGCGGGTGATCCGGGCGCAGGCCGTAGCCGATGTCGGTCGGGGTCTTGGTGAAGTTGACGTGCTGGTTGACGAAGTCCCAGTTGATCGCGTCGTTCTGCACGATGTAGTTGGCGATATAGTTGAGGATCGCCAGGTCGGTCTGCGGCTTGAAGATCACGCCGTTGTCCGCCAGTTCGAACGAGCGGTGCTCGAAGGTCGACAGCACGTGCACCTCGCAGCCCTTTTTGGTCAGGCGCGTGTCGGTGAGGCGCGACCACAGCACCGGGTGCATCTCGGCCATGTTGGAGCCCCACAGCACGAAGGCGTCGGCGTGCTCCAGGTCGTCGTAGCAGCCCATCGGCTCGTCGGCGCCGAAGGCGCGGATAAAGCCGGCCACTGCGGAGGCCATGCAGTGCCGCGCGTTGGGGTCGATGTTGTTGGAGCGGAAACCGGCCTTGAAAAGCTTGGTGGCGGCATAGCCCTCGAACACCGTCCACTGGCCGGAACCGAACATACCGACCCGTGAGGTGAGTTCTTCCGCCGGTTTGCCCTGGTTTTCCTCCATGCTTTGCTTGATGGCGGCCTTCCATTTCTCGGCCATGACGTCGAAGGCCTCATCCCAGGAGACCGGTTCGAAGTCGCCGTTCTTGTCGAACTTTCCGTTTTTCTTGCGCAGCAGCGGCCGGGTGAGGCGGTCTTTGCCGTACATGATCTTGGACAGAAAGTAGCCCTTGATGCAGTTCAGGCCGCGGTTGACCGGGGCGTCCGGGTCGCCCTGGGTCGCGACCACGCGATCGTCCTTGACGCCGACTAATACCGAGCAACCGGTGCCGCAGAAGCGGCAAGGCGCCTTGTCCCAGCGGATCCCGGCATCTCCCTCCGCCGTTGCGGCCGTTGCCACGCCGGGAAGCGTCACGCCGGCCGCTGCTGCCGTCGCAGCAATCGCGTTACTCTTGATAAAGTCACGCCGTGTCAGTTTCATGATGCCGACTCCTAAATTTGATTTAGTTGCTTTCGCCGTGTTGATAAACGAGCGACGCGGAAACGACGCCCGCGACGCGGTGCAGGGCGCCGAGCGTATCCGCGCAGCTGTGCTCGGGAGAGTCCTCGACCGTCACCACCAGGCGACCATCGTCGCTGCGGCCGTGGACCTCGACGCCGGGCATTTCCGTGAGTGCCGACTGCACGCCATCCAAAAGCTCCGGACGGGTATGGACAACGACACCGCAGATGTTGAATTCGCTCATACAGGTTTCATGCTCACACTTAAAGCTTGCACCGGGCACGGCCCGATACAATTGCCACATCCGGTGCACCGGTCCTGATCGATCTGCGGCCTGGCCCGCCCGCCGATCTCCAACTGGAAACGGATCGCACGCGGTTCGCAGACATCGCCGCAGGTGCGGCACACCACGCCGTTGACCGCCAGGCATTGGGCTTGAACCTCAGCCCGCAGCGACCAGGCCCGCGCCGGTTCGGTGTTATCGCCGTCCAGAGCCTTGGGTGCGCAAGCGGCGAGGCAATCACCGCAGAACGTGCATCCGCCACGGCGAAAATCGACTTGCGGGAAGCCGCCCGAACCGATCGAGATCAGGCCTTTGTCGCAGGCATCGACGCAGTCGCTGCAGCGCGTACAAACCGACGTAAAACGTTCTTCGGGCAGCGCCCACGGGGGGCGCACAGGGATGCGGCGCAGTTTCATATCGCCGCGCAGAAACTGTCGCCGTTCCGCGTTGGTGACGGCAAGCCCCATGCGTGTACCTCTGGTTAGTTTTTGTTTTGAGTTTCGAGTTTTGCACGACTAGACAACGATCAATAGCGCGAAAACTTGATCAATATCAAGTCTGATGGGGGTGAATACGATTTGTTGACACATCTCAAACGTTGTAATCGAATAACTTTGGTATCAGTGCGGGTTATGCTCCGAATCCATGCCTGTCGTATGGCTGCTTCCCGGCGGCCAAACGTGTAACAATCGCAGGCTGTCGATCAATTCCCGCATGAGCGCAATGAGTAACCCGATACTGGACAGCGAGGGTTTGCCCCTCTTTTCGCAAATCAAACCCGACCATGTCGAGCCTGCCATCGACCAGCTTCTGGCGGAAAACCGTCGCAAGATCAATCATCTGCTCGACACGGTGAAGGCGCCGACCTGGCACGATCTGATCGAGCCGATAGACGAGTGCGAGGACCGTCTGTCACGAGCGTGGTCGCCGGTGCAGCACATGAACTCGGTCGTCAACAGTGACGAACTGCGCACTGCGTACAACGCCTGCCTGCCCAAGCTGTCCGAGTATGGCACCGAAATGGGGCAGAACGAGCGCTTGTACGCGGCCTATAAGGCCGTCGCCGAGCAGGGTGAAACCTTGGATTCGACGCAACGCAAGGTATTGAGCAATGCGCTGCGCGACTTCCACCTGTCCGGAGTCGACCTTCCCCCGGAAAAGAAGGCGCGCTTCATGGCTATCAGCCAGGAATTATCGCAGCTGACCAGCAAGTTCGAGGAAAACGTTCTCGATGCCACTCACGCTTGGAGCAAAGTCTGCGAGGACGCCGAGGAATTGGCCGGACTGCCGGAATCGGCACTGGAACTGGCGCGGCACACGGCGCAGCAGCGCGATCAGGCGGGCTATCTGCTGACCCTGGATTTTCCGAGTTACCTGCCGGTGATGACCTATGCCGACAACCGGGCGCTGCGCCGTGAAATGTACGAGGCCTACAGCACGCGAGCGTCGGACAAAGGGCCGCACGCGGGCCGTTTCGACAACAGCGATGTCATGGAGCGAATACTCGCGTTGCGCCACGAAAAGGCCCGGCTGCTCGGCTACGAGAACTACGCCGAGCTGTCGCTGGTGCCGAAAATGGCCCGTTCGACCGACGAAGTCATCGGCTTTCTGGAAGATCTGGCGCAGCGCTCCAAGCCGCAGGCCGAACGCGACCTGCAGCAGGTCAGGCAGTTCGCCAAGACCATGTACGGGCTCGCCGATCTCGAGGCCTGGGATATCGGCTACTACAGCGAAAAGTTGCGTCAGGCCAGCTACAACATCAGCCAGGAGGAAGTGAAGCCGTACTTTCCCGCCACCCTCGTGGTGCCCGGCATGTTCGGTGTGATCGGGCGCCTGTTCGGCGTGACGATTGCGGAATCGACCGAGCCGGTCGATGTCTGGCACCCGGACGTCCGGTTCTACGAAATCAAGGACAGCGACACCGGTGAGGTGCGGGGCAAGTTCTTTTTCGACCTCTATGCCCGTCCCAAAAAGCGCGGCGGTGCCTGGATGGACGATTGCCAGGGCCGGATGGTCTCCACGCACCGTACGCAGATACCGGTCGCCTACATGGTCTGCAATTTCACGCCGCCGGTGGGCGACAAGCCGGCGTTGCTGACACACGACGAGGTCGAAACCCTGTTTCACGAGTTCGGCCACGGTCTGCATCATCTGCTGACCCGCGTAGATTACCCGGCGGTCGCCGGTATCAGCGGCGTGTCCTGGGATGCGGTCGAGCTGCCGAGCCAGTTCATGGAAAACTATTGCTGGGAAAAAGAGGCGTTGAATCTGATTTCCGGTCACTATGTATCGGGTGACAAGATCCCCGACGATCTGTATCAGCGGATGAGCGCGGCCAAGAATTTTCAGTCGGCCATGATGATGGTGCGCCAGCTCGAGTTCGCGTTGTTCGACTTTCGCATGCACCGCGAGTACGACCCGTCGCGCGGCGCCCGTATCTACGAGATATTGAGCGAAGTTCGCGCGCAGGTGGCGGTCGTCAGCCCGCCGTCGTGGAACCGTTTTCCGAACGGCTTCAGCCATGTATTCGCCGGCGGTTACGCGGCCGGATATTACAGCTACAAATGGGCCGAGGTGTTGTCCGCCGACGCCTTCTCTCTATTCGAGGAACATGGAATTTTCGATCCGGAGACGGGTCGTTCGTTCCAACGGAACATCCTGGAGAAAGGCGGTTCCGCCGATGCCATGGAGCTGTTCGTTGCGTTTCGTGGGCGAGAGCCTTCCATCGATGCCCTGTTGCGCCATTCGGGTATCGCCGCTTGATCAATCAGAGGCGCCGCCCTGAGGAGATCCAGACCATGAGCGACCGTGATCATCACTGCGAGTCGTCGCTGTCCGACGCCGAGTTGGAGCGGCTCCAGGACTTCCTGTTCGAACGCGCCGGCGAGGAACGGGGCGCGATGCCGCTCGATATGGCGCACGGTTTTCTGAGCGCCGTGGTTTCGGGGCCGCGCCTGGTGTTGCCGAACGAATGGCTGCCGCGGGTGTTGGGCGAGGGCGGCGCGAGCGACGCTGGCGCGTTGTCGATCGTGCAGTGCATCATGGCGCTTTATCAGGATACACTGCACGACCTGGAACACGGTCACTACGGCCCCATCTTGCTGCACGGTCCCGACCAGGACGATCCCCTGCCGTTGCCGTTCGGCTGGTGCCAGGGCTACGTCCAGGGCATGTATATGCACGGCGAAGCGGCGGTCGAGGAGGCGGGCACGGACGAAGAGGCGGCGCGTCTGTTGTCGCCCATCGCGGCCTTTCTGACGTACGAGGAAGAGCAGATGATGAATCCGCCCGATCCGGTCGCGCATCGCGCGGCGGCCGCCGAACTGGCGGGGTCCGCGGTGGGATTGTTTCACTGGTGGCTGCCGCGCCGGGAAGTGCCGCCACAACCCTCCTGAATTTCACCTTAATGATCGAACCACGACAATGATCGGAAAAATTCTGCGGCTGCTGGTCGTGACTACTCTGTTGGCGAGCGGGCCGGCTTTGGCCACCCACGTGACCGACAAACTGCTCGCCGGTATGTATTCCTCCCCCAAGTCCGAGGGCAAACCCTTGCAGCTGTTGTCCAGCGGCACCCCGGTGGAGGTGCTGGAGCGCGGTGACGTATTCCACAAGGTGCGGCTCGAAGACGGCGCGGAGGGCTGGGTCAACTCCGCCTATCTGACCGAAGAGACACCGGCGAGAACCCTGCTGCTGGAAGCGCAAGCCCGGATTGAGGAACTGGAACTCAGCCTGTCGGCAGCGGCAGCGGCTGCGACGGAGTGCCCCGAAGCGGTAGCAGCCGAGGCGCCGGACATACCCGACGAAGCAGCCGTGGCGGCGGTAGCGCCCGTCCCCGCCGACTGCACCGAGATCGAAAACGAACTGGACGCACTGGCGGGCCGGGTGGCGCAGGCGGCCAGTCTGCTGGGTGGTACCGCCGCGGCCCCCGCCACCGCAGTGACCGCCACCGACCTGATCGCGAACTGGCCTGCAAACTGGTACTGGTACGCCTTACCCGTGGCGCTGCTGGTCGGTCTGGTGCTGGGTGTTTTGTTGATGGATTATCGGTCACGCCAACGCTACGGCGGGGTGCGAGTCTGATCGGCCGCTGCCGATGAAGTACAAGGACCTGCGCGATTTCATCGCGCTACTGGAGTCGCAAGGCGATCTCAAGCGGGTCGGCATCGAAGTCGATCCGTATCTCGAGATGACCGAAATCTGCGATCGCACCCTGCGCGCCGGCGGTCCGGCCATCCTGTTCGAAAACCCCAAGGGCCACGACGTGCCGGTGCTGGGCAACCTGTTCGGCACGCCGCGCCGTGTAGCGCTCGGGATGGGTGAGGACTCGGTGGATGCCTTGCGCGAGGTCGGCCGGCTGCTTGCCCAGCTCAAGGAGCCCGAGCCGCCGAAAGGGATGAAGGACGCATGGCAGAAATTGCCGGTGTTCAAGCGGGTCCTGGACATGGCCCCCAAGACGGTCAGGGGCGCCGCCTGCCAGGCGCGGGTGCTGGAGGGTGGCCAGGTCGACCTGGGTCGAATCCCGATCCAGACCTGCTGGCCGGGTGATGCCGGGCCGTTGATTACCTGGGGCCTGGTGGTGACGCGCGGTCCGGACAAATCGCGCCAGAACCTGGGCATCCATCGCATGCAGGTGATCGGGCGCAACCGGGTCATCATGCGCTGGCTGGCGCACCG
>CBDUNM010000206.1:0-7075 GCA_965368585.1 uncultured Chromatiales bacterium | reverse complement strand
CTGCAACGCCTGACCGGGCTGATCGAACGCAAGCTCGCCAGCCAGGAGGCAGTCGACAATGCCCGCACCCTGCGGGATCGGGCGCGGGCGAGCCGCGACGTCTCGCGGGCCGCGCTGCAGGTGCTGCTGGCGGGCACCACGGTCGAGGAACTGCGCCAGGCGGAGGCGCAACTCGCCCAGGCCGAAGCGCAGCTGCGCGGGGCCGATCTCGATCTCGAACGGCTGACGCTGCGCGCCCGGGTGACGCCAGGCATCCGCGCACGGGTGTACGTGGACGGCATCGACGCGCCATTCAAAGGCCGCGTGCGCATGGCGAGTTCCGAGGCCGTGTTCACGCCCTATTTTTCGCTGACGCAACAGGACCGTTCGCGACTCAGCTACGTCACCGAGGTAGTACTGGCGGACGCCGCGGCAGCAGCGTTACCGGGCGGTGCGCCGGTGCGAGTCGAATTCCTCGTCGCACCACCAGCCACCGACGGCGATGGGCGATAAACTCGCCATTCAGACCGCCGGGCTGACGCGGCGCTTCGGCCCGCTCACCGCGGTCGACCGTCTCGACCTGCGCGTGCCGCGGGGCTGCATCCACGGTTTTCTCGGCCCCAACGGTTCCGGCAAGTCGACCACGATCCGCATGCTCTGCGGTCTGCTCACGCCCAGCGAGGGCAGCGTCGAGGTGTTGGGATATCGCATACCTGAGGAAGCCGAGGCGCTCAAGCACAAGATCGGTTACATGACGCAACGTTTTTCGCTGTACGAAGATCTCAGGGTGCGCGAGAACCTGGCGTTTATGGCGCGCATTTACTGTTTGTCCGCGACGCAGCGGCGCACGCGCATCGACGCGGCGCTGGAAACCTACGACCTGACCCGCCAGGCGGGACAATTCGCGGGCACACTCAGCGGCGGGCAGAAGCAGCGGCTGCGCCTGATCGGCGACCACCCGGCGCGCAGCGCCCCCGGCGGCGGCGGGCGCGTGAACGGCTGCACCACGCGTCTGCTGGCGATTATCGGCAAGGAGGTCCAGCAGCTGCGCCGCGACCGCCTGACCTTGGGCATAATCGTCGGTATCCCGCTCATTCAAATTCTGCTGTTCGGTTACGCCATCGACACCGATGTGCGGCAGCTGCGCGCGGCGGTCGCCGATCAGGCGCAAACGCAGCTTTCCCGCCGCCTGGTGGCCGACGCCGAGGCGTCCCAGGTGGTCGATATCGTCGCCAACCTGACCCTGGGACTGTGATTTCGACGCTGGCAAAATCCCAGTTTCAGGCCATGCAGATGACATTTTTCTTTTTCCTGCCCTCGATCCTGCTGTCGGGTTTCATGTTTCCGTTCGACGGTATGCCGCGAGCCGCGCAGCTACTGGCGGAGTTCCTGCCGCTGACCCATTTCGTACGCCCGATCCGCGGCATCCTGCTGCGCGGCGCGGCGCTCGGCGAGCTGGCGCCGGAGATCTATGCATTGTTGGGTTTCATGGGAGTTGCGCTGGTACTGGCAACATTGAGGCTCAAGAAACGGTTGGACTGCGTCGCGTTCAACTGGACCCGACCACAGATTCGATCGAAAAGTGACTTTTCACAGCCGACATTGGTCTGAGTTTTAGCAGGCTGGCTATACAAGCGGCTGCCGTAGACCGTTTGTGCCGAGGCTTCACGGAGCGAATGGCGAACAGACGGGTTTCTATTGATCGAGCGATCGGCAGTTTTACGATCGCTGTGGAGATCGTCGCGTTATGATCAAGCAACGCACGCTAAAAAACGTGACCCGTGCTAGCGGTGTCGGCCTGCACACCGGTGAAAAGGTCTACCTGACACTGCGTCCGGCGGCGCCCGACAGCGGAATCGTGTTCCGTCGCGTGGACCTGGAGACGCCCATCGAGATCCCCGCGAAAGCGGAAAACGTCGGCGATACGCAGTTGTCGACCACGCTGGAAAAAGACGGGGTTCGCATTTCCACCGTGGAGCATCTGCTGTCGGCGCTGGCTGGTCTCGGCATCGATAATGCTTATATCGACGTCAGCGCGCCAGAGGTGCCGATCATGGACGGTAGTGCCAGTCCATTCGTCTTTCTTATTCAGAGTGCAGGGGTGGAGGAGCAAAACGCGCCTAAACGCTTCATTCGGATCAAAAAGAACATTGCGGTGAAAGACGGTGACAAGACCGCTCGATTGGATCCCTTTGACGGATTCAAGGTCAGTTTCGGTATTGATTTCGATCACCCGATGTTTACCGACGAAAACAAGTTCGCGGCCATCGATTTTTCGTCGACGTCCTATGTGCGCGAGGTGAGCCGAGCCCGTACCTTCGGTTTTCTCCGTGATATCGAGATGTTACGCGAGCGCAACCTCGCCTTGGGCGGGAGTATGGAAAACGCAATCGTGGTGGATGACTATCGGGTGCTGAACGAAGACGGCCTACGATACGACGACGAATTCGTAAGGCACAAGATCCTCGACGCGATCGGAGATCTCTACTTGTTGGGCCATGGCTTAATCGGGGCGTTTAGCGGGTTCAAATCGGGGCATGCGTTAAACGTTAAGTTGTTGAAGGAACTTATCGCACATCCGGAGGCTTGGGAGGAAGTCATTTTCAAGGCAGACGACGGAGTGCTGATTACCAATCTGCAGCCTGTGTATGCCACTGGTTAGTCGATTTTTGAGTTTAGAAGGCGACGGATAAAGATGAATATCTTCCGCTTGTCGAATTTCTGTGGCAACCGCCTTGGTCCGGTTTTGCGCCCTGCGGCAGCTTGATCTCGATCATCTTGACCGAGTCCAGCGCTGCCTTTCCCGCAAAAGCCTCCGGATCGAATTGACCATTCGATGTGGGAGCGGCGAATCGGCCGCCCCCCCGGTTGAATTAGCCTGCATGTTGCACCAGTATCCGGGATGATCGCGCCGGCCAGGTGCGGCTGGACGCCGCTGTGGAGCTAAAGGCATAGCCGTCGCTGCGACTTGAGTGAACAGCCAGTGCAGGCATGCCTGGACAAGCGAGGGCCCGGATAGATCATGGGCCGGTCACCAACCGTACCCTGCAGAAAACCCCGGAAAAAGAGGATTCGAAGCTGCTGCATCGGGTTTCGGTATTTGGCCCATGATCGGCTGGTGCAACTTGCAGGTTAGTTGAGCGCTACCAGCTCAGGGTCACATAGCGCTGCATTTCGTTTGTCCGCACCAGCAACAACAGGCGTTTTTCGCCGGCCCTTTCCTCGACTGCGGCTCGAAAATCAGCGGCAGACGTCACCGGCTTGCGATTCACCTGCAGGATGATCGCGCCAGGCTCAATTCCGGCCAAGGCGGCTACGGTTCCGGGCCGGACTTTGGTCACCACTACCCCTGCACCGGGCTTGGCATTCAATTGTTCCGCCAGTTGCGGCGTAAGTGTCTGCACCGTCAGTCCGATCTCGTCGGCACTGTGTGCCGGACCCTGAACAACCAGCTTGTCCTTGGTGAGCTTGCCGACCGTGACGTCCAGGGTCTTGCGCTTTCCGTCGCGCAAAACAGTCAACGCAACGGTGCTCTTAGGCGCAGTCAGCGACACGCGGTTGCGGAAACCACCAACATCCATCACCGGCTCGTCGCCGAAGCCGACAATGACATCCCCCTGGCTCAGACCCGCCTTCTCTGCCGGTGAGTCCGCAGCGACGTCGGCCACGAGTATGCCTTGCTTTTCCTTGATGCCAAACGACTCCGCGAGGTCTGGCGTAAGCTGCTGAATCACTATGCCCAGGTAACCGCGGGTGACCTCGCCTTGCGCAATCAACTGGTCGGCAATCGCCTTGATCAGATTGCTGGGGATCGCGAAACCCACTCCCATGTAGCCCCCGCTGCGGCTGAAGATGGCCGTATTGATGCCCACCACCTCGCCGTCCAGGTTGACCAGCGGGCCGCCGGAGTTACCCGGGTTGATCGCCGCGTCGGTCTGAATGAAATCCTCGTAGTCGTTGATCCCGACACTGGTCCGGCCGGTTGCACTGACCACGCCCACGGTCAAGGTATGGCTCAATCCAAAGGGGCTGCCTATGGCCACCACCCACTCCCCGACTTCCAGATTGGACGAATCGGCCAGGGAAAGCGCGGGCAATCCGCCTGCCTTGATCTCGATAACCGCAATATCGGACTGCGGGTCGCGGCCGGTGACCTTGGCGTCGAACTCGCGCCCGTCCTGAAACTTGACCCGAATCTTGTCCGCCTCCTCGACCACATGATTATTGGTCAGGATGTATGTCTTGTCCGACAAAAGCCCCCCTTGCGCGGCGAAGACGAAACCTGAGCCCTGACCAATCGCACGGCGCTCGCCTTGTGGTCTTTCAGCACGCGGTGCTTGCGGAAACCCGGGAAATCGGTCACCGAAAAAGCGCTTGAACAAATCACTATCGAACTGTGAGCCGTCACCAAAGGGTGACGGGAACTGCGCCGTAGCTGGCGTCTCCGCCTTGCCTTCGACCTGTACAAAAACCACCGAGGGCGAGACTGACCGCGCGACTGACGCGAACGCCTTTCCGGTCTGGCGCAAGCTCTCGACGCCACCTTCGAGCGCCTGCGCAGTCGGTAAAGTGAACACCAGAAATATCAACAAGACGCGGGCCACTGGATCGATTCTCATCATCATCTCCGAACTTCGCTATTGAATTCGCGCCGACCTGGATCACCTGGCTTCATCGAGAAGACCCTCGTCGGACCTTTGCGCGGCATGCGTACCGCGCCGATAAACGAACTTTAAACCGGCGTGCCTTAACAACAGATGGCGGAAAGATTAACGTTTTGTAATCCTGCACGGCCGGCGCCGCTGAGGAGGGAGATGAATATCGCCCGTGCAGGCTTGAGGCCTGCGTTGCGCAGCGGTGCGGAAGTGCAAGTCATCAGCTTTAGGCCAACCCCGCGGATCACGGTTATCCGCATCCGCTTGGCCTGGCCCCAAGCTCAGACGAAGGCGCGGCGATTCTCGCCTCGCATCTGGCCGCTAAGGCGCAAATGCTGGCGTTTCAGGATGTGTATTTTCTGACCGGGGTTGCCGCCTTCGCCATGCTGCCACTCGTATTGATCATGCAACAGCGCGCCATGGGTACATTGGCAGGTCCGACACAATGTAGATGTTCGTCGATCGGCGCAGACGCAAGTATCCATTCATGATCGAGCATTTCATTGTTTGTCCGCACCAGGTAAACCGTCGGCGCTACCCTTGCAAATGCTGCTTGAAAAACGTCACCGCCCGCGACCACGCCAGCTCCGCCGCTGCCTCGTTGTAGCGCGCGGTCGAATCGTTGTGGAAACCGTGATGAACCCCCGGATAAACGAACGCCTGATAATCCACTCCATTGGCTTTTAACGCCGCCTCGTAACCCGGCCAGGTGGCGTTGACTCGTTCATCCAGTTCGGCGAACTGCAACATCAGCGGCGCCTCGATATGCTCGATGCCGCTCTTGGCAGGTGTGCCGTAAAACGGCACGGCGGCATCCACCACTTTCGGCAGTGTCGCTGCCAGCATGTTACTCACATAGCCGCCGAAACAGAAACCGACTACGCCCAGCTTGCCGCTGCTCAGTTCATGCGTTTTCAGGAACTGCGCGGCAGCGATGAAATCCCGCTCGATTTTGGCCGGGTCGAGCGACTTCTGCAGCGCGCGCCCGTCATCGTCGTTGCCGGGATAGCCGCCCAGCGGATACAGCGCATCCGGTGCAAAAGCGACGAAACCCAGCTTGGCGAGGCGGCGTGCCACATCTTCGATGTAGGGATTGAGGCCACGGTTTTCATGCACCACCAGCACCACCGGCCCCTTGCCTGCCAGCGCCGTGGGCACCACCAGATAGCCACGCCCCTTGCCATGGCCCTGGGGAGAATCGAACGCCACGTAGCGGGCCTTGATCGTCTCGTCATTGAAGGAAACCTGCTCCGCCAATGCGTAGTTGGGCAGCAGCGCGCTGCTGATCATGTCAATCGTCAGCCCCGCGACCGCCAGTGTACCCAGGCGCGCGAGAAAGGTGCGTCGGTCGATACCGCCATGGGCGTATTCGTCGTACCAGTCGAACGCTTGCTGCGGGATGCGAACTCTTGTGTGCTTATCCATCTCATATCTCCTGACGCGGCGTGGTTTTCCGATTGATAGTCCAGTTTGGATGATTTGTATATCAACTGAAGGGCCAAGGGAACCCCCCAAAAAAAAACCGGCGCATCAGCGAAGGCACGCTGAATCTGCTTACACCGGGTTGGTCGGCATCACTTGGTTTTCGGCTTTTCATGGTGGCCGCCGAACTGGAATCGCATCGCCGACAATAGCTTGTTCTGGAATTCGGCTTTGCCGCGCGAGGCAAAGCGCTCGAACAGGGCCGCGCTCAACACGGGCGCCGGCACCCCCTCGTCGATATGGGCTTTGATGGTCCAGCGCCCTTCGCCGGAATCCGACACCCGGCCGCTGAAATCGGACAGCGCGGGATCCTCGTGCAATGCCGTGGCCGTCAGGTCCGGCAGCCAGGAAGAGATGACGCTGCCGCGCCGCCAGACTTCGGCGAAGTCGGCCAGATTCAAATCGTAGCGGTAGTGTACGGGGTCGCGCAGCGGCGCCGTTTCGGCATCGATATCGTGTTGCGCGGTGCCGATATCGGCACTTTGCAGAATGCCCATACCTTCGGCGCAAGCGGCCATGAGACCGTATTCGATGCCATTGTGTACCATCTTGACGAAGCGACCGCACGGGGCAGAAAACATCACGAAGCCCGCGATCGAGCTCAGCGGCAACTGCCGGCAAACGGGCCGGGCATCACCGGCCGGAGCAAGGGTAAGGCCAACGATCGCAGAGGTGCGCTAGCGCGAGACGGTACTGACGACCTGGGTTTATTCCCGATAACTCACGCTAACTTCCGTCCAGAACCGCTCCATCGCAATGTAGGTATAGGACGCCGACCACCCAATCAGCAGCAACCCGTTCAGCGCCTCGACACCGGCGAGGAGGCGGATCGGCCCGATAGGCGTTAAGTCCCCGAACCCAAGCGAGGTATAAGTCTCGGCGGAGAAGTACAGGCAGTTGATGAGCGAAAAACCCACCGGACCACTGAGGGTGCCGACAGCCTCGTACTTGACCAGAGC
>CBDUNM010000205.1:0-7183 GCA_965368585.1 uncultured Chromatiales bacterium | reverse complement strand
ATCCACATTATCTCGCGCCGATTCCCTCCATGGCCATCATCCAGCTGCGTGCGGCGGCCGATCTTGCCGGTCGCTATGAACTGCAGCCGAACCTCGAAATCGATACGGAGCCGGTCGATGGCGAGCCGTGTCGATTCCGCACCTGTTATCGCCTGTCGCTGTGGCCGATCAGCGTGGCGGATGCGGCACTTTCCGGATCCGCCGTGGACGCCCCGCCGGTTGCGGAACTCGCCGACGTGACTTCGGTACTCAAATTGTCGCTTGCGTGCACGGCAAAAGACGCGCGCTTTTCCGATCTGCGGCCCGACCGGCTGCAGTTCTACCTGCGCGGTCAGGGGCAGTTCGTCTTTCCCTTGTACGAATTGCTGTTCAATGATGTGATCAGGATCGCGGTAGCCGACCCCGATTCGGACGCGGCCCCGGTATTCCTGACTTCGGATAACATTGCACCGGTCGGATTCGAACGTGACCAGGGACTGCTGCCGTATCCGCCGCAGTCGTTCATCGGCTACCGTCTGCTGAGCGAATTCTTCGCGTTTCCACAGAAGTTTCTGTTTTTCGAACTGGTGGGTCTGGGTGACGCGCTGGCCGAGATCGGCAAGCAGGTCGACGTCTATTTTTACCTGGGCCGCAGCGTGGCGGAGCTGGAACAGAAGGTCAGCCGCGAGACCTTCGCCCTGGGTTGTACGCCGATGGTCAACCTGTTCGCCAAACGGGCGGAGCCGATTCAACTCGATCAAACCGTCTACGAGTACCGGGTCGTGCCGGATGCCCGCCGTCCGAAGGCGTCCGAAGTGTACTCGATCGACCGCGTGACCGCGTCGGGGCCGGACAACGCGAAGTCGACCTATCATCCGTTGTTCGGCACCACTCACGGCGCGACCGATCGCGAGACGAACGCGTATTGGAAGCCGGCCAGACGGCCGGCGCCCAGCAGCAATCCTGGTACGGAAGTCTTTCTTTCCTTTGTCGATCTCGCGCTCAATCCCGCCGCAGCGCCCAAGTGGATTGCGCACGTGGAAACCACCTGTCTCAACCGCGATCTGCCCGGCCGCTTGCCGTTCGGTGGAGGAGAGCCTCGCCTGCGGCTCGGTCAAGGCGCTGCAGCGATCGAAAAAATCGAATGCCTGACCGCGCCCACCAGGACCCTGCGGCCGCCCGTGCGCCACGCTGCAATGTGGCGACTGATATCGCATCTGACGCTCAATCATTTATCCATTTCAGACCGACAGCAGGGCGCAGCGGCGTTGCGCGAGATTCTGAAACTCTACGATTTTCGCGATTCGGCCGAAACGCGAGCGATGATTGAGGGCATCGTGAGCGTGGACAGCCGCTTCGTCACCGCCCGTATGCCGGGTCGGGGTGCGGGTGCCTTGGTCCGGGGCGTGGAGGTCACGATCGAGTTCGACGAAAAGCGCTTTTCGGGAAGCGGCGTCTATTTGTTCGCCACGGTGCTGGAGCGTTTTCTCGCCCTGTACTGCAGTATCAATTCGTTTACCCGTCTGGTCGCGAAGGTGCGTGGCCGGGAAGGAGTGCTACGCAAATGGCGACCCAGGGCCGGCGAACAGACACTTCTTTAGAAAAGTTGCTGTGGCAAGAGCCGTGGCGATTCGATTTCTTTCAAGCGGTGCGTTTGTTGGAATTGATCGCGCAGCGCGAGCGCAGCCAGGGTAAAAAAGCCCCGAGCGCGTCGGTCGGTTACGATGCCGCGCCCGCCCGGGAAGTGGTGCGTTTCAAAGCGTTTCCCGCGCGCAGTTTTGCGGCTTCCGAAATCGTAAAGCTGTCCGCCGGATCGAACGCGGAGGCGCCGCTTCCCCAGATGCAGGTCGCTTTCATGGGCCTGACCGGCGCGGCCGGTGTATTGCCCGAGAGTTATCTGGATTTGATGCAGCAGCGGATGCGCGATCGCGACTATGCGCTGCGCGACTTCTTTGATCTATTCAACCATCGCACCATTTCCCTGTTTTATCGAGCCTGGGAGAAATACCGCTGCACCGTCGGCTACGAACGTGCCCGCCGCAATGCGAAACTCGACGATGCGTTTACGCGAACCCTCGAGTGCTTGATCGGGAGGGGAACCAAGCACCAGTCAGAGCGTCTGGCGGTGCCGGACGACAGGCTGTTGGCCTATGCGGGCCACTTCGCGCATTTTCCGCGCTCAGCCGTGGTGCTGCAGACGCTGCTGGCGGATCACTTCAAAGTGCCTGTCAAGTTGGAACAATTTGTCGGTCGTTGGTTGGCGTTGGAGGCCGATCAGTGTACACGCTTGCCATCGGCCGGCATGCCCAAAGGGCAGTTCAATCAGCTCGGCGTCGATGCCGTGATCGGCGCTCAGGTGTGGGACGTACAGAGTCGGTTTCGTATCCGGCTTGGACCGATGACCTATCAGACGTTTCGCCGGTTTTTACCGCATGACGGCGTTGGAGAATCGCGTGCGCTCCTCGCCTTGGTGGCCTTCACCCGTGCCTATGTCGGATTGGAGAAGGACTTTGATATCCAACTGGCGCTGAGCGCGAACCGGGTTCCCGTGTTGCGACTGGGCGCCGCGGACGATTTCGAGCCACGCTTGGGCTGGAATACCTGGCTCGGCAGCAAGGTTCATCGCAACGATCGCGACGATACGCACTTTAGCCCCGAGCAACTGCTGGAAGCGCCGTGAGCGCTTTCCGGAAATATTTACATTTTCGGCGCAAAGTCATGTCGCATTCATCGCATGCGCCTTAGTATGAAGCGGGATATCGCGCTATAGTGTCGATGATAAACAGGACGCGCAGAATGTCGCCCGGCGGCAAGGTGCGCATGAGGAGGGGGAATGGTATCCGTTGATATCAGGCCGCTGATCGGCAAGCTGAATAATCATTGCCGCAGCACGCTCACCGAAGCGATCAGCCTGGCGCTGACCAACACGCACTATAACGCCGAGATCGAGCACTGGTTGTTCAAACTGCTGGATGATTCCGGCGCGGACCTCTCCGCCATTCTCCGGCACTACGAGATCGATGCTGGAAAGGTCGGCAAGGAACTGACCCTCGCGCTCGAGGGTTTCAAGCGGGGCAATTCTAGGACCCCCGGCTTCACCCCGGACATCGTCAACCTGATCAAGTCGGCGTGGCTGATCGCATCGGTTGATTTCGGCGCCGCGCATATCCGCTCCGGTCATCTGCTGCTCGCACTGCTCGCCGACGAATCGCTGGCGCGTTTGGGCCGGGTTGCTTCGGCCGAGTTGGCTAACCTCTCGCCGGATGCGCTGCGTCAGGATCTGATCGCGATTACCGCGAACTCCGACGAGGCCGCCGAAGAGACCGCTGCGGAAGGTGGGCCGGCCGCGTCAGGTGCGCCCTTGGTTCCGGGGAGGCCGAGTAAGACCCCTGCGCTCGACCAATTCACCGTCGATCTGACCCTCACGGCCAAGCAGGGCAAAATCGACCCGGTGCTGGGACGCGATTCCGAGGTGCGGCAGATCGTCGACATCCTTACGCGACGACGGCAGAACAATCCGATTCTGACCGGCGAGGCGGGTGTCGGTAAGACGGCCGTGGTCGAAGGTTTCGCCCAGCGTATTGCCGAGGGCGATGTGCCGCCGCCGCTACGCAACGTCAGCATCAGGACCCTGGACCTGGCCTTGCTGCAGGCCGGAGCAGGCGTAAAAGGCGAATTCGAAAATCGGCTGAAGTCCGTGATCAACGAGGTGAAGGCCTCACCCAAGCCAATCATCCTGTTCATCGACGAAGCGCACACCATGATCGGTGCCGGCGCGCAGGCCGGCCAGGGCGATGCGGCCAATCTGCTCAAGCCCGCCCTGGCCAGGGGTGAGCTGCGCACCATCGCCGCGACCACCTGGGCCGAGTACAAAAAGTACTTCGAACGCGATGCCGCCCTGGCGCGCCGGTTCCAGGTCGTCAAGGTTGAAGAGCCGGAAGAACGTCCCGCGGTAGAGATGATGCGCGGCCTGGCCAATACGCTGGAACGGCATCACCGCGTGCGGATACTCGATGAGGCCCTGGTAGAGGCGGTGCGCCTGTCATCGCGTTATATCTCGGGGCGCCAATTACCGGACAAGTCGGTCAGCCTACTGGATACCGCCTGCGCGAACGTGGCCGTGGGTCATAGTGGTATCCCGGCGGTGGTCGAGGACGCCCGACGCCGCATCGAACAATTGGATGTGGCGATCGAGATCCTGCAGCGCGAGCAGGCAGTGGGCGCGGATCACGCCGACCAGCTGAGCGAACTCGACAACGAAAAGGCGGACGTCACCGCCGTGCTGACTGCACTGGAAGCGCGTTGGGAGAAAGAAAGGGCCCTGGTCAGAGAGATCCGCAAGCGGCGCGCGCAGTTGGAGCAGAGCGACGCGCTCGTGGATGACGCCGAACACGATGAGACGCCTGCCGATGCCGGGTCCGAAAGCGCATCAGAAGGTGATGCCGAAGAAGAACTGACCGAAGAGGTTCGCGCCCGCCTCGTGGGAGAATTGGCCGAGAAAAACGCCGCGTTGGCGGAGCTGCAGGGCGAGACGCCTTTGATGCATGTGTGCGTCGATGGTCAGGCGATCGCCAAGGTAGTGTCCGACTGGACCGGGATCCCGGTGGGTCGCATGCTCTCCGATGAAATCAATGCCGTGCTCGATCTAAAGGCACGCATGGCCGCCAATGTGGTGGGCCAGGATCACGCGCTGGAAGCCATTGCGCAGAGTATCCACACCTCGCGTGCGCACCTCAGCGATCCACGCCAGCCGATCGGTGTCTTCATGTTGGCCGGACCCAGCGGCGTCGGTAAGACCGAAACCGGCATCACGTTGGCCAATCTGCTGTACGGCGGCGAGCAGAACATGACGGTCATCAACATGTCCGAGTTCAAGGAAGAGCACAAGGTCTCGCTGCTAATGGGGTCGCCGCCGGGTTATGTCGGCTACGGTGAAGGCGGTGTATTGACCGAAGCGGTGCGGCGCAAGCCCTACAGCGTCATCCTGCTCGACGAAATGGAAAAGGCGCACCCCGGCGTCCAGGATATTTTCTATCAGGTGTTCGACAAGGGAACCTTGCGCGACGGCGAGGGCCGGGATATCGACTTCAAGAACACGGTTATCCTGATGACCACCAACGCCGGTACCGACGTCATCATGAGCCTGTGCGCGGATCCCGAAACCGCGCCGGACGCCGAAGGGCTCACCAAGGCCACGCACGAGGACCTGCTCAAGACCTTCAAGCCGGCCTTCCTCGGGCGCCTGAACCTGGTGCCCTATTACCCCTTGGCCGAAGATGTGATGAAGAAGATCATCCAGCTGAAGTTGGGGAAAATTCAAAAGCGGGTGCGTGAGAGCTATCGCGCCGAACTCAGCTACGCACCCGAGTTGGTGCAGCACATAGCGGATCGCTGCCAGGAGGTCGAGACCGGCGCGCGCAACGTCGATCATATTCTGACGCGGACGCTGCTACCGGAACTGGCGCAGGAGTTTCTCGGCCGCACCGCCCGCGGCGAGGGCGTCGCGAGTGTGAATATTTCCGTAGACGACGAAGACGCTTTCGTCTACGAAATAGAGTGAAGCTTCGCGTTCAGACTGGCGGCACCACAGTGCGATTGAGAGGCAAACATTGTAGTTTTGTAGGAGGCGAGCCCCCTCGCCGAAGGGCGCTCAATCACATCCGTATCGGTCAAAGGACCGACCTCGGACGGCAACCGAATCACTCTGTAGGAGCCGAGCCACCTCGGCGAAAGGCATTCAATCAAGGCTGCATCGGTCAGAAAGCAGGCCTCGTATTAGTGACAGCAACCAATGAGTCAGGCAATGTTTAACAGGGGACGCTAGCTAAATGGCAATCGCCATTGATCAAGAAACACGGCTGCTCAGCATCAAGACGCCGATGGGCGGCGACGTGCTCATACTGCAGTCTTTTGCCGGTTCGGAAGCGATATCCGAGCTGTTTTCTTATCAATGCGAAATGCTCTCTACAGAAACCGGAATCGCGCCCGCCGATATCGTCGGCAAGAACGTCACCATTACCCTGAATTTGGCTGACGGTTCGCAGCGCTTTTTCAACGGCTTCGTCAGTCAGTTCGTTGGCGGTGCGATGCACACCCGGGAATTGCGCCGTTACCGGGCCGAGGTTGTGCCGTGGTTTTGGTTCCTGACGCGCAGCGCCGACTGCCGGATATTCCAGTTCAAGACCGTACCGCAAATCATCGAGCAGGTCTTTCAGGATCTTGGCTACGGCGATTTCGAGATAGATGCGCAAGGCAATCACCCGGAACGCGAATACTGTGTGCAATACCGTGAATCCGCGTATCACTTCGTCGCGCGACTCTTGGAAGAGGAGGGGATGTACTATTGGTTCCGCCAGGAGGACGGTAAGCACACCCTGGTGATCGCCGATCACCAGGGGGCGTATGTGGACTGCCCCGAGCACGAGATCGAATACCACCCCGGGAGTCTGACGGCCGACCATATAGCCGAATGGGAGCATCACTACGCGTACCGCAGCGGTAAATACGCGCAGACCGACTACAACTTCAAAACGCCGAGCACCAGTCTCGCGACGCATACCAATACGCTGGTCGACCTGCCGGACGTCGGCAAGTACGAGTTGTACGACTATCCCGGAGAGTATGGCGTCAAAGGTGATGGTGACGACCTGACCAAGATCCGTATGGAAGAAGAGGAGGTGCCGCACGATGTGGTGCGCTGCGTCAGCGGCTGTCGCACCTTGCACACGCTTGGAAAATTCACCGTCACGCGCCACGAGTGCCCATCGGAAGAAAGCAAAAGCTACGTCATTACGGATATCCAGCATTCCGCCAACGACCAGACGCAATTGATGGGCGGCGGTGAAACCTTTTATCAAAACAGCTTTAGCTGCATACCGGATTCCGTGACTTTCAGACCAGGTCGTATTACGCCCAAGCCGAAAATACGTGGTCCCCAGACAGCCGTGGTGGTCGGGCCGGCGGGTGAAGAGATCTATCCGGACGAATACGGTCGGGTAAAGGTGCAGTTTCACTGGGACCGCCTGGGCAAGAAAGACGAGAACAGCTCGTGCTGGATGCGCGTTTCGCAGATCCATGCCGGCAAGAGTTTTGGCGCTATCCATATACCGCGCATCGGTGAGGAAGTGATCGTCGAGTGCCTCGAAGGTGATCCGGACCAACCGATCATTACCGGGCGCGTGTATAACGCCGAAGCCATGCCGCC
>CBDUNM010000204.1:0-7209 GCA_965368585.1 uncultured Chromatiales bacterium | reverse complement strand
TGACCGGTCGAGCATCGCGCCCGTCTATCCCTTCGGTCAATGGCGCTTCCGGCGCTGGCGCACGCACACGCTGCTGCAGATATCCCACCTGCTGACCGGCAGTGTCCAGTTGGAGCTGGGTTTCGTCGACGCAGCCGGCGCACCGCTGGCCGGGCAGCGGCTCGTGCTGGTGCATGATGGCGCGCGCTCGTCGGTGGTGACCGACAGCGAGGGCTGGGCGCCGCTTCGGCTGGGTTCTCTGCAGACGCTGCTGGTCGTGCTTCGCGGCAGCGCGGAGCGGCGCTTCGGCTGCGGCTTCTGCCGCCTGCGCGTCGCCCCCCGTTCGCTGCTGACGAATACCTCGGTCGTGGCGCACGGCTGGATATCGCGGCGCGGCGGATACTGGCCGTTTTCCCGGGATTCGCAGGGGACGGTGGTGATCAACCAAGGCAAACCATTGGCGATCCGGGGTGCGCAAGGCTGGCAGGCCGCCTCGCCGCGCATGGCGCTGCCCGCCTTGGGTCATCGCCTGCTCGGGCGCTTGCGGATGGCGACACACAAGCTCAACGAAAGCCGCATCGAAGCACACCCGCAGTGACCCGATCCGAACCGCATTCTTCCGGTCGCACAAACCTACAGAAAACGCGGCGAATGCCGATCTGAGCATTAGATTTCAGTTGCTAGAGCGGAGCCGTTTCCGGATATGTTTGTTCACTGGGTAGTCACTCTGTCGTCGCCAACACGCCTTTTACCCTGGTTGCTGTTCGCGGCGGTACCGTCTTCTGTACTGGGCGACGAGGGTCAGGCTTACGATTGCGTGATCACACCGTCGGCCATCGTCGAGGTAAGCAGCGCCGTGGCCGGCGTGCTGGAGCGGGTCCGCGTCGACCGCAGCGACCGGGTGCGCAAGGGCCAGCTGCTGGCGCAGCTCGATTCTTCCGTGGAGATAGTGGAACGCGACCTGGCCAAGGCCCGCGCGGATACCGATGTGCTGGTCAGACTGCGCGCCGCGAGCCTGCGTTTCGACAATCGCAGCCTGCACCGGCTGAGCGAGCTGCACGGCGACAAGCTGGTTTCGGCGCAGGACAAGGATGAGGCCGAACGCGAAGCGACGCTGGCATCCTGGCGGCTGCGCGACGCCCAGGACGTGCTCGCGCAACGCCAGCTCGAACTGCAGCGGGCCGAATCGGTCCTGGTGCGGCGCCAGGTGCGCAGCCCCATCGACGGTATCGTGGTCAAGCGCCTCAAGCATCCCGGCGAGTATGTGGAGGAACAGGCCATCGTGCAGATCGCGCAGCTCGATCCGCTGTACGTCGAGACCATCGTGCCCATGTCCGAGTTCGGCCGCATCCAGTCGGGTACGCAGGCCATCGTGACACCGGAGATACAACCGGACCGGCGGCTGGATGCCGAGGTCGTGGTAGTCGACGGGATGGGTGACGCGGCCAGCGGCACCTTTGGCGTGCGCTTCGCCTTGCCGAACCCCGAACACAACATACCCGCCGGCGTGAAGTGCCGGGTCAAGCTGCAAAACTTAGCCGTGACCGCGCAGGCGCTGCCGGAGTCTGAACTGCCGGCTGCAAGGCAGAATCGCCTGACCCAGAGCCGTTACGCGCCCGGCCGCTGAGCCCACCGGGACATATCGCCCTTGCAGCAGGAGTATTTATCCCTTCTTCCCCGGGGAGAAGGGACTTTCACGACCCCCTTGCCCAGGGAAAACGCCGCAATGACGGAACGGATCGCCAACATGCCATACGCTGCTTATCCATTCACCCCGAACCCGGCCTTGCCTACCCCGTCGGGCAGTTAGCAGAAACCCGCAGTCACGCCCATGGCCAAGCACGCAAAGGTCAAGACCCCGCCGCTGCACGTCGAACTGATGGAGCCGCGCACGCTCCTGTCGGCCGATGCGCTGGCCCTGGCTGGGCTGCCCGGCGCCGACGCCGCTGATCCGCATGCGCCCTGGGATGTCCTGCCGGCGGACCCATACCTGTTGGGCGCCGCATCCGCAACCGCTGTCAATCCCACCGACGGTGTCTCCATGGCCGGCGATTCGGTAGACGCCGACCCGCCGGCGGCGCAACCGCTCGACCTGCCGTCCCTCGCCGACGGGCCGGACGCGGCGCGGCAGCTGGTGTTCGTCGACACCCGCTTGCCCGACCACGAGCAATTGATCGATCAGCTCCGCGACAACGAAGCCGCCGCGGCGTTTGAGCTTTACCTGATCGATCCCGACCGGGACGGTATCACTCAGATCGCCCGCATTCTGTCCGGCTTCGGCGACGTGAGTGCCGTGCATATCCTGTCGCACGGTTCGAGCGAGGGCGTGCAGCTGGGCAGTACCTGGTTGAGCAACGCAAACATCGATGCCTATGCGGATGCCTTGTCCGGCTGGGGCGAGTCGCTGGCGGAAGGTGCCGATCTGCTGCTGTACGGCTGCGACCTTGCCGCCGACGCCGAGGGGCGGTCGATGATCGACGCGCTCGGCGTCCTGACCGGCGCCGATGTCGCGGCGTCCACCGATCTGACCGGCGCGGCCGCGCAAGGTGGCGACTGGGAGCTGGAGTACCGGCTCGGATCGCTGGAGACGGCTGCGATTTTCGCGCCTGCCGCCCAGCCGGCTTGGCAGCACACCCTGGAACTGATCGCCTACGAACCCTTCGCCTACGGCGACGGCACGTCGCTGCAGGGCCTGAACGGTGGCACAGGCTGGGCGACCGCCTGGGACAACACGGCGGGCATCGGCGACGACGATCATACCGTGAATGCCACGGGCCTGCAGGATCCGACCGGTGGGCTCGACGTGTCGGGGGGGTCGTTGGATTTCTATACCTCCGGACTGGGGATCATGCGCTTCGCGCGCGACATCGACACGGCGGGTCGCGATCCCCTGGGCGCGGACGGGTCGGTCGCGTGGTTGAGTTTTCTGGTCACACCGGATGAAACCGATCTGCTCGATTTTACCGGCATGTCCTTCGGCAACCCGGCGGGGGACATGGTCACGGTTTCCTACCACGAGACCCAGTTCACGTTGAACAAACATCTCGGCGTAGAACACGTGCCGGTGGCCGGCATCACCCCGGTCCCCGGCCAGACCTATCTGCTGGTCGCGAAGCTGGAGTTCTTCGACGGGCCCGACCGGATCACCCTGTACGTCGACCCCTCGCCCGGTGGTTCGATCCCGGATTCGACCTACACGGCGGTCAAGAGCAACCTCGATCTGGGGGACTTCGCGCACTTTTCCGTTGCCAACGGCACCCTCACCAATCAATCGTCGCTCGACGAGATCCGTATCGGCGATACCTATGCCGACGTGGTGCCGGGCAAGTATTACCTGGACGAATTCAACGCCATTTCCTTCGGTGGCGATGACGGCGCGCTGTCCTGGAGCAATGACTGGCAGGAGATCGGTGATTTCTCCGACGGTCCGAACAGCGGTCAGATAATCGTCAATTCGCACCTCGCCGATCAGGGCCTGCGTATTAAAGACGACACCTTCGGTGTGTGGCGGCAGGCGGATCTGTCGGGTGCCTACACGGCGACGCTGAGTTTCGACTACGACCGTGACGGTATGGATGCCGGCGACTCGGTCGTGCTCGAGATATCCACCGACGGTACCAATTGGGATCGGCTGACCAGTTTTGACGGACCCGCCAGCGATGGCGCATGGCAGTCGTACAGCCAAAACATTTCGTCGTATATCGACACCGATACACAGATCCGTTTCACCGCCGTCAGCATGACGCACGGCAACGATCACTTCTTCATCGACAACGTCCGCATCGACCTCGGCTACGCCAGAACGGTCACGGTCAATACCACCGACGACGTCGACGACGGTTTAACCAGTTCCATCAATGCGCTCATCAACAATCCCGGCCTCGATGGCAAGATCTCGCTGCGCGAGGCGATCAAGGCTGCCAACGGCTCAAGCGAGCTAGACGCTATCCATTTCGAGATCCTGGGGACCGGCCCGCACACCATTACGCTTGATCCGCTGCAAGGCGCGCTGCCGACAATCACCCGGGCCGTCATCATCGACGGTACCAGCGAATCCGATTACGTCGACGCCCCGGTCATCGAGATCGACGGCAGCCTGCTGAGCGCCGAGCCGGGCGACAACTATGACGGTTTCTATCTCGACACCACCAGCGGCGGCAGCACCATTCGCGGGCTTTCGATCACCGGCTTTACCGACGGTGGTGCTTACGGCGATGCCATCGACGTACGCTCCGACGGCAATACCATCGTCGGCAACTATATCGGCTTGGCACCTGACGGTACCACTGCGGCGGGCAACCAGACCGGGATAGACCTGAACAACGGGGCGGACGCCAACGTCATCGGCGGAATCGCCACCGCGGACCGCAACATCATCAGCGCGAGCAGTTACGCCGGCGTCCTGATTAAAGGCAATACCACGGACGGCAACCGGGTGATCGGGAACGACATCGGACTCGACAAGAATGGGGACGTCTTGTCCAGCGGCACCTTTGGTGTGCTCGTCTGGAATGACGCCGCCAATAACATGATCGGCGGGGTCAATGCGGGCGAGGGCAATCGTATCGCGGGCCATCGCGAGGGGGTGGTGGTCGACAACACGGCGAATCCGGCCAACAACATCGCGATCCTGGGCAACCAGATCTTCTCCAATAGGGAACTGGCGGTCGACCTGAACAACGACGAGGTCAGCTACAACGATGCCGGCGACGTCGACGGCGGCCCCAACGACCTGCTCAACTACCCGGTGATCACCGGCGTCGCCCAGAGCGGTCCCGATCTCGACATCACCTTCAGCCTGGATGTCCCGGCCGGCGACTACCGCGTCGAGCTGTTCGAGAACCCCGCCGGCATCACGAACCTTGGCTACGGCGGCGGCGAGGTGTTCCTCGGCGCGGTCGCGGTCACCAGCACTGGTTCGGGCTCGGAAACCTTCAATGAGACCTTGAGCGGCGTCACCGTGACCGACGCGCGGACCGTCGCCGCCACGGCGACCGAAGCCCTCGGCGGCGGCAACTACGGCAGCACCTCGGAATTCGGCCCGGTTACCGCTGCCAATGCCACCGTCCTCGATCAGTTCCACGCTTTCCTTTTCAGTGGGAACAACGGCACCCAGAACTGGAGCAACGACTGGCAGGAAGTCGGTGAAAGCAACGGCCCCGGCGCTGGCAAGATAGCTGTCTGGAATTACCTGGGTGAACGGGGACTTTGGATCGGAAATGGGGTGGCAGTATGGCGTGAAGCGGATCTCTCGAGTGCCACCACCGCGGTGCTGAGTTTCGACTATGCACGCAGCGGTTTGAATGCGCCCGATGTGATAGAGATCTCTGTTTCCACCGATGGGGGCGGGGCTTGGACCGTACTCGACAACTTCGTGGGTCCGGCAGCCGATGGCGCACTCTTGAGCGCGAGTTACGATATTTCTGCTTATATCGATAACGATACCCGAATTCGTTTCGACACTACCGGTGTGGATGATGGCAACGACGCTCTTTTCATCGACAATATGCAGATTGAGTATTTGACCCCAAATCTGGCGCCGACCGCCGATGCCTCGGCGGGCGCGCCGTATCAGGTCACCGCGGGTGACGATCTCATCACGCTCGATGCCGGCGATTCCGCCGACCCCAATGGCGATACGCTTACCTACGCCTGGGATATCGACAACGACGGCGACTACGACGACGCGACCGGTGCCAACCCGACGGTGCCCTGGGCGACGCTGCAGGCGCTGGGCGTCAGCGGTCTAGGCGCTCACCCCGTTGGCCTGGAGGTCGACGACGGCAACGGGGAAACCGCCACCGCCGCGACAAGCTTCACGATCGTGGCGCCGGATATCTCCACCGATCTCGTGCTGCATCTGGAATTCGACGATGGACCCGGCACCGTCACCCATGACAGCACGGCCAACGGCAACGATGCGACCCTCGATACCAATGCCGAACAGAATTGGACCTTGGGTCCGGTCGGTGGGGCCTTTCATTTCGATCCCACCAGCGGTGGCCAGGATTTTTTCGTCGTTGCCGATAGCCCGACGCTGACCGATGTGCAGGAGGGCGACTATTTCACCTTGTCCGCCTGGTTCAATCCCGACGATGTGCCGTCGGGCGCATTGCCGATGAACAACGACTATGCCTACGGCATCCTGGTCAAAGAGGGCGCACACACCGGGATCTGGTACAGCTCAGATCAGCGGTTCACCTTCGAGCACTGGTTCGGCGGGACCAGCTACGTCCAGGTTAAGAGCGCGAATACCTACGCACCGGGCGACTTCCACCATATCGCGGTCACGCTCGACCGGCCGGCTGGACGCGTCAGCCTGTACATCGACGGCGCCCTGGAAAACACGGCCGTTTTCACCCCGGGTACGGCGGCGGGCGAATACAACACCGAGACCTGGAAGATCGGCACGGCGCGCGACACCTTCGCCGCGGACGACTTTGCGTACCCGGCCAAGGGGACCGTCGACGACGTGCGCATCTACGAGCGGGCCTTGTCCGGCGGCGATGTCGCCGCCATGTTCGCGATGGGCAATACCGCACCCACCTTGACGAGCTTTACCGGGCCGGTGACCTCGGGTAACGAAGACACCGAAATCACGGTCACGTTCGGCAATCTGACGGTCCAAGGCAATGAGGCCGACAGCGACGGGTCGGTCGATGCATTCGTGGTCAAGTCGGTTACCAGCGGGACGCTCAAAATAGGTGCCACGGCGGTTGGTGCCACGCCTTGGGCCGCCGGCGCCAACGACACCCTGGATGCGACTACGCACGCCTACTGGACACCGGCGGAACACGCGAATGGAACCCTGGACGCGTTTACAGTGGTGGCGCGCGACAACGAGGTGTTGGAGTCGCCAACCGAGGTTACCGTGCAGGTTACAGTCGCCAATGTCAACGATCCACCGACCGGCAGCGTGATCATCGACGACACCACCCCGGTGCAAGGCGCGACCTTGACGGTGTCGAACACACTCGCGGACGCCGACGGCATCAGCGGGCCGATCAACTACCAGTGGCAGCGCGACGGCGTGGATATTGGCGGTGCGACCGGCAGCGCCTACACCACCACCCAGGCTGATGTGGGCCAGACGATCCGGGTGGTCGCCAGCTACATCGATGCCGGCGATACGAGTGAAACGGTGCCGTCGGCGGCCACCGCCGCGGTCACCGATATCAACGACGACCCGAGCGGCAGCGTGACCATCGACAACACCGCGCCGGTGCAGGG
>CBDUNM010000203.1:0-7347 GCA_965368585.1 uncultured Chromatiales bacterium | reverse complement strand
ATTCGATCCAGCGTCTTCAGCAGTACGGCGTACATGCCATAGTAGCGCCGTGCGGTCGCGAGGTCTTCGCGGCTTTCCACCGTCAGCGTTTCGAGCTGCTCGGTCAGCCGGCGTACCTGCTCGAACGCGAGCGTCATATCCATCACATCATCGCCGACCACGGTAGAGAGCAGAAACTCCAGTCCCTCGGCGTCGATGTCCAGCCCCATCAAGCGCAGTTCTTCAGCGATCCGGGTGTGCAGGTCGGCCATAGCCCGTTGCTGCTCGGTCAACAGTAATTCGCGTTCGGCAATCTCGTCCTCAACATCGGCGACCGTCTTGCGCCATACCGAGTTTGAAGGCGCGGTCATCTTGCGCCGCTTCAAGTCGACGATGGATTGGCGGTTACCGGCCATAGCCTCGTTCAGCTCTCGCATGCGGTCGCGCAGCGTGTGGTTGCCGACCAAGATGGTCGCAACCTCGTCGAGCAGGGCATTCATCTCTTCGGCGTTGGATGCCTGGTCCTCGCCGAACCACGTGGTTTTCGGTAGCTGACGTTGCTTGTTTTGCAGCGTAATGGCCTCGTCCAGCCGCGGAATCAGGTCTTCCCACAGCTGCGCGCCCTCAGGATGCTCCTCGCGCCATAAACGACGCGCCTTGTCCAGCATTGCGCCAGCGGACTCCACGGTCTTGTCCCACAGGGCGTCGGCCCGTTGCAGCGATTCGTCGACGACGTCGGCCGACGCGCTCGTTGCAAACAGAATCAAACCCAGGAAGGGTCGTACAAACTTGGTCATAACAGGTCTCAGCGGCCAGATCGACCGCGATTTTACGCCATTCGCCGCCCGGTCTCCCGCCCTGCCCTTGATCTCGTGCCACAGAAACGTTGAGCAAGCCTCCGTTTCGCGGCTTAACGCGAGCGCCGATTGGCTCTGTGCGACCGGCTCAAAGCGGCGTGGCGGCAATAACCCAAAAAGAACCCAGGTATCATTGGGGATGCGATACCCGGGTTAAACTTCTTGAACGTTCTAGCCTTCGCTCGTCTTCTCGAGATCCGGCAATTTGGTATCGGGTTTCGCGATATATACAATCGCGACGTTGGGGTCCGCATCGTGATGCACCCAGGCCTCCGAACCCAGGACCATACCGATATTGTCGACATACGGCGCCAGTTCCCGATAACCCGAATCGCCTTCGAACCAGATATGCAAAGCACAGATGGTTTCGCGGCAATCGGCTTGCGATACCGCAACACCGCCGAGTCCCGGCACGATTTTCTCCGCCTCTTCGAAACGCCGCTGCAGATCTTCGGACCAGGCACGGTCCTCGCTCTCCCAGCTCATTTCCTGCTGCATGAGTGCGGCACGCGCACGCCGGCGTTCGGCAAAGTACGCCTGTATCGCTTCGGGTTTACCGCTGGCGACGAAATCGGCCGTCGCCCGGTCTACACCGGCCTCGAGCGTCGGTGCGTTTACCGTGGCTCCGGTGGTCGCTAGCCTCACAGCAGTACTCGCATCTGTCGGCTCATCACCCCCCGGCTGCTCCGTCGACGCCGGCACGGATCCGGCCTGAGTTACATCCGCTTGCGCAACCGGCTCCTTGGCTAAATCGACCGACGACGTCTGCGTCGTAAGGTCGCCGCGTGATGCGTCGGCGGCTTTCACCGTATACAGATGCCACAAGGTGAAGCCGCTCAGCCCTGTCACCGCCAGTATGATCAGAAAGGTTTTCTTCATCAATGTCTCTCCCGACATGGTCAGTCCACGTCCAAGGCTAAGGACAATTGCGATAGTCGACCCACACGTCGTTGATCGCGTTATGCCAAAGGAAGAACAACGGGTTGGCCGGTGAATCGAAGGTGCCGAAATGGCCCCCCGTCGATACGTGACCCGACGAATGCCAGCCGTTCACCGCCACGGCCACGGCATCTGTGCTGGCGAACGAACAGACGTTGGCAGGGCTGGCGGACACCGGTTTGAATGCGTTCGGCGTCGAATCGGCAATCGGGTCGGATCGCCAGCCGGCGCAGGTCCAGCTCTCGCAACTGCCGTTGGGTGACACTTCGGCATTTTGAAACTGCGTCGGAATCCAGGTGCTGCCATTCCACGCCGGAATCTTACCCTTGGGCATCCACGGGTAGTCGTACACCATGACATGTCGTTCCATGCGACGGATGTAGCGCTCGTGGCCGCCGAAGAAACCACCGAGTTCACACGAACCGTCGGCCCCCGGCTGGCGATTGCAGGTATTTGCCGCGTCGTTCGGCAAGGTGTCCTTGGAAGCGGCGTTGGTCGTACTGTGGCTGATCTCGTAGTGCAGCAGGATATTCTGTTCGTCGATCTTCTCACGCATGCGGTTGCTGATGATGGTGCGCGCGCAACTGGGCACCTGGTTGATCATGTAGTGACCGTTGGTCTTGGCCAACCCCGCCGCGGGTGCTCCGCAGCTGGCAGGCCCTTCACGGTATCCCGCAGTATATACATACGCCTCGCCACGATGAGAAAAGCAATTGGCCAGCATGTAAGAAAGGGTATTGCCCTGGTCGTTGTAGTTTTCCAGAAAACACTGCAGCCAGTCTCCGCGCGCAACCAGCGTATTGTACCAAGTGGTGCCCGTGTACCACTGCGCACGCAGGCGGGCATACGAACCGCCGGTCCCGGCTAGCCAATACGCATTCGGGACGGCCATATTGCCGGCATCCCAGGCATAGAGCTTGGTGCCGTCTTTGGTCGTCCATGTCGAGTTGCTTTTGATATTGATGTTGTCACGCAAGGTGATCCAAGCACCGGTGGCAGGATGTCGAGCCTGCACTCGGACCTTGGCGCCCGGCTGGGGTGGAGACGTGACATAGCCCGAGGGTCTCACGCTGCTGTTCTGGGCAGCGACGCGCATACCGTCCTGGATGCCGGTGGTACAACCCGTGGTGATCAATATCGCCACGGCAATCAGCAAAATACTCAGTCGTGATAGGTGTTTCATGCAGATGTCCTCCTTGGACGTTCTCGCGTTCGAACCGCTTGTTAAGAGAACCACAAATAAAGCCTCGCGTTTCCCGTGCCTCCCGCCGGGAAAAGCTTTCAGTGACACGCCGTGATAACCCCCCTGTAGGCTCGACTGCTGCTTCCCTGCAGCGAACGGTCACGTGAACCTTTATCCGATATGAGGCTTTGCTCACGCATTTCTCAATTACCGGTCGCTGGCACCCATTGAGGTGCCTGCACCGGACAACCGGCTCGGTTACGCAGTAACCACGCTTGGTGGTGAGACTGAGCCGCCGTCTCCCGATGGACTGGACGTGAATAGAGCGGCTCAGATTCCCGACGTCGCTGACAAGGCCTCGGCCATCCGGTTTCGTTTGGTTCATTGCAAAGGTCTGACGCGACGTTCAGGAATACGCCAATTCAAGCAGCCCGGCAGGGTCATTCCTCGGTAATCGTTTACGTCGAATCTGTGAACTTGTATCGCGCATTCCTTTACTCGACGACGATCGCATGCGGAGTTTGAAACCGGGAGGACAGCCTCTAGCCTGTATGTCGCACCGGCCGATCATGGGCCACATACCGAAACCCGATGTAGCCGCTTCGCATCCTCTTTTTCCGGGGTTTTCCGCAGGGTACGGTTGGTGACCGGCCCAGGATCTATCCGGGCCCTCGTTTGTCCAGGCACGCCTGCACTGGCTGTTCACTCAAGTCGTAGCGACAGCTATGCCTTTCGCTCCACAGCGGCGTCCAGCCGCACCTGTTCGGCGCGATCATCCCGGATACTGGTGCAACATGCAGGCTAGCCGCTGCGCTTATTACCGCACGCACATCGACGAAAGAGCTCGACTGCTACAGCTGACGATGATTGTTGTGCGACAACGCTCTACCGAAGGGGCGACGTTCTCGCGGGTCGCTCGCGGGAATACGATCAGCGAGGTCTATTTGATCGAGAAACGCTGGCGCTCGGCGGGATCTGTGATGTGTTCCGCCAGGAGCTGGCGCAGGTGTTTGAGACTGGAAGCACGTTTCGCGGTGCGCTGAACCAGCCGCGTCGCCAAGGGTCCCACGTGCACCACCAGTTCGTTGGCCACCGACTCCAACTGCTCGAGTGAAAAACTGACAGGAGCATTCGGCGCCGAATTTACCGCACCATCGGAACCTGCACTGGCCTCTGAACTGTTGGCGGCGGAACTTGGTATATGCAACGCCAGTTTTCGCAGACCGCGCTTTTCCAGAGTCGTGATAAACCGTTGGCGTTCTTCCAGGTTCGGAATCTTCTCCGACAGGCGCGCGACGAGTTCATCGAATGTCTGGCTCTTCTGCGAGGCGGATTTCACGACGTACGCGGAGACGGGGCCCAGGTAGGGAGAAAGCTCTTTGCTGATCTCGGTGGTCGCGTCGTGCGTGAGGCTGAACTGCGACGCATTGCTGCCCAATTTGTGACTGTTGGCTGCCTGCTGTTTGAGCCGCTCCGCCTGCGTCCGGGATTGAATCACCGTCGCGGCCAGCTGTTGCGTGTCGGGCTGGTACACCGGCTCCAGCGACAAGGCCTGTTTCAAAGCGTCGGCAAACTCGTCCGCGTTTTGGAAACGATCGTCGGGATGCGCGGCCAATGCCTTGTCGAACAAGGTGGCGAATTGAGAGCACTCGCCTCTGCTCAAGGTTGCGCCGGCCAACAACTTGCGGGCGTCGGAATCGATTTGCTGCGTTTTCGTGGGGCGCTTGCCACAGATAAGCTCCAGCAGCACGACGCCCAAGGCGTAGAGGTCGGATCTGCCGTCGACGACGGCGCCGACCTGCGCCTCCGGCGACATATAATTCGGCGTTCCGATCATATCGCCGACGTGCGTCAATTCAGAGGTGTCGATCTTGGCGACCCCGAAATCGGCCACCTTGACCAGTCCGTCTTCCAGCAACAGGATATTGCCGGGCTTGATATCGCGATGCACCACACCGTGCCGATGCGCGTAGGCCAATGCCTTCAATACCTGCAGAACGATATCGCAGCTCTGGCGAATGGTCAGGCTACTCTCGGTCTTGAGGAAGGTGCGCAGATCGATCCCTTCGACGAACTCCATGACCATGTAGGGCACTTCGTCGGTGGTGCCGAAGTCGAACACGGTCACGATGTTGCGGTGCGCGCAGCGCGCTGCGGCGCGTGCTTCGTGCTTGAAGCGCTGAATCAGGTTCTTGTCGTGCAAATGCGGGTGCAGGACCTTGACCGCGACCAAGCGATCGATATCGTGGTCGTAGCCGCGGTAGACGACGCCCATGCCGCCTTCGCCGACCAAACCGCGGATCTCGTATTTGCCGATCCACTGCGGTATGGCCATCTTTGTCAGCTCTTGGTCTCGTCTCGTCATGCGTGCATTTTAGAGTAGATCGCCGCCCGCGTTGCCGGAAATATGTCGACTCGTACCCGCTAATATTTACCAAAGTACCCGCAAAAACCCGCAAAATGCGCGATTCGCACGCCGCGTAAGCCGGTTATTCTTCCATTTCGTCCAGCATCTTGACCGCGCTGGCCAGACTCCGGTGCATGCGGTTGAAGGACTGGCCCAAGGTCGCGATTTCTCCCGAGCCGGATATCTCCAGCTCTTCGACGTTGAGTGCCCCCATACTAATTTCATTCGCCTTGTCCGACATGCGCCGGATCGGATTGACGACGATGGTATTCAGCAACACGTTGAGCAGAATAACCAACAGCACGAACACCGCAATGATAACGCCGAGGACCACGACGAAGGTTTCCTGGGCGCGCGCCAGGGGCACGCTCATGGGTACCGTGACGATCTGCGAACCGACGATTTCGTTGAGTTTCCAACCGAACCCGTTGGCCGGCCCATAGGCGGCCAGCATGGTTTCAGGTGCCTCGGAGGGGGTACTGTGACACGACAGACATTTCGCATCGGTGATCTTGATGGGTCGGGCCAGGTACAGCGACGGCCCGGTCGGCGTCTGCCGCTGGCCGATCACTTCGGTCTTGTCTTCGTTCTGCCGAAAATAGTTGACGATGTCCGACTCCCAATCGACGGCACGATCGGCCGGGTTGGTCGGATTCAGGGTCGCTTCGCGGTAGCTGTAATCGGGATATTCCTTCTGCAACTGCGTCACGTACTGGTGCGCCGCGTAGGCCGGTACGGTTTGTGGCAGAAACTGACGCTTTTGCTGCAGCGCGAGCAACGGACGAATCTCCCCGACCGTGTAGCCGCGTACGGCAATCGCGCTTTGCAGCATGATGCGCGCGCTGTCCAAGACTTCTTCGCGGGCATTGTTTTGAAGGAACCGGTAGGTAAAAAGTCCGGCCAGCGAAATGCCGATCAACACCGCCACGCCCAGTATCAGATTGAATTTCAGTCTAAGACCCATATTGGTTTACACCCCCTCTGTTGGCCGCGAGAACCTCACGGAATTATTCTTCGGTGCACGCTTGCAGCGCCTGGTAGGCTTTCGCGAAGCCGTTGAGATCGACTTTTAATTCCTGAGTCTTGGTCATTGGCCAGGTCGGCCAGAAACCTAAAGCCACTGTCAACTGTCGCCCCGAGGCCATCGCCGCTTGCACCGGCTTGCGTGTCAGGGCGGCGTTTTCGTTGAGCAACTGGGGTTCAAACGCGGCCAACGAACCCGAGTCGATCCTTAGTCCCTGGTAGGGGTAGCTGACATCCAGGTTGGAATCGGCTTTCACCACCACGGCGCGCGTAGTCACCTGCAACTGCACACGGCTCTTGTCGTAGCCGTCGAACATGGCCAGTTTGGGCGAGTAGAGAAGGCAACGCACTTCGCCATCCACCTGGTCAGGACGTTTATCCAGTTGCCAACCCCCGGGGAAACTGACCGGCAAGTGTTCCAATTCGAAGCTCAACTTACTGATATCGGGACCGCTGGGCGCAACCGGCGCCGGTTTCGTCAGCATGGCGAGGCGCGTTTCAGCGGCGTCCGTTAACTCCCCGGACGCGGCCACAGCCGCATCGATTTTCTTTTCCGTGACGTCGCGACTCTCGGCCACCGCCGGTTGCTTCGCGGTAGTCCGCGCCCGACTCGCGATCGACTTGACGTCCTTCGCGACCGACTCGGTGGCTTCGGGCTTGGCGACTGTTACCGGCGGTTTTGGAGCCACTTTGACGGGCTTCGGCGCGGGACCCTTGCTACGGGTTACGACAGGCTCGACACGCTGCGTTTGCACGTTTTTCTCGGGCGGGCGCGGCGTAGGTTCGACGTTGTCAGGCGCCGGGCGCGCGACCGACTGGCTCGATAACTGCGGCGGGCGCTCGACGCGCTTAACCGGACTGCGCGTGTCGGTGGCGCTCGCCGCGGGCGGGGCGCTGGCGGGTTGACGAACAGTCGCGCGCGTCGAGGGCTCGTATTCCCGCCTCACCTCGGCGGGCAC
>CBDUNM010000202.1:0-7406 GCA_965368585.1 uncultured Chromatiales bacterium | reverse complement strand
ACTGAACCGTTCCGACGAATGCACTATGGTTTGAAGCTAGTCCGATGCACCTGAACATGCGCGCTCAGGGAAGTCAGGACGACGCACCCGGCCGCTCTGGCCGGGATGCTTCCGTTTAGCCCGTCTCTCCCGCTCGATGACCTACCAGGCGTAGGCCACGTCTTCGGTCAGTTGGAACTCCCTTGGGCATCGCGCAGCATCGTAGCGATAGCATGGTGCCCCTGATGGCGCGCGTGATCTTCCGCCGTCAAACCGTGGCTGTCGCGTTGCGCGACCGCCGCTTTTCGCTCGATCAGCAGCTGTACGATTTCGCGGTGCCCTCTGCTGGCAGCCTCCATCAACGCGGTCCAGCCTTCGTCGTTACCGGTTCCCATCGTCGCGCCTCTGTCCAGCAGCACCTTTAGAGCATTCGCTCTGCCGCGCTCGGCCGCCCACAGCAAACTCGACGATCCATCGAAATCGACGGCATCGATATCTGCACCCGCTGCCAACAACGCCTCGATGATCCCCACATGGCCGGTGTATGCCGCGCGCATCAGTGCAGTCGCGCCGTAGTGCCCCCGGGCGTTGACGTCGGCGCCTTTTTCAATCAGTAGGGCCACGCTGTCGGCGAAGCCCTTCGAGGCGGCGAAAATCAGCAGTGGATCGCCTTCCTTGTCGACCACGTTCGGGTTGGCGCCGTGCTCGATCAACACCCCGGCTGCATCCACGTGATTGCCCCTGACCGCGATGCCCAGCGGGTCCAGGCCGGCGCGACTCAACGCGGTCAACGATGCGTCGTGCGCCAGTAACAGCTTGATCATCGCGGCATGGCCGCCACCCGCCGCACAGTACAACGCCGTGCAGCCATCCTCGGTCTTGGCGTGAACGTAGGCGCCGAATGCCAACAGCATGCGTGCGGCCTCAATATGCCCCCCCTGCGCAGCGAACATCAACGGTGTCTTACCCACGGGGGATGTTGCGTTGACCGGCGCCCCGTCGGCCAGGAGTTGGTTGATCGCCTGGGTATCGCCGCTTTCGGCGGCTTCGATCAGGCGCTTTCCCAGAGGCGACGCCGCAAACAGACAAAGTGGCCCGAGCAGTATCGCCAACACCAGCATTCGAACTAAAACCATCGCGCGCACTCCTTCTATTCCGGTTTCTCTTCAGGTAATTCGTGCGCAATCCCTTCGTGGCAGTCGATACAGGTTTCGCCCTTGGCAATGGCGCGCTCGTGACGCTTACGCGCGTAACGGTCCTGCTCGCTAAGATCCATGGTATCGAATGTATGGCAGTTGCGGCATTCTCTGGAATCGGTGGCCCTCATTTGCGCCCAAACGCGCTCGGCCATATGCAGGCGGTTCGCCTCGAACTTCTCCGGCGTGGAGATGGTTCCCACCATCTTGTGGTACAGCTCGGTCGAGGCTTTGACCTTGCGGACGATCTTGTAGACCCACGGGCGCGGTACGTGACAATCGGCGCAGGTTGCCTGCACGCCCGATGGATTCTTGAAGTGAACGGTTTTCTGATATTCCGGATAGACGTTATCACGCATCTCGTGACAGGAAATACAAAACTCCATGGAATTCGTCGCTTCCAGGACAGTATTGAAGCCGCCCCAAAAAATGATGCCCACAATACCCCCAAGGGCGAGCAATCCCCATCGCCTTCGCTTCGACCCCGTAGTATCTTTCTTGCCTTCTTGATCGGCCACTTTCACTCCTCCACCGCGCGAATTGATGTCTTGATCCGGCGCTTCGTGCGACGAACCGACCTCAACGAGTTACTCTGAAGGAATTTAAGAGATTATCGACCGGAAACCAGACACGAAATCGCTTCGACTGAGCTTGATCAAAGAAATCGGCAGTGAAAGTCGTCGGATGGGCAATATTCCCTGGTTGGTAATCTTAGCCGGCGTGGACCATGGGTCTCGTGACGACCGGTCAGATGACGTGCTCGGGCCCAATCAAACGCAGGTAGATGTCGTAGTCCGCTTGCCCGAAACAACAGAAGATCACTCGCTTGAGCGTCGTTGTTACCTCCAAGGCCGATATGACAGTCTCGACCGCGGTAGCGGCGGCGGCTTGCGGCGGGTAGCGGTAGACACCGGTACTGATACAGGGAAAGGCGATTGAAGCGAGCGTCGCTTGTTCCGCCAGGGCGAGGCTGTTGCGGTAACACTGCGCCAGCAACTGAGGCTCGCCCGACATGCCGTTTCGCCACACCGGCCCCACCGTGTGAATCACGTAGCGGGCCGGCAACCGGTATCCCTCGGTCATTTTAGCCTCACCGGTGCGGCAGCCGCGCAACTTCCGGCAGGCGGCCAGCAACTCCGGTCCCGCGGCCCGGTGGATTGCGCCGTCGACGCCGCCCCCACCCAGTAAGCTGCTGTTGGCCGCGTTCACGACTGCATCGACCCGCAACCGGGTGATGTCGCCTAACTCGACAGCCATTTCCACGCCCATCTTTGTCTCCAAGGAATGGCGGCCGCGTCCTGCTGGAGCGCGGCGCCGAAGCTGATTTGCCTAAGATACCGCAAATACTTGATCCCGTAACTCGGCTACTATTGCGGTGGTAGAAACCTGAAACGCAAGAAACACCGCACCCACCATGTCCGATACGATCGAAAACGGCACCCGAAAGGAGATCGAAGGTGTCACCCGCGTCTACTATGACGGTTATTGGATCCAATGCTACGATCCGCCTGCCGACAGTCTGTCGGCGAAGAAAAGCCTGATTCCCGCCCTGACCCGCCGCCTGTTCAACCACATGGAACACGGCATCAACATCCCGGGACACCGGCTCGGGCAAATCCGCGCGATCTACGAAGCGGAGACGGATGCGAAAAAAAAACGCGTGAAAGGTGCCATGCTGGCGGGTGCGTTGTTCAACCGGGCGGCGGACATATTTCAAAAGCTGGTCGAACTCGAGGCGTGCGGGATCGCGATCGAGCCCGGCAACGATTTGATGCACGAATGCGGCCTGTGTCTGCGCGAAGCGCTCGAATTCGGCAAGATGGTCCGACACCGTAACGGTGACGAAGGAATCGACGAACTCTGGGGCGAGCCGTTCAAGGCGTTTACCATGCCGATCGAGGCTTTTTACGAAAGCCGCTACGTAAAGATCGCGATGACGATGCGCAATATTGACGAGATCGGCCAGCACATGTCGAGCTGTTGCGCGAACGATCAAAAGTTCGCGGCGATCGCCGAGTTGATCGCGCAATACGCGAAAATGGCCAAGCGCAAATGCGAGACGCTACGCACCGACGCGGATATTTTCGAAGTCTGGACCGACTTCGTGGTCGCCGGCGAAGCCATCACCGAGTTCAACCCCAGGTTACCGGACAATCCCGACGCCGAGCAGCTGTACGATGCCGAAGACCGCATGCGGCTTTTGGCGCGCGGCGTACGGCTGATCGGTTTCGTCACCCGTGCGCGCACGCCAATGCCGAAGAGCACGGAAAACTATATCGCCGAGTGCCAGCGCTATTGCGAACGCCGCGCCTGAGCCGACGGCGCGATTCAGCGCCGAGCGGCCATGTGACTCACCGGAACAGTTAGCACGCACGGCATGAACTCGGCCGGCGGCAACTGCTACCATCGGGTCATGCTCCGTCGCCTGTCGCTCAAAGCTTACATCTCCATGTGGGTGTTTCTGGCCGCCTCGATGCCGGTGATTGCGTTGCTGCTGGTGGGGACCGGTTATGGTCAGAAACAGTACGACGCCGAGAATCGTCACGAAATCCTGCTGGATCTGCAAAGTACCGCATCGGACATCCAGCGCCGGCTGCAGATCGAACTGGATCTGGCGAACGGGCTTTCGCAAGTACTGCCGATCGAGACCTTTCTGTACGCGCTATCGGCGTTGAAACAAGGTCAAAAGCTACGCGAATACGACTACCTGGCAGAACAGGCCACCACCTTTTTCGAAACTTTCCAAGGCGTGCGGCGCAGCCTGGGCACGGTGCGGGTAATCGACTATCATGGCGATACCCTATTGAAGATCCGCAACGGCCGGCGCGTCCCCGCGACGCTCGACCGTCTGGACGCCGTTGCCATCGTGGAGAACGGTTCGGACGTTCCGAGTTTCGTCGAAAACCTGAACGAGCTGCGCGAGAACGACGTCGGGTCCCTGCCCTCGCCACCGGGTTTCGATCCGCAAACCGCGGTGTTCAATACCGTCAAGCCCCTGCAACATGACCTCGACCTGGTCGGCTATCTGGCGATCAGCCCACCGCTGGAACCCCTGGACCGCACCCTGGATGTGGCGGCGCGACCGCACAAGGCGATGCTGTTCGTGGTCGAAATCAACGCGGCAGACGCCTCGCGCAACGGCCTGTTCCTGTACGACGACGTCACCAACACGCGATTCTCCGGTATCGGCGCCCGGCCGCACCTGCAGGATCGGTATCCGACTTTGATGCAGCGTGCTTTTCATCTTGGCGAAGGCGAATTGACGCAATCGCACCCCGCCAGCCACCTGTACTTTATCCAGTTTAATCCCTACCCGGATCGGCTCATCAGCTGGATGTTCGGTTTCGAAATCGATGACGAAAACCTGCGTACGCCGTTTCGCCATACTCCCGGAATGATTACGATCGGTATTTTGCTCGCGGTTCTGCTCGCGGCCTTGCTGGCCCGTTTGGGCGTGCGTCAGATCGCCGCGCCGGTATCCAGGCTGACGCAAGGCCTGATCGCCTTTGCCGAGGGCGAACGCACCCAGCGTCTGGACCACCAAGGGTCCGCCGAGATCCAGCAGGCGAGCAAGGCCTTCAACCGCATGGCCGATTCGCTGGCGGCCGCCGAAAGCGAACGCGATCGAGCGATGCAGGCGCTGGTGCAGAATGCAAAGCTTGCGTCCGTTGGGCAACTTGCGGCTGGAATCAGCCACGAAATTAGCAATCCTCTGGCAAACATCTACTCGCTGACGAAGCTCGCGCAGCGAAGAATAGGCAGTGGAGACAGCATTTTATCAAAAGATATTGATAATATTCGCGAAGAAGCGGAGCGCGCTTCTCGAATTATCAGAGGCTTATTGAACTTTTCGCGCCAAGTACCTACCAAACCAACTGTTTTCGACCTGAATGACTGGATCCACAAGAGCGTGGAGCTGATCCGGCACACGGCCGATCCGCGCCGGGTCAAGGTACGGGTGGATCTACCGGCCTCCGCCGCCGTCTACGGCGACCGCGACATGCTGCAACAGGCGCTTATCAATTTGTTGCTCAACGCCGTTCACGCCAGCGCCGAAAATGCCGAGATCGACCTCTCCACGGAACTCGACGAATCCGACGTGAAGATCTGTATTCGTGATCGGGGGCCCGGCATCGACGCGGCCGTCGCGGAACACCTGTTCGACCCGTTCTACACCACCAAGCCGGAGGGCGAAGGAACCGGGCTCGGCCTATCCATTTGCCTGGGCATCGTGCAAGACCACGGCGGCCGGCTCACGCTTGGCAACGCCCCCGACGGAGGCGCGATCGCGTGCATGACGCTACCGCTGACGCACACGACACCCGGCACGTCCGTGGAGTGAATACGGCATGAGTAAAGACCGTTCGTTGCTGTTCGTCGACGACGACCCGAAAGCCGGGGACCTGCTGGTGCGTTTCTGCGAGGGTACGCCGTACACCTGTCAGACGTTTCGCGATCCGGTGGACGCGTTGGCGCACATTCGTCAGCATGGCGCCGACGTCGTGGTCACCGACCTGCGCATGCCGGGAATGACCGGGATCGAACTGCTGACACAGATTCGTGAGTTCGACCCGGAGGTTCCGGTGATCGTCATCACCGCCTTTTCGACCCTGGAGAACGCCATCGAAGCACTGCGACAAGGGGCGACCGACTTCCTCAAAAAGCCGTTCGACATGGAAGAGTTGCTGATTGTGGTGAAAAACGCGCTCGAGCGTTCCCAACTGCGGCAGGAGAACCGCTTCCTGCGCCGACAATTGAAATCGGCGCAGCAGCGCCAGGGGCTGATCGGCCATTCCGAAGCGTTGCAACGCGTCTACGGCACCATAGAAAAAATCGCCGATGTACGCTGCAACGTCATTATCGAGGGTGAATCCGGCACGGGCAAGGAACTGGCGGCACGCGCGATCCACAATCTCGGCAACGATCCCGACAAACCGTTCATCGTCGTCGATTGCGGGGCGCTCAACGACACGCTGTTGGAATCCGAACTGTTCGGCCATGAAAAAGGGGCTTTCACGGGCGCTACGGCCATGAAGCGCGGTCTGTTCGAAGCGGCTCGCGAAGGCACGATATTTCTGGACGAGATCGGTAACATATCGGAAGCGATGCAGATCAAGCTGCTGCGCGTGATTCAGGAAAAACAGATCACGCGCGTCGGCGGCGTGCGCCCGATCGACGTGGACGTACGCTGTCTGGTTGCGACCAACGCCGATCTGGCGGAGATGATCAAACACGGAAGTTTCCGGGCGGATCTGTACCATCGACTGAACGTGGTACGCATCGCCATGCCGCCACTGCGCGAGCGCATGGACGACATTCCCGCGCTGCTGCAGCATTTCATCCAGGTCTTTGCCGAGGAATACGGACGGGAAGTCACGGGTTTCGACAAATCGGTGATCGCCCAGTTGCAGCACTACAGTTGGCCCGGCAATGTGAGAGAGCTGCGGAATTTCGTCGAACGTCACGTGATACTCGCCGATCACCCGATCATCGACGACGTGGACCTGCCGGGAAGCGAACCCACCGGGTCCGCCATCGATGCAGACGCGCCCACCTTGCAGGAATTGGAACGTCGCTACATCACCAAGACGCTCGAGCACTTCGACGGCAACCGGACCAAAGCAGCCGAAACCCTGGGTATCGACAAATCCACGCTGTGGCGAAAACTGCAAAGTTATCTAAACTGATAGTCGCGCTTGTCGAACCGTGCGCCGCAGGCGCTCGCCCCGCACCCGCGTGACCGCGCGTGGCGGTCGGCCGGCGTTTGGCCACGCGAGGCGGCTAGAGACAAATCAGCCGACCGACCGCCTGTATGGGATTTTGGGGTGACAGCGGACCTGCAGCACGCACAGACAGCGTCGGCTGACCCGACCACGAACGGTTTCATAGTGCAATTGCGCAATTGCAAAATGCAATGGATGTAATGAAGCGTATCTAAGAGAAATTTTCAATTTATTGATTTTATTATTTTTTATTGTTTGGCCCAAAGTATGCATAGTCATTAAGCAAATACGGCTGGCGACTTAACGCGAATTCGAGGACGGCCGTATTCACCTCTACCTCAACATGAAGACAGCGCTTAGGAGGAAATGCGATGGGCGAAACCATGAAACGCCTGGCTACGGCAATGTCGCTGGCGACACTACTGGGCAGCACGACGCTGCTGCCGCAGATGACTCGAGCCGCCGATGCCGAGACGATCAAGCTGGGCAAGGACGTGGCGTACGACCG
>CBDUNM010000201.1:0-7421 GCA_965368585.1 uncultured Chromatiales bacterium | reverse complement strand
GGTGCGGGTGGTACCGAACCTCGAGCACCACCAGATTTTCGTCCTCGATACGGTCAGCGAGCCAGTCGGCATCGACCAGGAAGTCGGGCTCGGCATAGGCGATCGTACAGAAGCCCAAAAGCAGCATGGCAAGTAGTCTGTTTTTCATTTTTTTTCCTCTGAAGGTTGAGGTGCTGTTGCGCCACGCTCGTACCAATCGCGAGTGGCGTTGACGATCCTGACCACGGACAGCATCACGGGGACCTCCACCAGCACGCCGACGACTGTGGCGAGCGCCGCGCCTGAATTGAACCCGAACAACACAATGGCGGCTGCCACGGCGAGTTCGAAGAAATTACTTGCCCCAATCAGGGCCGACGGGGCGGCGACACAGTGGGCCACACCAAACCGACGGTTCAAGAGGTAGGCCAAGCCGGAATTGAAATAGACCTGGATAAGGATCGGTACAGCGAGCATGACGATGACCAGCGGCTGGCTGAGGATCTGCTCACCCTGGAAGCCGAAAAGCAGCACGAGCGTGGCCAGCAAGGCAACCAGTGACAGTGGATGCAACTGGTCTAGCCGTACCTGCAATTCAGTCTCGCCACCTTGTCCGAGCAGCCGGCGACGCCACCATTGGGCGAACAGCACCGGCAGGACGATATAGAGCACAACCGAAAGAAACAGGGTGTCCCACGGCACTGTGATCGCGGAAAGGCCGAGCAACAGACCGACGATCGGCGCAAAGGCGAAGATCATGATGGTGTCGTTCAGTGCGACCTGCGTGAGCGTGAAATTGGCGTCACCGTCGGAAAGTCGGCTCCAGACAAAGACCATGGCCGTGCAGGGGGCGGCGGCCAGCAGGATCAGGCCGGCGATGTAGGAGTCGAGCTGATCAGCGGGCAGGTAGTCCGAAAACACGCCGCGGATGAACAGCCAACCGAGCAATGCCATCGAGAAGGGTTTCACGGCCCAGTTGATGAACAGCGTGACGCCGATGCCGCGCCAGTGTTCCTGCACCTGGTGCAGGGCGCCGAAGTCGACCTTCAGCAGCATCGGTATGATCATGAGCCAGATCAGGACCGCTACCGGCAGGTTCACCTGTGCCACCTCCATCTGGCCGATAGCCTGAAATGGTTGCGGAAACCAATGTCCCAAGGCGATGCCTGTGACGATACACAAGCCAACCCACACGGTCAGGTAGCGCTCGAACAGGCTCATCGGGCTGCCGGCGGCCTGCTTGGCGGTGACTTCGCACTGTGCGCTCATGTTGCTGGCACGACCGCGAACCTCGCCATCAGGCGCAACGTGGGGCGCCGGGTCGGTTTGGCATGGCGGCGAGGGCAGCCAGGTCGTCTGCAAACGGCCCGGTTTGGCTCACACCCTTGGCCGTTTGCCGCAGAACATTTGTCACCCATTTGGGTAGGTCAGGTTTGATCCGGTAGTGGATCCACAATCCCTCCCGGCGGTCGCTCACGAGCTCAGCCTCGCGCAGCTGTGCGAGGTGACGGGAGATACTGGGTTGGGCGGCTCCGATCGCATGCGTGAGTTCGCAGACGCAGAGTTCCTGGTGCTCGAGTAGCAACAGCAGGCAGCGAAGCCGGGTGGAATGGGCTAGAGCGGAAAAAAGAGACTCGGGGGATATATTCATGTGACGGAATATACCCGATTCGGTATATATTGTCTATGGCATATTAGTTGTGCCAATGTGACTGAGCAGGCCAAGGCTTCGGGCCCACCCGGTCAGGCCGCGGTAGCGCTTGGTTAAACGTACGACAGCACCGTTACCAACTACGCGCGGAGCATGTGGGGTTGAATCAAAGCACGTGCTGCACGGCTACCGGCATTATCGTCGACAACCCTCGTTTGTAGCTCTGCGACCCAACTTGGCGGATTCGCCCTGGATTTCGGGCGCGTGGCAGATATTTTTCTCTAGAAATCAGCGGCCGGTCTGCGGATAAGGCCGGCAAACCCTTTGTAGTGAAGAGCTTGCTTGTTTTCTATGCCGGGCGAGAACGACAACGACCCCGGCGCCAATGCCTGGGCAGTGGAACGAACCTGCCGAACCTCGAGAATGTACTGTAGCGGGGTGGCAATTTGCTCAGGCTGATGCTGCCAGGCGGTGGACCGCGTGGTTTCATTGTTCTTGCCGCACTGTTTCTGGCTGGGTTGGCGGGTATGGACCGCCTACTACACCGTCCCACGCGACTCGGTCGCGCTCTCGCAGCGATTCGGCAAGTTATTCAAGGACGTTCCGCCAGGCCCGCGTTTCAAGCTGCCATTGGGCATCGATACGGCAACGATCGTTCCGGTGAGGCGGCAGCTGAAACAGGAATTCGGGTTTACCACGCCGGGTGCCAGCGATCCCTGCCAGGGTGCGCCGGGAGGCGCGCGGAAAGCCAAGCGGGAAATGGAGTTGGTGACCGGCGACCCGAATGCCGCGCTGGTGGAATGGGTAGTTCGGTACCGCATATCCGCACCTATCAAGTTTCTTTTCAAGGCGCGAACCGAGCGAAACGCTACGCTATGTCTCGGAATCGGTCATGCGCGAAGTGGTTGGTGATCGCACCGTGGACGAGGTGATCACGATCGGCCGATATGAGATCGAGTCGGAGGCGATGCGTCATGGCCGCAAGGTCGCCATCATGCGCAACCAGGATCAGGGCAACTCCGTCAATCCTGAGTTCGCCCAGACTTCGCGCAAATGCCCGCGGTTCTGCACACAGCCAGTCGAGTTGGCGCCCGGCGTGCTAACCTTCGCCGAACTCGAGGTGTTGCACGTTCTCAAGCAGATCCGCGACGGCGATACATCGGTGCTGGTGATCGGCTCGCATACCTCGGCCTGGGTGGATAAAGGCATCATCCCGGGGACGGTGAATATCCCCTGGGACACGCGTGACATCGGTTATTCGAATCCGGTTGCGGTGAAAGCAATCCTGGAAACGCAACTGGGCGCCAGGCAGCGCGCTAGCTTGTGGGATTTCGACGAGGCGAGAACGTCGGTGTTATTCTGCAACGACTCCTGGTGCGGGCAGTCACCGGCCACGATCAAAGGACTGCCGAGAATCGGCTATCCGGCGCATAAAATTCTCCGGTACCGCGGCGGCAAGCAGGATCGGGAAAGCCTCGAGCTGACCATGCTCAAGCCATCGGGCGAATAGCATGACGCGATGCGGGGACTGAAATCGGGTTAGCGCTGCCTGCGAAGGGCGAGCCGCTGCTGCGGTAGCGACGGGCAGGAGCGGGGATTGCAACAAGCCGCGGGGCCTCCCTCAGCGACGCGGCGCTCACGATCGCCGCGTCCCTCAGGCTCGGCTCAACTCGGGAAACTTAGACCATGACAACCAAAACGCTGGCGCCGGAACTGCTGCACAAGATGGACGCCTACTGGCGAGCCGCCAATTATCTATCGGTCGGCCAGATTTATTTGTTCGATAATCCGTTGCTCAAAAAACCCTTGGAGCTGGAGCACATCAAGCCCAGATTGCTGGGGCACTGGGGCACAACGCCGGGCTTGAATTTTATTTACGTCCACCTCAACCGGATCATCCGGCAATACGACTTGAACGTGATCGACGTCACGGGCCCCGGGCACGGTGGGCCGGCCCTGGTGGCCAACACCTATCTGGAGGGGACGTACAGCGAGCTATACCCGAACGTCTCCCAGGATGAGCAAGGGATGAAGAAACTGTTCACCCAGTTTTCCTTTCCCGGCGGCATCCCGAGCCATGTTGCACCGGAAACACCCGGCTCAATCCACGAAGGTGGCGAACTCGGCTATGCCCTGTCCCATGCCTACGGCGCCGCGTTCGACAATCCCGACCTGCTGGTGGCCTGCGTGGTGGGCGACGGCGAGGCCGAAACCGGCTCAATGGCCACCAGTTGGCACTCGAACAAATTTCTCAATCCGGTTCACGACGGTGCCGTGCTGCCCATTCTGCACCTGAACGGCTACAAGATCGCCGGCCCCACTGTACTGGCGCGCATTCCCCGTGACGAACTGGAAGCGCTGTTCCGCGGCTATGGCTACACACCGTATTTCGTCGAGGGCGACGACCCCGAGGCGATGCACCAGCTTATGGCGGCCACCCTGGATACCGTGGTGGCTGAGATCCAGCACATCCAGCGCGACGCGCGCGCCAAAGGGTTTGGCGAACGCCCGCGTTGGCCCATGATCATCCTTCGCTCGCCGAAGGGCTGGACCGGACCGGAAACAGTGGATGGCAAACCGATCGAAGGGACCTTTCGCGCGCACCAGGTTCCAGTCACTGATTTCGCCAAGGAGCCCAAGCATATAGAGATCCTCGAGCAGTGGCTGAAAAGTTACCGGCCCGAAGAGCTGTTTGATGTTCAGGGCAGGCTGATTCCGGAACTGGCCGAACTGGCGCCGAAAGGCGAGTCGCGTATGGGCGCCAACCCGCATGCCAATGGCGGCATGCTGCTGCGTGATCTGAAGATGCCGGACTTCCGCGACTATGCGGTCAAGGTCCCGAAACCCGGCGAGGTGGTGGCCGAAGCGACACGCGCGCAGGGTGAGTTCATGCGCGACGTGATGAAGCTCAACGCCAAGGCATGCAACTTCCGTATCTTCAGCCCGGATGAAACCGCGTCGAATCGCTGGGGTGCGCTGTTCGAAGTGACCAACCGTTGTTCGACGGCTGACATTCTTCCCGGCGACGAACACGTCGCGCCTGATGGCCGGGTGATGGAGATGTTGAGCGAGCATCAATGCCAAGGCTGGCTCGAAGGTTATCTGTTGACCGGGCGGCATGGCTTTTTCTCATGTTACGAGGCCTTCATCCATATTGTGGATTCGATGTTCAACCAGCACGCCAAATGGCTCGATGTGACTCGCGACATTGCATGGCGCCGGCCCATTGCCTCGCTGAACTATTTGCTGTCTTCGCACGTTTGGCGGCAGGACCACAATGGCTTCAGCCATCAGGATCCGGGGTTCATCGATCTGGTGGCGAACAAGAAGGCGGAGGTCATCCGCGTCTATTTACCGCCCGATGCCAACACCCTGCTGTCGGTGACCGACCATTGCCTGCGAAGCCACAATGATGTCAACGTCATCGTCGCAGGCAAGCAGCCTGAACTGCAATGGCTGGACATGGATGCGGCGATCAAACACTGCACCGCGGGACTCGGCATCTGGGAGTGGGCCAGCAACGACGAAGGCGGGGATCCGGATGTGGTCATGGCCTGCTGCGGTGACGTGCCAACGCTGGAGACGCTGGCGGCGGTGAAGATACTGCGACGACACTTTCCGGAACTGAAGATCCGCGTCATCAACGTCGTGAATTTGATGACACTTCAGCCGCAGAGCGAACACCCCCACGGTATCTCCGACAAGGACTTCGACGTCCTCTTCACCCGGGACAAGCCCACCATTTTTGCCTTCCACGGTTATCCCTGGTTGATCCACCGTCTGACCTACCGTCGCACCAATCATCATCAGTTACATGTGCGCGGCTACAAGGAAAACGGCACCACCACCACCCCATTCGATATGGCGGTATTGAACGATATCGACCGCTTCCACCTGGTCGGCGACGTCATCGACCGTGTCCCAAGTCTGGGTTCACGTGCCGCTTACGCCAAACAATACCTGCGCGACAAGCTCCTCGATCACAAGGCGCACATCCATAAGCACGGTGAAGATATGTTGGAGATTCGCGATTGGCGATGGGAGGATCTAACCCAATGACCACCGCTGCTTGGCAGAAACCGTTGTTCGCAAGCAGGGTCGGGGCCGCGTCGATGCCGACGTGTTGCCCGAGAGAAAAGCTAAGTGGACGGTGCTAGCCAAGGCGTGGCTTGGCGGCACCCCTGTGGGGCCGGATCAGAGTTCGCTGTGGCGGTGGTTGTCGCTGGGCGGGTGTTTGCGGACAAACGCGCGCCACGGGACATAACCTTCGTGCGCGCTATCATCCCCCTACCTGGAGTCTGATCGATGAATAAGTTAACATGACGCTGCTGCAGTCTACGGTCGAGCTTTCGGTTTATGCCTTCGCTGCTCGTCGCGGATAGCATTGTTGTCGCGTTGGCATTGCTCGCCCTGACTCACCCGCGGGATTAAGAGATGACGGCAGCCCTGAGTGGGGCTTGCAGCGTCAGCCGACATCGCACGGTTGAGCGGCACTCCGATTTCGGTATCAGGCAGATCGTCGTTGTGGCGTTGAAGGCACTTTCCCCTGGAGTCAATGACACCTCGATGGCGGTGATGTGCGTGGGTTATCTGACGGCGATACTGGCACGGCTGGTCTGCCGGCAATTCGCGCCATCGTACCGCTATGATGGAGAAGCACTGCATGTCATCGCCATGGCCCCGACCTTTGATAGCCTGCTGGCCGAGGCGTTTGACCAGATTCTCGGGGTAGCGCCGAAGGCTAATTCGCCATCATGGCGCGGATGCTCGGCGCCATCGATACCATCGCCAGCTTGACGGTCAACCCGAGCCGCAGACGAGCACTGGATGAGCAGGCGCAATGGATTGCCGAGCGGGCAGATCGCACCAGCGAATCCCCGCATGATCGTGCGCGGAGCGAAAGGCGGCTGATGCACGTACGCGAAGCGCTCGAAGTCGAGCCCGCTTTGTGCCCAGGGCGAAAGCAGGCGAAGTTTGTGGAGCGGAACCACGACATGGCAAAAATCTCCCCTTTATCGAATACCGGTGTAGTCGTCTCGGTGCGCGGCAGCGTCGTGGACGTACGATTTGATGAGCACCTGCCGGCAATATATACAGTGATAAGGGCGGGAGCGGAACAACAGATCGTCATCGAGGTGCTGGCGCAACTGGATGCGCGCCACGTGCGTGGCATTGCCTTGACGCCCACTCAGGGTCTTGCGCGCGGTACGGCGGTGGAGGACACGGCGGGTCCCTTGCAGGCGCCGGTGGGCAAGGGAATTCTCTCACGCATGTTCGATGTCTTCGGCAACGCAATCGACCGCGAGGCGGCGTTAGCCGATGTCCAATGGCGTTCAGTGCATCGGGCTCCACCGCCTCTGGCACGGCGTTCCACCAAGTCTGAAGTTTTCGAAACAGGCATCAAGATCATCGATGTGCTGATGCCGCTGGAGCGGGGTGGCAAAGCGGGCTTGTTTGGCGGGGCGGGCGTGGGCAAGACGGTGTTGCTCACCGAGATGATCAACAACATGGTCGGTCAACACCAAGGCGTGAGTATTTTTTGCGGCATCGGCGAACGTTGTCGCGAAGGCGAGGAGCTTTACCGCGACATGCGCGCGGCGGGTGTGCTGCGAAACATGGTGATGGTATTCGGCCAGATGAACGAACCCCCGGGTGCGCGTTTCCGCGTCGGCCATGCGGCGCTCACCATGGCCGAGTATTTTCGCGACGACGAGCATCGCGATGTGCTGCTGCTTGTCGACAATATTTTTCGTTTCATCCAGGCCGGCATGGAGGTGTCCGGCCTGATGGG
>CBDUNM010000200.1:0-7615 GCA_965368585.1 uncultured Chromatiales bacterium | reverse complement strand
CCTGATCGCCGAGGCCGAGATTGAAGAAGGAGACGAGGTGATCGATTACGTGGATAACCTCGCCATCCAGGTCTCCGCGCAGCTGATCACGCATTTCGGGGACAAAGTGTTCCGCACCATCATCCCGCGCAACGTACGCGTTGCCGAAGCGCCCAGTCACGGCCTGCCGGTGGTGCTGTATGATAGGTACTCCCGTGGCGCGATCACTTATCTGGCGCTGGCCAGCGAGATGATGCGGCGCCACCAGCCTCAATCTACTGCTTCGGTCCGATAAGATATGACAGCAAAGCGACGTGGTTTAGGACGCGGTCTGGACGCGCTGTTGGGCGGGAGTCAGCCCGAGACAACCGTCGAACAAGGGTCTGAACCAAGCGGTGCGAAAGCCGCCGGTAACCCCGCCAGTGTGGCCATCGATCTGATCAAACGCGGACGTTATCAGCCGCGGCGCCATTTCGACGAAGACCGGCTGCGCGAGTTGGCGGATTCGATCACCGCGCAGGGGGTGGTACAGCCGGTCGTGGTCCGGCCCGTTGCGGGCGGCCGCTACGAACTGATTGCCGGCGAGCGACGCTGGCGGGCGGCCCAGCTGGCTGGTCTGCAGGAGATTCCTGCGGTCGTGCGCGACGTGGACGACCAGTCGGCGATGGCGATGGCGCTGATCGAGAATATTCAACGTGACGATCTGAATCCACTCGAAGAGGCAACCGCACTGCACCGGTTGCTGGACGAGTTCGAGTTGACGCACCAGCAGGTAGCGCAGGCCGTGGGTAAGTCGCGCAGCATGGTGTCCAACCTGATTCGGCTGCTGGATCTGAATCAGGACGTGAAAACGCGGCTTGAACAGGGCGAAATCGAGATGGGGCACGCCCGTGCGCTGCTCGCGCTGCAGGGCGAGCAGCAAAGCCACGCCGCCGCCGAAGTGGCGGCGAAGGGGTTGTCGGTGCGCGAAACCGAGGCGCTAGTGCGCAAACTGCTCGATTTCGGGGAGCAGCCGCGGGCCAGCGCGCCGCTCGATGCCGAACAGGATCCCGATGTGCGCCGTTTGTTGCAGGATCTGACCGATCGGCTGGGCGCCAAGGTGCAACTGCAGCACAAGCCGGGCGGCAAAGGTCGGTTGATGATCAACTACAATAGCCTGGAAGAATTGGACGGAATACTGGCGCACATCAAATAGCCCGCCATCCCTTGGCTTTTTATCGCTCGATTGTTTGACCTTATAATTCTGTCCACTTATACTTGCGCCCGCTTTCGACGGCTCGGCAACTTAGGTCGCGTTTGCTGCACATGCACAATCTCGACGTAAAACGGGCCAGGCGGATACTGATCACTCAGGCCTTGTGCACAGTGCTGGTGGCGGGCGTGGCGCTGGCGTTGAGTCTGACAGCCGGCATTTCGGCGCTGATCGGTGGCGCCACGGCGACCCTGGCGAACGCGTTGTTTGCCGTTGGTGTGTTCGCCCGTTATCGTGCGCAGAATCCCGGGAAGCTCATGTTTCGCTTCTACGGGGCGGAGTTGCTGAAATTGCTTTTTGTCGCCCTGGCGTTCGGAGTAGTTTTTGCCTGGGTCAGGCCGCTGCATGCGGTGGCGCTTCTAGGCGCCTTTTTGGTGGTTCAAATAGTGCCCCCGATGTTGGTGAATCGGGTGGCAAGTTGATAGCTGAAAGAGAAATCAAACACAGATGGCATCCTCCGAAAACATTACGACCGGCGAATACATCAATCATCACCTGACGAACCTGACCTTCGGCAACCATCCAGAGCACGGCTGGGGTATCGCCCATTCGGCTGCCGAAGCCAAGGCGATGGGTTTCTGGGCAATTCATCTGGACACCATGTTCTGGTCGATTGCGCTCGGCGTGCTTTTTCTGTTTTTCTTCAGCAAGGCAGCCAAGAGCGCTACCGCCGGCGTGCCCGGAGGTTTGCAGAACTTCGTCGAATGGATCATCGAATTCGTCGACGAAAACGTGCGCGGTTCCTTCAGCCACAAGAACCCTCTGGTCGCCCCCTTGGCACTGACCATCTTCATCTGGATTTTCCTGATGAACGCGATGGATCTGGTCCCCGTCGACCTGATTCCATGGGTTTCGGGTCAACTGGGCATCCACCACATGAAGGTCGTTTCGACTACCGATCCGAATGCGACATTCGGCATGTCGTTGGGCGTGTTCGCGCTCATCATCTACTACAGTATCAAGCTCAAGGGCGTCGGCGGATTCGTTCACGAACTCACCGGCATGCCTTTTCAAACCGACAACGCGGTACTGAAACCGATTTTCTGGGTCATAAACCTGGTGCTGGAAGGCGTCAATCTGTTGGCAAAGCCGCTTTCGCTATCACTGCGTCTGTTCGGCAATATGTATGCGGGAGAGATGATCTTTATCCTGATCGCGATCATGTACTCGGCCGGACTCGCGCTGGGTCTGTTCGGCGGCATTTTGCAGCTGGGCTGGGCAATCTTCCACATCCTGATCATAACGCTGCAGGCGTTCATTTTCATGACGCTGACGGTTGTATACCTGGATATGGCGCACAGCGAACATCACTGAATTTCTTACACAAACCTGTCTCACTATTTGCTCTTATCGGGAGAAAACGATGGAAATGGCAAACGCTCTGCTGGTAATCGCCGCCGCAATCATGTTGGGTCTGGGCGCCGTTGGTGCGGCTGTAGGCATCGGCGTACTCGGTGGCCGCTTCCTGGAAGGCGCTGCGCGTCAGCCGGAGCTCATCCCCATGCTGCGCACCCAGTTCTTCATTGTCATGGGTCTGACCGACGCCGTGCCGATGATTGCCGTGGGTCTTGGCATGTACGTCATGTTCGCATTGGCCGGTTGATCGGTTACACGAAACCGTTCGACTTTTTTCATCTCGTCAGTAACGAGGTACCGGCATGAACATAAACCTGACTTTATTTGGGCAGCTGATCTCCTTTGTGCTGTTCGTTTGGTTCACCATGAAATTCGTCTGGCCGCCTATCGTAAAGGCCCTGGAAGAGCGTAAGGCGAAAATCGCGGACGGCCTGGCGGCCGGCGAGCGGGGACAACACGAACAACAGCTCGCCCAACAGCGCGCCAAGGAACAACTGGTCGAAGCGAAGAAAAAGGCGGCTGAAATCGTCGTCAAGGCGGAAAAGCGCGCCACGGAGATCGTCGAGGAAGCAAAGGGGGATGCGCGCGTCGAAGGCGAGCGTTTGCTCAAGGCGGCCCAGGCGGAAATCGAACAGGAAACCAATAAGGCCCGCGAGCAACTACGGGGCAAAGTGGCAGAACTGGCGATAGCCGGCGCTGAGAAGATTCTCCGTAAAGAAATCAACGCTGACGCTCACAGAGACATCGTCGACGCCGTCGCCAACCAGATCTAACCTTAAGGCAGCGCCATGGCAGCAGAATCAACAACCGTCGCACGACCGTACGCCGAAGCCGTGTTCAAACGCGCGGTGGAAAGCGACAATCTCGATACCTGGTCCGATACCGTCGATTTCTTGGCGGCTGTGGTTAAGAATCCAGCGGTTTCGGGGGTGCTCACCAATCCCAAGGTGACGATGGCGAACAAGCAGGAGCTGATGCTGGACATCGGAAGCGGACTACTGAATGACGAAGGGCAAAATCTCGTCAAGATTTTGCTGGAAAACGGTCGAATGTCGGTTCTCCCCGAAATCGCCGAGCTGTTCAACCAGCTCAAGAGCGAGCATGAGGGCGCCATCGAAGTCGAAGTCGCCTCCGCCTTCGCGGTCAACGACGCCCAGGAGGCGGCGCTGGCCGCGGCATTGAAGAAAAAGCTCGGTCGTGATGTACGCATAACGAGTAGACAAGACCCAGAATTGATCGGCGGAGTACGTGTTCGCGCCGGCGATTTGGTGATCGACGGTTCCATCCAGGGACAAATCTCCCAGCTGGCGCACGAATTAAGCATTTAAACGGGTAACCAACCATGCAACTGAACCCATCCGAAATCAGCGATCTGATCAAAAGTAAGATCGAGAAATTCGATCTCAAGACGGAAGCCCATAACGAAGGTACGGTCGTCAGTGTTACCGACGGCATCGTGCGCGTTCATGGTCTGGCCGACGTCATGTCATACGAAATGCTGGAATTCCCCGGCAACATCTTCGGCCTGGCGTTGAACCTCGAGCGAGATTCGGTCGGTGCCGTGGTGCTGGGTGACTACAAAAATATCACCGAAGGCGACTCGGTCAAGTGTACCGGCCGCGTACTGGAAGTGCCTGTCGGTCCGGAAATGCTCGGTCGCGTGGTCGACTCCCTGGGTAACCCGCTGGACGGTAAGGGCCCGATTGAAGCTACCGGATCCTCGCCGATCGAGAAAGTCGCGCCCGGCGTCATCGCACGCAAGTCGGTCGATCAGCCGTTACAGACCGGCTACAAGGCGCTCGACTCCATGGTGCCGGTGGGCCGCGGCCAGCGCGAACTCATTATCGGCGACCGCCAGACCGGTAAGACCGCCATCGCGGTCGACACCATCATCAACCAGGTGAGTACCGGCGTAAAATGTATCTATGTCGCGGTCGGCCAGAAGAACTCTTCGATCGCCAGTATCGTGCGTAAGCTCGAAGAACACAGCGCAATGGAACACACCATCATTGTGGCGGCACCGGCGGCCGAATCGGCCGCGATGCAGTTCATCGCACCCTACGCGGGCTGCACCATGGGCGAGTATTTTCGCGATCGCGGCGAAGATGCGCTCATCGTTTACGACGACCTGACCAAGCAGGCGTGGGCCTATCGCCAGGTTTCGCTGCTGCTGCGCCGTCCGCCGGGTCGCGAAGCCTATCCGGGTGACGTGTTCTACCTGCACTCCCGGTTGCTGGAGCGTGCCGCACGAGTCAATGCCGACCACGTCGAGAAACTGACTAACGGTCAGGTAAAGGGTAAAACCGGATCTCTGACGGCCTTGCCGATCATCGAAACCCAGGCAGGCGACGTTTCGGCGTTTGTACCGACCAACGTCATCTCGATTACCGACGGTCAGATCTTCCTCGAGTCCGACCTGTTTTCGGCCGGCATGCGCCCTGCCATCAACGCTGGGTTGTCGGTATCGCGGGTCGGTGGCGCAGCCCAAACCAAGATCATCAAGAAGCTCGGCGGCGGTGTACGTCTGGCGCTGGCTCAGTACCGCGAACTGGCGGCGTTCTCGCAGTTCGCCTCTGACCTGGACGAGGCGACCCGCAAGCAGTTGGAGCGCGGTCAACGGGTCACCGAACTCATGAAGCAGGCGCAGTATTCGCCGCTGTCCGTGGCCGAAATGGCGATATCGCTGTTTGCCGCAAACGAGGGTTATCTCGATGACGTCGAAGTCGCGAAAATCGTCGATTTCGAAGGCGCTTTGCACGCCCACATGCGCTCGAGCCACTCTGCTTTGTTGGATCAGATCAACGACAACCCCGACTGGAACGACGAAACCGAGAAAGCGTTCCACGATGCGATCAATGATTTCAAGGCCAACCATACCTGGTAACACGATCCGGCTATTCAACTGGCACAAACCCTGAACTAGCGAGCTCACTATGGCAGTCGGCAAAGAGATACGCACCAAGATCGCGTCGATCAAGAACACGCAGAAGATCACCAAAGCGATGGAAATGGTCGCCGCGGCGAAGATGCGCAAAGCGCAGGATCGTATGGCCGCGTCGCGACCGTATGCTGAAAAGATGTACGCGGTCATCGGTCATGTGGCGCATGCGAATCCCGAGTACAAACACGCTTACATGGTGCCGCGCGAAGTCAGGCGCATCGGTTACGTGATCGTGTCCTCGGATCGGGGCCTGTGCGGAGGCCTCAACAGCAACCTGTTCCGCGCGCTCGTCCGGGATATCAAGACGCTAAAGGACGAAGGCAAAGAAGTCGAATTTTGCACCATCGGCAATAAGGCACTCGGTTTTTTCCGCCGCGTCGGTGGCCGCGTGTTGGCCCAGGCGACCCATTTGGGCGACGTGCCGCATGTGGAAAACCTGATCGGTACACTCAAGGTCATGCTCGATGCTTACGCAAACGGCGAAATTGACGAAATTCGCATCGCCTACAACCGATTCGTGAATACCATGACCCAGCAGCCCACAGTGCAGCAACTCGTACCGCTGCCGCAGGACGAAGATACGAAGCAATTCGGTCACCACTGGGACTATATCTACGAACCCGAAGCCAAAGACGTGCTGGACGATCTTCTGACCCGTTACATCGAGTCGTTGGTCTACCAGGCCGTGGTCGAAAACGGCGCATGTGAGCAGTCAGCGCGCATGGTGGCGATGAAATCCGCGTCCGACAACGCCGGCGATATCATCAACGAACTGCAACTGGTTTACAACAAGGCGCGGCAGGCGGCGATCACCCAGGAAATATCCGAAATCGTGGCTGGTGCTGCGGCGCTGGCTTAGCCATTTAACCCGGGATTTGTCTCCGATCACACGACGGCCCCGGCATAGAATTCAGGATTAAAGAGGACTCGCAAATGAGTACGGGTAAAGTAGTCTCAGTCATCGGCGCCGTGGTGGACATACAGTTTCCACGCGGTGAAATGCCCAAGGTTTACGACGCCCTGAAGATCGCATCTCTGGGCCTGACCCTCGAAGTCCAGCAGCAGTTGGGTGACGGAATCGCGCGCACGATTGCCATGGGTTCCACCGATGGCCTGAAACGCGGCATCGACGTCACCAATACCGGTGCGGCGATTTCCGTTCCGGTCGGCCAGGCGACCCTGGGTCGGATCATGGACGTATTGGGTGAGCCGGTAGACGACGCGGGTCCGATTGGTGAAGAGCAGCGCATGCCGATTCACCGTGCAGCACCCAAGCTCGAAGACCAGGCGGCCAGCACCGAGGTTCTGGAAACCGGTATCAAGGTCATCGATCTGATCATGCCTATCCAGAAGGGCGGTAAAGTTGGTTTGTTCGGGGGCGCCGGGGTCGGTAAGACGGTGACCTTGATGGAGCTGATTCGAAACATCGCAGTCGAGCACTCCGGCTTCTCGGTCTTCGCCGGTGTCGGCGAGCGGACGCGTGAAGGCAACGACTTCTACCACGAGATGTCAGAAGGCGGCGTGCTTGACAAAGTGGCGTTGGTCTACGGCCAGATGAACGAGCCGCCGGGTAACCGCTTGCGGGTCGGATTGACCGGCCTGACCATGGCTGAGTACTTCCGCGACGAAGGCCGCGACGTGCTGTTGTTCGTCGACAATATCTACCGTTACACCCTGGCGGGTACCGAAGTGTCGGCCCTGTTGGGCCGTATGCCGTCAGCTGTAGGCTACCAGCCGACGCTGGCGGAGGAGATGGGTGTACTTCAGGAGCGCATCACCTCGACCAAGACCGGGTCCATCACCTCGTTCCAGGCGGTCTACGTACCGGCTGACGACTTGACCGACCCGTCGCCTGCTACCACCTTCGCTCACTTGGACGCAACGCTGGTATTGTCCCGTCAGGTGGCGGAGTTGGGTATTTATCCCGCGGTGGATCCGCTCGATTCGACATCACGCATCCTCGATCCGCACGTGGTTGGTCAGGAGCACTACGAAGTGGCGCGCGGTGTCCAGGGTGTGCTGCAGCGCTATAAAGAGCTGAAAGACATCATTGCCATCCTGGGTATGGACGAACTGTCCGAGGAAGA
>CBDUNM010000199.1:0-8183 GCA_965368585.1 uncultured Chromatiales bacterium | reverse complement strand
CCAAACCGCAGCGTCGTGCAATTCACGGTCGACACATCGAAGCTCGCGTCGCCCAATAAAGCGACCGGAACGACCGGCGTCGTGGACGGCTGTAGCCTGTTGCGATCATCGCCCGGCAGGATATCGATCTTCACCACCCGCAGAGACTCCGCCAGTCGCAACGCCGCATCAAGGCTGACACGCCCGAAACCGAAATATTCGTCCCACCCCGGCACGTCTTCCGCGGAAGGTCCGACCTGGTCTTCGGCACTTTGAATGAGAATCTGACGAATTAGGTCGTGACCCAGGTTCTCATCCGTTGCAAGCAGTAGTGAAGCGACTCCACTGACCAATGCCGCGGCGGCCGAGCATCCGGAGAAGGAGACCGAACCGTCGAGCGTTGCGAAGGGCTCGACCGTACGCACATCAACACCCGGCGCCACCAGGTCCAGGTTATTTCCGGTTGCGGAAAAAGCAGCCCGGGCGTCGTCGTGGTCCGTCGCACCCACTGACAGGGTTAGGGGCGAGGCGCCAGGATACGAATGATCCGCATCACCGCGTGCGCCGTTTCCGGCACAGGAAATCAAAACCGCGCCAGCCTTCCGGGCAAACGCCATTGCATCGGCAAGGACTTTGCCGAGTCGCGGATAATCGACCAGGCTCATATTGAAGACATGGGCGCCCTGTAGGGTCGCGTATACCAGACCCTGAGCGAGTTCGAAGGTCGTGCCGCGGCCGGATGCATCGAGCACCTTGACGGGCAACAGTCTTGCCCGGTGATCGACCCCGGCGATACCGTAACCGTTATCGGCATTCGCGGCGAGCAGACCGGCGACGAGCACGCCATGAGCGTGGTCTGCATCGGGCCGGTCGTCTCGGTTTACGAAATCGTAACCTGCTAAAACCCGTCCTTCGAATTCCGGATGATCGGGTACGATGCCCGTATCCAGTATCGCGACCGTAATGGTGTTGCTGCCGCGTGCGATTTCCCAGCCCTCGGTTGCGTCGATGTCGGCATCGACGATGCCACCGCTCTGCCCCCGGTTATCGAGGTGCCACTGCCCGGCTGCGTGGGTGTCGTCAGTCGACAACTCGCCGCCGCGGCCGAGATAGTTGAGCTCCACGTAGCGCACCAGCGGGTGTCGCTGGTAGCGCCGCATGATCCACCCCAGATCGCTGCCTGCGGGTAACCGCAGGAGATGCATACCGAGCGCGGGAATGGAGCCGATTACCACTGCGCCGTTGCGGCCGTTGAACTCGTCGATGCTCGACAGTCCGCTCCCCGGTTTCAGGCGCACGATCAGTTCCCGGTCGACGCGTCCAAGGTGTATCTCGACCTCGCTGAAGCGGCCGGCGTGCCGCGATTCGGCTACATCAGCATCCGCCCGATGCGCGGCTGTCGCCAACGATGAAAACAGGACACTGGTAATGGTCGCGAGCGCCAGCATCCCTGCGATCGACCTCGCCGCAACAAACGTCATCGTATGTTCCCCAACACTTCAAGCCGGTGCGCGTTATCCGTGCAGGCGCCTTGTAACCGGCCAAATCGCCGGACCGCCGAATTCGATACGGACCCCACGGAGCAGGCGCCAAAGACACTCTGAACCGGAAGTCTCGTTTAACTACAGGAGGGAGCTTACGCTATTTCTCCGATTGCTTCATGACCAGCGTGCCAGCCTGATCAGAATGTAAAAAATCGCGAATCGCCATCACCGTCAGGCGAATCCGATCCGCTCGGCGTGGGTACGCCCGCAACGCTTCCGCTTCGTAGTCACGCAACGCCAGTTCCAGCGCTTGTTCGTCAAACACCCAGATCCTGCCTATTGATTTCCCCATGTCGACCCAATTGGCAATTACGCCGCAATACTCGTGTTATTTAGACAAATTACCCGATTGGCGCGAAAATTTCCTTTGACCTGGAAAAAATGAATCAAAATAGCCTCTATTTGGAGCATTGCAGAAGAGTGAAGCGAATACGAAAACACCATGCTCAACTGGGTTCTGTACGCCGTATTCGGCCTGACGGCCACCTGGGTTTTCTTCATACGGTACGGTACCTGTGAATCGCCAGCCGCGCCGGCAACGGCAAGCCGGCGTCCGGATTTTCCAGGTTATTCCCCGAACTGAGCGGTACCGACGGCGCGGCGCTGATCTACTGTTACAGCGAACGCAGCGGCCCCTGCCGGCGTATGGCGCCGGAGTTGGAAGCAGTCCAACAGGAGTCGTGGCGCGTGTTCAAGCTGGACGTCGGCGAATACCGGCAGTCGGCCCGTGAATTCGGGATACGGGCCACGCCGACGGTCCTGGTGGTGCGTCAAGACCGCATCCGGCGCTGTATCGTCGGCACCGGTAACCGGAACAGGCTGTGACCCTTGCCGGCGTCCTGAACGATTTCCACAGACGGTGCTTCACCTGACACGCGAGGACACACCTTGATCCGATCCGCGGCGCGCGCCCTGTGGATGCTGGCAGGCTGGCTGGAACTTGCGACCTGGACGTTAGTTCTCTATCCCACTTCGTTTTTCGTGGGTACTGGTCGCTCCTGGTACCGTCGGTTGTTCCGCATCTGGTGCCGCAGCTGGGTCCATGCGCTGGGCGTCGAATTGCGGATACACCAACAAAACGCGCAACCTTTACCCGAACGCTTCATCCTCATCGCCAACCATCCCTCGGCCTTCGAAGACATTGGCATTCCGGCCCTGTTCGACGTCGATAGCCTGGCCAAGACCGAAGTACAGCACTGGTGGATTGTGGGGCGAATCAGCGTGGCCGCCGGAACGCTATACGTGCATCGGGAATCGAAGCGATCGCGCGCCGCCGCGATCGATCAGCTGGCCGCACGCTTGCGCGCGGGGCGGAACGTGGCGCTATACCCGGAAGGCGGGGTCAAGGGAAAACGGGTTCACGAGACGTTTCTGTACGGCGCATTCGACGTTTCGCTTCGCACAGGCATTCCCATCGTACCGGTATTTTTGCACTATGAAGCACAACACGATTTCCATTGGTCGGGCCAATCGCTGCCCCGGGTGCTCATGAACATCATGCGCGCGCCCAATCCTCGCGCCAACTACTATGTGTTCGATGCCTTCGATCCCGACGCGTTTGAAGACAAGGAAGATTACTGCACCCAGGTCCACCGGCGTTATCTCGACTGGCAGGACCGGTACCTGACCTAACGTCGATGATATAGCCGCGCAAACAGCAAGGCCTCGGTGCGACGATATTCTAATAAGCTGCCCGCTATGAACACAATGCACGAGAATCCGCACGATGCCGAGGCGGCCTTTTACCGCGCCTTCGCCGAGCGAAACCCAGCCGGTATGCGCAGCGTCTGGGCTGACGGCCCGCACACCCTGTGCGTGCACCCCGGTGGTTCGCTACTGCGTGGCACCGCGGAGATCTTACAGAGCTGGGATGGCATACTGTCCAACGTATCCGTCCCGGAGGTTAACTACGAGCAGGTGAACGTATTGCAGGAAGGCGATCTCGCCATCCACACCGTGCGCGAAACCATTCGCCCGGCCATCAGCGCAGACGCGCCGACGACAGTGATTTCGACCAATATCTATCAAAAAACGGCCTTGGGCTGGCGGATGGTTACCCATCATGCCTCTCTGCCTTTGGTCGATCAGCGTAAGGCGGCCCGGAATCTGCACTGACGAGGTATCACCACCCCTTGCCGATCGACCCCCGCAAGTACTGCAACCGGCGTATTCGGCGCTATGCAGGATCTTATCGTCCGGCCTCGCACCGTGTGCTAAAACCTGTTGATGATCAGGATAATCTGGGTTCCTTTGCCAGCTGCGTATTCGGACGCCTGCCCGGGATGATCACGGCAGGAGGACGTGAGGCGATGGAAGAAGCGTTGGCAACAATTGAACGGTTACTACGCCAGTATGGCCACGTCTACCGGGCGAATCTGGTGGAAAGCGCGCGTCTTCAGTGGGCGAACGCGCCCCAGGCCGTCGCGATACGGTTGAACACCGCCGAATGGTGGTCGGACAAGAACGCTATTGCCGCTGTGGATCTGGCGATCGAGGGCGGTTTCGGCGCACAGGCCAGGACCGATGGCCAGCGGTTGCGGCGAGCGCTGATAATGGTATACGAGCACATGCAGGCCTGTGGTCAATCCAGTACCGAGGCGGAGATCGTGGTTTCGCAATTCAAAAAATGGCTGAGTTCGGCCATATAGCCCAAACGACCGCCGGAATTGTCATTTGCCGGGGCGCCCTAAAGCAGCACTGTCTGCAAGCCGATGGAGTAACCATAGGCACTGCCAATTGCCGTCCAACGGTGGCAGACTGGCGGTGAGGATCCACGATCATCGTGATGCGACACCATTAGAGCAGGCCCGTCATGGAATTCGACCGATACGACATTTTTTTCAGTGCGAAATTCGTCAAGGGTTACGATCCGGCAAAGGTCAAACAGACCGTCGCCCAGGTCTTTCGGGCCAACGCTGCGCAGCTGGAAATATTGTTCTCCGGCGAATCCGTTCGAATCAAACAGTCGGTCGACGCCGAGACCGCGGGTCAGTACCGGGCCGCACTGCTCAAGGCGGGCATACTCGTCGACATTCGACCCAGCTCGGCCACCGTACCCGAGGTCCGGCGATCCCAACCCGAGCCTCCCCCGCCGCTCGCCGGCCTGGAGGTTTCCGAGGACGGCCCGGTCTTCGAGCTGCTGCCGGCCAATACCGGGAGCCTCGCCGACTGCGCACCGCCGATGCCCCCGCCACCCGACGTCGATATCGACGGGCTGGTGCTCGCCGCACCCGGAACGCTGCTGGCGCCGGAAACCGCAACGCCCGTTGTACAGATAGATACCGGCGATCTCAGTGCGCTGCCACCCAATACCGGCAGTCTCGAAGACTGCGTCGTCGAGAAAACGCCGCGGCGGATTCCAGACATTACGCACCTCAAAGTCGTCGATGACTGATACGAATCGCCTTTGATTCAGCCGCTCTCAGCGGAGGTGACCAGAAAATCCGCTGACGGCACAGCTTTCCAACGCATTTTGTCGGCCCGCATTTCCGGCGCATTCGTATCCGCCAGACTGATTAAAAACCGACCGGCCGGATGTTTGGCTTCGGCGCGCACCAACATTCGATCAGGCTGATCGGCCAACCACAGATAGACCGGCCTGTGTGCCGGCTTTCCGTCCTGGTCTTTCGCATCGAGACGCAAGCGCCAGGTGTCCCAGGTCCGGCCTGCCGCCCGTTGAGGTTCCCGCTTGTCGACCTGAATCCGGTAAGTAAACGTTTCGTCACCGTCGGTCGCACGCAGTTGGAAATCGCGGCCGATCGCCATCGGCAGCGAGCCCAGATGCTGTAACAAACTCAAGCGATCGAACAGCTGTTCGACGGCGACCTCCATTCCTTCGCCGCGCTGGCGATGACGCTGCTCTACTCCCAGCTGTGTCGCGATCGTCGCCGGCAATTCTGGACCGACGCCGGAGCGCCGATAGGCTACGAGCTTGCCGTTCGCCGGATCGATGAGAAATATCTCCTGCCGCGTTCGACGCGTCTGTTTGTACAGCTCAAACGCGACCGCGCCCTCGCCGTTCTTACGGTACAGGCTGCGTACCCGATAGCGAAACGGGTACACCGACTCCACCGCGCTGTGGCCAGCGGACGAGATCTGCAACTCACTGCGCTGCAGACCCACCTCGGTGGCCGGCTCGGTCGACAGCACGGCATCAGCGATATCCAGGGTCTGCATCGCCGACAAAACGCCGCGGTAGGTGACGTCATAACGTAGCGCGGCAACCGCTGCCGGCATCGACACCGAGCAAATCATCACCAACGTCACCAGCTTGCTGAAAAACACCTTCATGTCTGTCGCTTGCTTCCCGGAGTTAACCCATTTTAGTGCAATCTTAACGGCATCGGTTCCGTCGGTCCAAGTTGGCACAAGACCTGCTCCTATTCGCAGCAAGGATAAAAAACACTGGATTTCGCCAAAAAACCGGCGAAAAGAGGCTTGAAACGTGACACACGCCATACGCAACGACAAAATCTCGACGCCCCAGCCCCAGACGGGTCATAAAAGTGACGGAACTCGCGCGAACGAGATCGATGAGGCACCCGCCGAACCGCGCGCGCCGGTAAGGACGGGCGAACGTTCTGAAGTCGATATCGCGCGTGCCAATGCCCTGCTCGCGCGCCAGACCGCCGGTCATGGCGGCACGTCGAACATCCGCGACCGAGGCCAGGCATACGAGGCCGTTGCCGGCTTGACCGCTGCTATGCAAAAAGACTCGCCTGGCGCACTTGGTGCGTATTCTGCCCTGAACCCTGTTGCGGTGGAGGCACTACTCGCCACACCACCGAAATAACCCGGTTTTTCTCCTCCTCGGCACACGGCGAGTGACACTTCTCGCCTTTGGCCCGAACCTCCTATCCCCAGGGGGCTCGGGCTCACTTTTTTTTGGCGGTCGTGACCGCTCCGGAAACAGATGTCGGGAGCCGTCTAACGAAACCGACTTGCAAAATTGACCACCAATCCGGATATTGAAGGTCATGCGCGCGGCCTTAGTAATTCTTCTGGGGATGGTTCTACTGAACTTCGCTTCTACCTGCCCCACCCCTGCGACCACTGTGCCGCATGGCTGTGTCCGATTGGGTAGCGTTTTGGTAATGTGCCCGACGCCGGCCAACCATGAACCCTGAGTGCTCATCCTTACAGCCATCGGCCGCCTATTGGACGACCCGCCTGCTCGCGCCCGACAGCGCCAATGCTGAGATTCTGCGGCGCTTCGAGCAACTGCGCGACGATCCGACGCTGCGCCGCACGCATGAGTTTCACGGTCGGTTCGAAAACATTTACGTCGACCGCTCGCGCATACCCGAGCTGCAGCCGGTGTTTGCGATCGCGCTGCGCTGCGCGGCGAAGCTGCTGCACCATAACTCGCTGAAGTTCGGTTTCTGGTTCAACGAAATGGGGCCGGGATCACTGACCACGCTGCATACCCACGAGGAAAACGACGAGTTGCTGTCCGGTGTCTACTATGTCACCGCGCCCGATCGGTCTGGCAGGCTGATCCTCCATCGGGAAGACGAGCGGGTTACGATCGAACCAAGCCCCGGTCTGTTCGTCTTTTTTGCACCGACTCTCCCGCACGAGGTCGAAATCAGCCGCAGCGACGCGGTCCGCTTGTCGGTCGCTTTCAACTTCGGACCCGCCTGAGCCCGATTTGGAAAGGCAGAGGTAATTTAGTGACTGCCGGCCGCCGAAGTCTCCATACGCTCGGTCTCGGCCAGCACCACCCGCCGACCGTCAACGGTGCGAAAACTGCGTGCGTCGATTTCTCCCCGATAAACCTCGTACTCGATGAATTTTCCCGATCGCGCATCGATGACGCGCACCAGCACGATTTCGCTGGCAGCGCGCCAATCGAGGTATAGAAACAAGGCCGCGCCCGCGATCATTAGAACCACCACGGCCGCCGCCAGCCACCGCACCACTGCGCGGGAGCCGTTCGATGACGCGAGCGATTGTGGAACTGCGGGAGGAGCAATTCCCGGACGACGCCGAAGTCTCGAAAAATACATCACCGTGAGGACCACGGCGATAGTGAACAATACTTTGGTCAGCATGAACTCGGACACTAACACAAGACAATCGGGTCCGCTTGCCTGTTGGTCATCGCATAGTGAGGCGCACGACGCACCCGGCATACCGGGCCAATCACAGCGATCCTTTGCTATCATCAGCAATCCGCACGGCGCTGAGCATCCGGCCTCGAATCCCGCGTATTCAGGGTGTGAAACCGAATCCAAATGGAACCCCGCGGACCGATCCGGATCAAAGCGCCAAGCGCGCGCCTTGATCGCTTGCGGCAAGGGCTATTACCGAGATACAAAACAGTCAAATGAATAGATTCCCGATACTCCCCCTACTCACGCTCGTGTTGGCGGCCTGCACTGCGCCCGATCGGCCCTCGATCAGCCTGTATCTCGCGCTGCAACGCGGCGACATCGACCAGATCGAACGGCATATACACTGGGGCACGGATATCAACGAGTTGGACCCGGACGGTAGGCGACCCTTGCATGTCGCCGCGGAAAGCGGCCGCGTGGTTGTGGTGAAATTGCTGCTCGAACACGGCGTCGAGGTCGATGCGCCGGATAAGTCCAACAGTACGGCAATCGAGCGCGCCGTGTTGGCGGGACGTACCCAGATCGCCGATCTGCTGTTAGCCCA
>CBDUNM010000198.1:0-8350 GCA_965368585.1 uncultured Chromatiales bacterium | reverse complement strand
TATCCGTTTAATCCGCTCGACATAATCCGCCGCTAAGGCTCTTCTCCTTCTGTGGCCATTTGGGCCCTGGTGTGGTGGTCCACCGATTCTTTATGACTACCGATCTAGTTGTAGCCTTATGATTGCATTGTCTTTATTGTATCGTTCGACAGAGAAGTAACAAAAACTCGTTTTCGCATATCGACAATGCTCGAAAGACCGAAATCTCCGCGTATTCCGCTACCGCAGGCTTGGCCGAATAAGGTGAAATCAGCGGTGCTCCATGCGCGGGGTCAAAAAGCGCATCCGGATAAAAAATCAACTTTAAAAAAGACCATGCGTCATGTAATACACTTCAGTGTAATCCAGTACACTGAAATAAATCGTTATGTGAGTAGAGCATCATGGCTACTGTAATAGATGAGAAACGTGCGACGGTCGACGATCTCTACAAGACAGCCGGGAAGGCGGAACTTGTCAATGGGACACTCGTGCTGATGCCGCCAACCGGCGAGCAACCCGGCTATGGGGTTGATGAGATCTATATGAGTTTACGTGCCTATGCCCGTCGTATCGGCCAGGGCCGCGCCGTCAGTGACAACAAAGGATTCTTCGTCAATCTGCCTCATCGCCAATCCTTCAGCCCGGATGCTGCCTTCTGGACCGGCAAGTTGCCTGGTATGAAGTCTTTCGATGGTGCGCCGGTGTTTGCGGTTGAAGTCCGAAGCGAAAACGACTATGAACCTGCGGAAGAGCGCTAGATGGCCGCCAAACGCGCGGATTATTTCGCGGCGGGCACTCTAGTTGTTTGGAATGTCGACCTATTGGGCGAGGATACCGTGCGTGTGTACCGCGCTGGTGATTCCGACCAGCCGACGGTTTATTGTCGTGGCGATACGGCGGAGGCCGAGCCCGCGGTACCGGGCTGGTCAATGCCGGTGGATGACTTGTTTGCCGATTAATTTAACATAATTTATCGGTAGCTTATTATGCATCGATAAATAAAGAATTGCGGGGGCGTTACTGCACATAAAACATACTTTATGTTAAATCACGGACACAAAGCCCCTGCCGCTCGTCTCACGTTCTTCCTAATCCGGCGAATACGTCGCCGATATCCAACTCAATCCCAGGCGGGTCCAAAACCAAACGACCCGCTTTGACAATAGTGGTCACAATCTCGTCCCCGACGCCCCGTTGATGATGAATGATCGAGCGTGTCTTGGTCTTCGCGATGAGATAGTGTGAGACGGATTTCAACCGAAAGTAATCTTCGAGCTTGGCGCCCGTATCCGTCGCGCGGGTCGACGGAGAAACCACTTCTACCACAATGACGGGACTCAACGCGGAGGTCGCGTCCTCATCGATAGGCGCGCCACATTGTACGAGGGCGTCAGGCTCATACACCGTGTATTGATCGACGATCACGCTCATGCCATCAGGAAAAGCCTGGCAAGGAAGTTTGCTTGCTCGAATCGCCTCGTTGAAACCACTCCAGATAGCCGCTTTTACCAACGCGTGCGCGGCGCGCTCCGGTGCCATCGCCACCGGTTCACCGGCAACCAGTTCGAAGCGTTCGCCCTCGTGCTGGCCTAAAGCCCAGTCGATAAATTCAGTAGCCGTTAATTTTTTGGGTGCTGCAACCGTCATGTGCTCGATCTCCCAGATCTCATAGAGAGTATATCGAAAAACCCAAGAGATCGCGCCTGAGCGAGAGTTGCCGACGTTGATGTCGTAAGAAAGATTGGACTACAGAAGTATAAAACTTGTCCGTGCCTCCAACAGCCGTCTTGGTTCGACTTACAAGTCAGAGAATAGGAAAATCGGTCATTGATTACCAAAACCAGTTTTTCGGACCGTAGACAGGACAATCAGGCGTTTTTGGGACAGAAGAATTGTCTGTCCGGAAAAGCGACTGTTTTCCCGGACTGGCCGGTGCATCGGGGTAGCCGCGAGTAACGATCCCACAATCGAGGCGGTTAGAAACCGCTTCGGGTCGTTTCCGGCCTATATTTCGTCTTTGTTTAGGCGACACGCGAAAGCACCGTAGCAGCGAAAATAGTCGCTAAGGAGTTGATGCGAAATACGGATGAATAAAAAACCACACATGGTTTTCGACTTGGGATTTCGCTGTTCGAGGACCGTCAAATTGACGATTCCCACGGCTCCCCCCCCCTTACCCGCCTATCTTTCTCCGGTCAAAACAAGGGCCCCGGCCTTTTAGCCGGGGCCGACAACCACATATCTTATACTTTATTTTATACCAAAATATTTTGTTATTGGCACTCTGCAGGTACGAAGCCTGCTTTTCCAATTTTCGATTGTGCGGCAGAAGTCACGAGCGCGTCGCCTGTTTCTTCTGTGATCAAATCCCCGAAAACCAAGTCTTCCGCAGTTTGAGCAACACACCGTACATATTGACCATGATTTTTCCATTCAAGACAGGGATCGCAGTACCCAAGATCGCCATCGCAATTCTCGTCGACGAAGTTGCCCGGCAATTCGATGGCATCGGGATTGATCGCGGGGTCGTTATCGTCGCAATCAACTGAGGCATCGAAGCCGTCTCCGTCGCTGTCCACCAACGTAATGATAAGTTTTGGAGGATCACCGGGAATATGATCATATATGGCATCACGTTCGCGAGATCTGAACTGGACGCCTACAAACCGTCCCGAGAGCAAGGCGTTTCTTAATACGATGCCGTAATTCGGTACATCGTCGTCAATCCATTTCTGGACCAGAGGCGTGATATCCCATTGAACTACATCTCCTGGATTCACGCTTCGGGAAACAGTCGCACTTGCCTCCACCGTTGAATCAAAGTCCGGCTGCGTTTGGTTGTTGGCGTCGATACCTAACCATGCTACGCCATAAGCGGGGTCAACTCCGGTGCAACCCGGGATTGGAGAGGACCACACTGAACCGTTACCTTCTATCCACGGCGTTCGATCTCCAGAGTCAACGATCTGATTTACATAGATCGTTACATCTTCCAAAGGCGCAGAATAAATAGATACTTCCAGGATCGCTTTGACAATAGTGGTTGTAGGCGTAATACCCACAAGATCGAACTGGATCAAACCACGCATCTTGTCGGGCGTACCCCAAGGTTGCCGTCCGCTGCCGACGGTGATTTCCGGGTCGCAACCATAATTGTCGTTTTGCCGAGCATTTAAATCAGCACGTACGTTCGTGTCTGCACTCGCTTCCAAAATAATGGGAGCTGCTAGTGACTCAGTTGAGATCATCAATAAAAGCGACACCACAATGCTCAACCAACAAGATGACGGGTTTGAAGTGATAGCTTCTAAATGTGGCATAATAACCTCCCTTCCTGCTCTATACGCAGGATATTGCCTTTTCTGATGCTGAGAACCGAAAAGGTGTATTTACTTAGCGTTATATTCTCTTCCTTATATATAATACCAAGCCTCCTATCTTCTCCCTGATTTAAATAAATAATCTTTTATAACTATGATTAACTTGCGTGATTTGACGACTGCGCATTTAAGTCTTCGCCGGATTAAGTTATCCGATCAAAATACTACTCACCACGCTTATCATGTTCTCACATATTTAGGCATTGCGATATAGTATTTTACCGATGACTTTTGATTATCTAATGTTATTGACGACCGTCAACAGATAAATCGCGTATCATAAAAAGTCTTCGATAAATTTATAGCTTGAATTTATTAAAATAAATTAATTACCTGAAGACTGTAGTGGTGCACTGCACCTTTGTGTCTGTCGATATCCTCGTAGCCCTCTGAATTCACGAGCTTTATCGTGTTTACGATGGAGCAGCTGCAAGAACTTGTTCTGCGCGACCACGATGCTTGAAATGCCTGTCGGCCAAGCGCCGCGGAAAAAATATCTATTCTGTTTGGGGCCGAGGAACGATCTTGATGAACCACTTTTCTAGACCTTCAGTTCGCTTCAGACGTGCCTCAATGTCCCGCATGGCTCGCTTCGCCACCGGGATTCAACTCCCGCAGACCTTGGTGACTTTGCGCACCGTTGGCTTGACGCCTGGTAAGTCATTCTGCGCGCCAGACCAAGCGCTTTGTCTACGTACCGGTTGTCGGCATGATGCCGAACGTCGTGCAAATGACCAGCGTATGGTGGCCTTTGAGCAACCGCGGACGGCCGCCATGCGGACAACCACGCTGTTCGTGAAGATACTCATCGATTTGTTGATTCACCAGCCTTTCCTGGAGACGGTGAAGCAGCGTTTTCGTATCGGTTAAACGCAGCCCGAGGTTCTCGGCGGATAACGCATCCCGCGTTACTGACGCCGCGTCTTCCACAAGCGTCAGACCCTCTTCCGATTCCATGACCACTTGAACGTTCATTTTCATGTCCGCCTCCTCCTACTCGCTCACTGGCTGCAGCCAGTCTTCATCGCCGTGCGCGCGCTGCCTCAACCGGCGATTGATGTCCCGCCGATCGAAATGCGCTTTCTGCAACCACCGGCAGCACCCATCGAGTTCTTCACGATAGTTTTCGAGATCGTTCGCTTTCTCCTCGAAGATCGCTTCCAGGCGGTCGGCGATATGGAAAACCGAATACTGTTGCTCCAGTTCCATGAACGCCCACGGACCGCCACGGTCCTCAGGAGGACAGGCCCGCCGTGCGCCAATGCATACGGGGTAGCTCCGCTTTGGCTCCAACGGCAGCTTACGCGCCACGCGCACATCGTGTTGCCACCCGTCGCCGAAGTCATACTCGTACCGGAACCGCTCTTTGATGCGAAAGCGAAAATCCGCCAAGCGAACCGCCTTTCGGGTCATCCATGAAGCTCATCCCGCCGATGTGATAAGCGCCGTAGTCTTTCCCGTGGATGCTGAACCGATTCAGACAAAAACGCTCCAACCCATCGCGGGCTGAAGCGTATAATGTAAATTCGCGATGGTGCTGTCAGACCGAATCAGCGCTCGGCGCCCGGGCTGATCTCGCGGAGCGCGACGCGGAGCTGGTGGATTTCAGTTGTGGCGATATCCCCGTCCATGTAGATGCCCTTGCATTTTCAGAAACCTATACTGAAATTGCTATCGGCGCTGTCCATTTGCCCCCGGTTTGTTCTACGCTGTGCCGGCATCCCGCAGAATTGTTTCGCGTAGGCTATTGTTGTTGGACGACCGGGGGAACCGTGGGTTCGGTCGCAATGTTATTTTCCAAGAAACTGGGTTGCACCGGCCAAGCCCCGCGCCGATCGCCCTGCCTCGATAGGGAGTGCATTTTATGAGTGCTATCGTTGTACTAGTGCTTGGGTTGGCCCTGATAGGGCTGGGCTATGTGTTCTATTCGAAATTCATCGCTGAAAAAATCTACCGGCTCGACCCCGACTTTCGCACCCCCGCGCATGAATTCGAGGACGGCGTCGACTTCGTGCCCACCAATCGTTACGTCTTGTGGGGCCACCATTTCACTTCCGTGGCTGGCGCCGCGCCAATCGTGGGGCCGGCGATTGCGGTGATCTGGGGCTGGCTGCCCGCTTTCCTGTGGGTAACGCTGGGCACGGTGTTTTTTGCCGGGGTACATGACATGGGCGCGGTATGGGCCAGCGTACGCAACAAGGCGCGCTCGGTCGGCGCGCTAACCGGCGATGTGGTCGGCAAGCGTGCGCGCAGCGTTTTCATGATCGTGATCTTCCTGCTGTTGCTCATGGTTAATGCGGTGTTCGGCGTCGTCATCGCCGGACTGCTGGTGAAGTTTCCCAGCGCGGTGCTGCCGGTGTGGGGCGCGATCGTGGTGGCCCTGATCATCGGTCAGTTGATTTACCGCCGCCTGATCAACCTGGTGACGGTGTCGGTCGTCGGCGTGATCGCCCTGTATTCGCTCATCTGGATGGGTCCCTCGATGCCGATCGAACTGCCCGCGAACGTTGGCGGCTTGTCTGCGAACGCCATTTGGATTCTGCTGCTCTTCGCCTATGCGGCCATCGCTTCGCTGCTGCCGGTGTGGGTGCTGCTGCAGCCGCGTGACTACATCAACGGCCTGCAGTTGTTCGTCGGCCTGTTGATCCTCTACGGCGCCGTGCTGATGCTGAACCCGTCGCTGGTAACGCCGGCGTTCAATATCAATGTACCCGAGGGCACGCCGTCAATCATGCCACTGCTGTTCGTCACCATTGCCTGCGGCGCGATCTCGGGTTTTCACGGTCTTGTCTCATCGGGCACCACCTCGAAACAGCTCGATCGCGAGACGGACGCGCGCCTCGTGGGCTACTTCGGCGCGGTCGGCGAGGGCATGCTGGCGCTCGGTGCGATCCTCTGCGCCACCGCGGGCTTTGCCACGTATGGAGAATGGAGTGCAATGTACGACGCCTTCGGCAAGGGCGGCGTCAATGCCTTTGTCGAGGGCGGCGCCTACATCATCAGCAACGGCATCGGCCTGCCCGAAACCACCGCAGCCACCTTGCTGACCGTGATGGCGGCGCTGTTTGCCGGCACGACGATGGATACCGGCCTGCGCCTGCAGCGCTACATTTTCCAGGAATGGGGTGAAATCCATCAGCAGGAATGGATGAAGAAGCCTGCGATTGCCACACTGCTCGCGGTGATCTCCTGCCTGATCCTCGCATTCGGCGCAGGCGCCGACGGCTCGGGCGGCCTGATCGTCTGGCCGCTGTTCGGCACCACCAATCAGTTGCTCGCCGGTTTGACCCTGTTGGTGATCACGGTAATGCTGGTGCGTCTGCGCCGGCCGATGTGGTACACGCTCGCACCCCTGGTGTTCCTGCTCGTGATGACGGTATTGGCGCTGATTGCACAACTGAAGAGTTTCTACGACGCCGAGAACTACTTCCTGCTGGTGCTTGACGTGGTCGTGCTGATCGCGGCGATTCTTGTCGCGCTGGAATGTGCCTCAGCACTCAAACAGGTGCGTCGCGAAAGCCAACTGGCGGAGACATGATGGCGGATGCAGGCCAGCCGGTCGGTCGCGGCAAACGCATCCGCGCCTGGTTCAGCCGGGCCCGGTTCTTTGCTGAGGAGGTCTACAGCGCGCGCTATCGCGGTGCGATCGCGCGCGCGCGACGCGACGAAGACGATCTTTTCATGCTGATGGTGTTCTCCGAGCTGATGGGGGTCCCCAACCCCGCCGCCTGGTACACGCTGGAACTGCAACCGTTGCTGCTGGAGCGGTTTCACGAATGGCACCGCCGCGCGGGTATGGAGCATTCCCCGCTGGACGACTTCAAGTGTTGCTGAGCCCGACCGCTCATGGCGGCGACCGCGTTCAACCATGCGCGACCTGCTAGCGCGGCGCCTGCTGTGGATTGGCGGCAAGGGGGGCGTCGGCAAGACCAGTGTCGCCGCCGGCCTTGCCATGCTTGCGGCTCGCCGCGGACGACGCACGCTGGTGGTATCCACCGACCCCGCGCACAGCCTGGGCGATGTATTCGACCGCGAACTTGGCGATGCGCCGCGGCGACTGCTGCCCAATCTCGACGCGCTCGAAATCGACCCCGATGCCGAGGTGGACGCCCATCTGAAGCGGGTGACGAGCCAACTACGTCGTTTCACCGTACCGCGCATGATGGACGAAATGGAGCGCCAGATGCGCCTCTCGCGTCAATCCCCCGGCGCACAGGAAGCGGCGCTGCTCGAACGCATCGCCCGCCTCGTCACGCTGACCGACGACGAACATGATCTGCTGATCTTCGACACCGCCCCCACCGGCCACACCTTGCGCCTGCTCAGCCTGCCCGAGGCCATGGCGGCGTGGACCGATGGTCTGCTCTCACACAGCCGCAAGTCCGATCAGCTCGGCAAGGTATTGCAGCACCTGACGCCGAAACGCGGGCGCGATGTCGACTCCCCGCTGGCCGACCCGAAGGCCGACGCCAACACCGAACTCGACGCGCGCACGCGCGACATTGCAGAGACCTTACAGAACAGACGGCGCCTGTTCGTGCACGCCCGCCGCGCGATCTCCGACCCCACGCAGAGCAATTTCGTGTTCGTGCTCACCCCAGAGCGCCTGCCGATCCTCGAAACACTGCGCGCCGTCAAGGCGCTCGGCGAAGCGGGCATTCCGATCGCGGCGACCGTGGTCAACCGCGTCATCCCCACCGATGCAGACGGTGAATTCCTGCGCAAGCGTCGTGAACTGGAAGCCGATTATCTCGCCCGCATCGACCGCGAATTGTCCGCCTTCCGTCGCCCCCGCCTACCGCTGCTCGACACCGACGTGCAGGGAATCGACACCCTCGAAGCACTCGCCAACCATTTGGAACGCGAAGGGTTCTAGGCCGCATCCGCGCCCCCGGCAATTGCAGGTCCACCCCGGCGAACCGGGTTCACTCGGTGGCAATCGGGCGAAACTCGCCGTCAGCCTCGGTGGCCAGGCTGACGATGACGAT
>CBDUNM010000197.1:0-8574 GCA_965368585.1 uncultured Chromatiales bacterium | reverse complement strand
CATCCTCCCTGCTAAACCAGAGAGTTGATCTGTACCAGAATCCGGAACAACTTCAAGAATAAGGTGGTCCTTACCTTTTCTCATTGTGCCGAAGTGCTGTAGGACGAAACTACCTTTTTTCCCTGATAAGGTACCCGACACTTGCTCGATTGCCACATAACCCGCCGATCCCTTTACTAGTGTCATCGCGCTAAGCATTTCGCCCTTACTCGTTGCCCGTAAATCGCCATCAAAGATTTTGCCTATGGACATTCGGCCAAGGCTGATTCCATTAACTCCTTGAGCATATGCGTCCAAGGGGCGTACTTTGACTTCAAATTTTCCTGATGCTTTCATAGGATTCCCCATTATTCGGCATAACGCCAGGTTATGCGGCGACCAGTGGCTGGCGCCTTTTGCGCAACAATCGCGAAGTCATGCGCAACACGGCACGGCGTGCCGGGCGTCTGGGTGAGCGACACTGTTTCGAATGCGAGCGGCGCGCCGCATTCAGTGCAGAAACCCCTCGCGAAATCTGCCGACGCGAAGGGACACTTCGATGCATAGGTAGATGTATGACATTGGCAAGCCGCCTGGTTTTTTCATTATCACCGCGTAATTTCACTTCACACATGATTGCGGCTCCGCGCGCTCCAACAATGATGCAACCTTCTTGGCCACGGCCTTTCCCAGCGTGAGATGCTGATCCAAGTCCAGATGGACACCGTCTATTTTGCTGGTGGTCGTAACGGAGCCAGCGTCAAAGAAGGCGCAATCCATTTCGTCGGCGACGCGCTCGATGGCAGCGGTGAGGCCCGTCGCCTTGAGTTCGGCACCCTCGAATTTCGGAGCAATGGCGCCTTTTGCCTCCTGCAACGGAGGTGGCGCAACAACGAGAATGGGCGGCACTGGCATGCCGGGCTCGATAGGCGCGCGTCGAATTGCTGAAATGATGGCGCCCACTCCCTGCGCCGAGTGCCACGGTTTGTTCTGATGCATGGATTGGAAGTCGTTGGTGCCCAACGACACGATCGCGAGCGACAACGGCGAATTGACTTCAATGCGCTGCTCAATACCGATGATGCCGCTCCTGCCGGGCTTGAACGGATCATTCCATACGGTACGCCGTCCATTAAGACAGTCCTCGATTACGCGAACAGCCAGTCCCATGCTCTGAAGCTCGATTTCCATAACTCCCGGCCAACGCAGATCGAAAGCCAATCGCTTCCGTGTGTCCGGGATAATTCCCCAACCAAGCGAATCGGCGTAGACCAAAATCTGATGCATGGATTTACCTTCTTGTGACATACATCGCCCAAGCTCATCGGCGGCAATGGCGCGCCGCGCAAATGTATGGAAAATTTATGGACAAGTTTTCTCAATCCCCGGTAAGTATAATGCAACTCGTGAGACGGCAAACCTTTTTATGAAATTGACGTGTATCTGCGCTAAAGGCCGAGGGGTGACAGACAATAGTGGACGATCATAATGAAGCTCATTCCACATCAGCCCAATATGCTGTTCGACCTTCAAAGCGCCTAGTCATCCCTTGGCTTATCCGCAAAATTAACACGCCCAGGGTTAATCGCGTGTTTGCACTGACAATGACTGCCCTGAGTGGCATGCAAGTACCAAACATCATCTAGCAGTTTACGAAGAGTCTCTGAGGCTTCCATTCGTTGATAAGCTTCCCCCCTCGCGCGGCAAGCTCCCATCCAAACAAGACGCGCTTGTTAGCTGATATCGCTGACCTCCTCCATCATCTTTCTTAGATCATTTTCCAATTCAGCCATCATAATCTTAGAATTTTCATCCAGAAATTTTCTTGTTTCCGATACGCCCTTATCGATTTTATATTTATGTTCTTCGAGGTGCGATTTTTCCGATTGCTTTATATATTGGTAATTTACGATTGCGTTCTCTCTCACTTCCATTACAAACTTGTCAATCCTGCTACACAACTCCTCCGGAAGATATATTCGTTTCTTACCAAAAAATTCGAAAAACACGTTGATCGAATTCATTGCGATCTTATAGTTCTCATCTAGACTTGATCTTTCTCCGTAGTCCGGAGGGAATACTAGTACAAGCACATCTCGATGACACTGGATGAGCAAACCATATGTTTCAGCGATAACGTCAGCCCTTTTCTCATGGAGCTTTGCCAGTTTTAGCTCGTACTCAATAACAGACTTCTGGATGTCGTACTGCAATTTTCGAACGGCTAGTTCCGACTCTGACTTCAATGATTCCTTAAATAATGTCATATCCTTAGCTAGCAGTTGACTCACGAACGATTTTGCCAGCCATCCAAGAATAGCCAACATAACCGCATTGCCTCCCAAGGCCAGCATTACTGTTTCCCATATTTCCATGGTTGGGCTCTCAGCTCTCGCAGTAGGAACGCCCGTTACCGAACGCTACCGGGTCGACGGGAGCGGTCACCCGCTCCCGAATCCCACAGAACGCAGCGTGCCGATTTCCGGCACTACCCTCTTCAGTCGTTGATTCACAGCACAACAAATGGCTGCAGCTTCCCGCAGGTAATATGCAGTCTTGGCCGCTGTAACGGAAACCGCGCTCTATTCCGATGGAAAACTTCCCACGGAATACTTCCCTTACGACTGCGACTACTAAGCATCTTTCGCCGGTACCGTTCCACGAACCGACGCACTCTCTACAGCGCACGCAGGTTACCGGCAATACCGTAGTAGGCATAGTGGTGGCCACGCAGGAATCGGTTCAGATTGGTCACCTGTTCCCGAACCGGCAAGTGTCGCATCCGTCTCATGAGGTCGCGTAACTGCGATAGGCTACGCTGAAGCCGAGACTTCTCGGTACGCAGTCCCACCTTGAAGTTGCCCTTTCGATTTTGCGTGCAAGACGGGGTAAAGCCTGGAAAGTATATCGTCTTTGGGCGGTTTCTCCCCCCGTTTGCTCGCCTGCCGTTGGGCAAAGCGACCAAATTCAGCACGTTTCGTCTTCGTCGGTTCCAGTGTCAGACTAAACTTTCCCAAGCGCTTGCGCAGGGCGTTCTGCAAGCGAAGCGCATCCGATCGATATTGGAAACACACCACCAAGTCATCTGGGACTAAGCGCGAAAGGCCCCTATCGTCTGGCTCGTACCTTAGCCACGCAATCGGGGATCACCAATCAAAGGTTAGCACAACAGGGACTCACCTCGGTGAGAGAGTTATGGATCGAGTTTTACTACGCTTGACGAACCGCCCGGTGCGGACCCGCATGCCGGGTGGTGTGGGAACCGGGGGTTAGAGACCCCCCGGTTACCCGATCGGGCGGCGTGTTCGATGGTTGCTGGATGATGCGAGCTGACAAGGTTACACCTTCATCCCAGTCACAATATGCGCCTGGGACTCGAACTCAACCGTTCCTTCTGGCGTAACGTACTGACTGAGAGACTGCTCGGCTTCTCGTAAAATGACCTCGATGTGTTCCTCGGTCAATACAACACCCATGACAGGCAGCCAGCCTCGAAGATCCGCCTCCACCATAGTCCTTATGCCGGGGAATCGTGCCGTTCCGCTGTGGGTCGCTATCTCGACTGAGGCCACCCCGGCATCTTGGAAAAGCTGAGCCAATTCCGCCCTATCTCCCAACACGAATGGCGCACGCAGAGCCTCGGCTGCCTGCTGACCCGCCAGACCTTCGAGCAAGGCCACTTCTATTGGATAGGCCTCTGAATTATCAAGGGAGTCCCATACAGCTATCGCCATCCGGCCAGCGGGGTTCAGCACACGCATCATCTCTCGAAGTGCCTTGTGTCGATCCCGAAAAAACATCAAACCAAACTGACTGACAACCCTGTTGAACGAGCTGTCTTCATAGGATAGTGATTCCGCGACGCCTTCGCGCCATTCAACAGACGGATCCAACTGTTGAGCCACTGTAAGCATTCCGGGACTGGCATCAAGACCGGCCACAAATCCTCCTTCGCCCAGGCGCAACTTCGCTTCGCGCGCAAGTATCCCGGTGCCGCATGCGACATCCAGCACCCGGCAGCCCGGTTGAAAGTGCGCCGCATCCAGCACTCGCTGAGCCCATTGCCGGAACAACGCCGGAACATGGAGATTCTCATACGCGGCAGCAGCAGCGATTTCTTCTTCTGAAGCGGTGAAATTCATCTCATCCTCCATATGCGACGTTTAACGCTTAGTTCAGCGGCGCCGATTTCGGACAGGCTTTTGGGGGTGGAAATGCCGAAGGCATGCCCAAAAAACGCGGAGTGTTCGGAGTCTGCTGGATTAACTCGTTGGAGGTATACATGCGTATATTGCGGGAAGAATAGGGAATTAAGGTGAGTAAAGATCAATCTCCGTTTCTTGAACAGGTGCGGCACGCGATATGTGTGCGTCACTACAGCATCCGGACTGAGCAAGCCTATCTGGACTGGGTCGAGCGGTACATTCCGTTGCATCGCAAGCGTCACCCCGATGAAATGGGCGCGGCGGGAGTGTCCGCCTTTCCGACCCATTTGGCGGCGAACCGCAACGTCGCTGCCAGTACACAGCACCAGGCACTCAATGTGTTGGTCCTTATATACAAAGCGGTCTCGAACCACGGGGATGAATCGCGAAGACCTTACCCGGGTGTTGCGCGCAGGTTGAGCGCAACCCCGATGGCATCTGCCGTGATTTATGCGGGCGAGTCCTTGATGGGGCGATGTCGACGCGGCCTCGTCGCGACACGGCGGCAGCCACTCTCAAGCATTGACGGTGGTGACATCCGGCGGCGCAAACGTCTGCCCGCGTTGCAGCAGCAGACTCAACTCGTCGGCCGGCAGCGGCGTACTGACCAGATAGCCTTGCGCTTCATCGCAGCCTTCGCGTTTCAGAAACTCGAGCTGCGCTTCGGTCTCCACGCCCTCGGCCACGATCGACATCTGCAACCGATGCCCCAGTGCGATGATGGCGCTGGTAATCGTTACATCATCCGGATCGTCGGGGATGTCTCTGACAAATGAGCGATCGATTTTCAGCTTTTGAATCGGAAGTTGCTTGAGATAATTCAACGAGGAGTAACCGGTACCGAAGTCATCGATCGCGATGCTTACGCCTATATCCCGGAGCGAAGTCAGCAGTACGATGACCTCATCGGGCTGCTCCATGACGAAACCCTCGGTGATCTCGAGTTCGAGGCAACGGGGATCGAGGCCAGATTCCGTTAAAGTGTCCTTCACTGTGGCCAACAGATCGCCTTGGGCGATCTGCCGCCCCGATATATTGACCGCCATCTGCAGGGTCGCGAGCCCCTGTTGATGCCAGACCTGCGCCTGCTGACAAGCGGTTCGCAGCACCCATTTGCCGAGCGGCAGAATAAGCCCGCAATCCTCGAGCGCCGACAAAAAGCCGACAGGCCCGACCAGCCCGTACTCCGGGTGTCGCCAGCGCAGCAACGCCTCCACGCCCGTGATGACACCACTGCCGGCGTTCCATTTCGGTTGATAGTATAGTTCGAACTCGTCCCGCGCCAACGCGAGGCGCAGACTGGATTCGAGTCGCAGTTTTTCGCGGGCTGCGATGGTGAGGTCGCTGGTGTAGAACTGATAGTTGTTCTTGCCCTCTTCCTTTGCCCGGTACATCGCGGCATCGGAGTTGCGGATCAGTTCATCCACCGACATGCCGTCGCCCGGGTACACGCTGATGCCGATGCTCGCGGTGATGAACAATTCATGATCGTGGATGACGAAGGGCTCATGAAAGGAATCAAGCACCTTTTGCGCAACGATGCGTGCGTCGCGCGGTGATCGATAGTCTTCCAGTAAGACCATGAATTCGTCGCCACCGAGCCGTGCGACGGTATCCCCCTCGCGAACCTGCTTGGACAGACGCGCGGAGACAACGCGGAGCAAATTGTCGCCCGCCGTATGGCCCAGCGTATCGTTGATATTCTTGAAGCGGTCCAGATCGAGGAACAGCACTGCCAATTGCCGCCGTTCCCGCCAGGCGCGGCGCACGGCGTGGTCGAGCCGGTCGCGCAACAACAGGCGGTTCGGCAACCCGGTCAGCGTGTCATGATGCGCCAGATGATCGAGTTGCTCGAGCGACCGCTTGACGATCTCGACGTCGGAGAACACCGCTACCGTCTGGCTGATATTGCCTTGCGTATCGCGCACAACGTTGACCGTGAGCCAGTCCAGATCCGAATCACCGTTCTTTTTCCGGGTGTATATCTCGCCCTGCCAGCGCCCGCGTTCGACCAGCGTTCGTCTGATTTCTTTATAGAACCGATTGTCGTGCCGTCTCGAGCGGAAAACCCGCACATGCCGGCCGACGATCTCGCCGCGCTGGTACCCGGACGATCGGATAAAGGCCTCGTTGACCGCAACGACACGCGAATGCGGGTCTAGGATGACAATGCCCTCACCGGTACTTTCGAAGACCGTCGCCGCCTGGCGAATCTCCCGATCCTGTTTGTCCAGGACCCTGATGGAAACCGCCGCGATCACTCCCAACAAGATCAACCCGACCAGGAACACGAGTATCAGCAACAGGCGCTTGGCGCCGCGGCTCTTCTCCATGCGGAGCCCAAGATTGGCCGCATCGGTTTGCACTTCGTTGACCAGGCGTTCCACCTCGCGATTGAGTTGCGCGGCTACCGCCCGATTGTTCGCCAGCAATTGATCGATCTGGAGGCGGACGCGCAACTGGTCACGGCGAATCTCGAACAGACTGTCGGCGCCTTCTCCAAACGCACGCAAGCGTTTTTCGATGTCGGTAACGCTGTTCGCGAGGATCGGATTGCGCAGCGCCAGACTGCTGTTCTGAAAATCCACCGCGGTATGCTGGAAGGTGTCGCGTGAACGGTTGAAGCGATCCTGCAGACTGGCGACGCTGGCGCGAGTGTCCGCTTCGGCAACCGCCGTGAGGAGGGCAAACAGTAGATTTCCCTCGGCCTTGATGTTCAGCGCATAACCCATGTCGCGCACCGCCTTGTCGACGAATTCGGAGACGCTCGTGCTCGCGGTGTGCTCAGCGTCCGCGAAGCCCTGCGCCAAGGCGCTCCGCGCGCGCGCTGCGGCCCGGGTGAGCAATGCGTCGAAACGGGGTTCACCCGACAGGTTCAGGCCGGTCTGCTCCGCGGCGTAAAGATTCGCCCCGGCCTCCAGCAGCCGGCGGTAAGCGGGCTCATCGGAACCGGCCGGTGCGCCCAACTGAGCCAGCACACGCCGCCAAGCCTCGTCGAAGGCTTCTCTGCCAAGCCCGTTGCGCTCGCCCGCAATGCCAGCGTTCGCCGAGATGAGGTCGCGATAGGCGGATTGTAGCTCCAGCAGCACGACCAGGGTCGGCAGGTACCGGTCATGCAGCGTCTTGATGGCGCCGACGCTCGCCCGGGCCGCCCGTTTGCCGAACAGGCGGGTCAGCGACGAGACGCCCCAAACCACGGGGCTGACCGTGTCGACCAGTTCACTGTGGACCGCGCGAATGCGCGCCAGCACTTCTGCCTGCCGGCTACCGAGTACGATTCGCTCGTTGGTTGCCGTCTTCAAGCCCAACAGCGTGTCCGTCAGCGTGATGACATACGCGCGGATCTCTCCCAGGCGATCGGATTCCGAGATTTCCTCAAGAATCGCCACGCTGGTGACGACTTCCGCCTTGAGCTGATCCAGTTTTGCCGCCACGGCATTGGTTTGTTGCCAATCGGTGGCATTGGTCAGACTGGGCGCAGACGCCGCAAGCAATGCACTGTGCTCGGACAAGCGCGTGGCGATCAGCGTCTTGGGGAGAATATCGCTGGTCACCTGTTTGACGGCGGTGCCCATTTGATCCATCAGATACAAAGCGAAGCCACCCGCCAGCAGCAGGATAAAGGCGCCGCCGGAAAATGACGATGCAAGCCGGTGCTTGAAGCTGACTACCTGGTGTACGCCGTTGTCCGTCATTACCCTTCAGTGCCGCGCAGGTCGGTAGGGGCGCGAATTACTCCACGCCATATTGGTCAAGAATCCTTTTCGCATTGGATTCATCGATCGTCATGGTGGGCAGCACAATGCGTTTTCGTACGGCCTTGCCCTGCAAAAAATTCAATGCCTGACGAACGGCCTCGCCACCGGGCGTCTTGTAGAGAAAGGTTGCATCCAGAACGCCGTCGTGCACCCACTTGACGCCTTCCGCGGGGATGCCGTCGATCCCGAGAAATGCCATCTCCGCATCGCGACCGGCATCCCTGGCGGCCAGATAGGCCCCGTATGCCATCGGGTCATTGTGCGCGTACACCAAGTCGATGCGGACATGGTTATCCAGGGCTTCGGTCATGATGCCGTAGGCCAGGTCCTGCTTCCAGTCGCCGTCGTGGGACGCGTTGAGTATCTTGACCCCCGGTTCCCGGCTGACGATTTCCATAAAACCGTCATGACGGTCATTGGCGGGAGTGGATGCCATGCCCCCCCAAATCTCGACTACGCCGCCCTTCGCCTTGCCCTCCCCTCCGAGCAGTTGCACCGCACGACGACCGGCGGCGCGCCCGATCTCGCGGTTATCACCGCCGATGTACTGTGTATACCGATCGTTGGCCACGTCCCGATCGAGCACAAAGACCGGTATGCCTGCGGCAAACGCCTTGCTCACAGGCGGCGGG
>CBDUNM010000196.1:0-8626 GCA_965368585.1 uncultured Chromatiales bacterium | reverse complement strand
TGACCCACGCCGCCTCCCAACGCGAAATGCGCGATGTCGCGGTGCCCCGTGGGTCGGTATGGGACCAGGTGCCGTCACCCAGCCAGACGATCCGTGACCCTGCAATTCCGATATAGTGTCGCCGCAAAGAAAAGACCAGCGACATCAGCACCGCGCCGGCCATCAGCCACTGGTAAACCGCGTCGAAACCGGTCAGTGGCACCGCCACCGCCGCCGCCGCGTGTACACCCAGCAACACCGTCAACAAGCAGATGGAAGGCTGCGGCCGAATATCCAGGGCGGGAGGATCGCTGCGCAATCGCGGGTTACCGAGAGGTTCCGCCGCCCTAGCGCGAGCCGAACAGACAGAAATAGTTGTCTCGCGTAATACGCGCCAACTCCGCCACGTCCAAACCACGCAGTTCGGCAATCTTTTCCGCCACGTTTACCACATATCGCGGTTCGTTTGGTTTGCCCCGAAACGGGACCGGCGCGAGATACGGCGAATCCGTTTCGATCAGCATCCTTTCCAGCGGCACCCGTGTGGCGACATCGCGCAACGCGTCGGCATTGCGGAACGTCACGATTCCCGAGAAGGAGATGTAGAAGCCGAGATCCAGCGCCGCGCGCGCCATTTCCCAGTTCTCGGTAAAACAGTGCATGACGCCGCCTACCAGGCCGGCATTTTCCTCACGCAAGATGCGTATGGTGTCTTCGCGCGCATCGCGGGTGTGAACGATGAGCGGCTTACCGACCGACCTGGCGGCCCGGATATGGGTGCGGAAGCGGTCCTGTTGCCAGACCAGCGCGTGATCGCTGCGAAAATAATCGAGTCCCGTTTCGCCGATCGCCACGTTGCGCGGATGCGCAGCGAGCTCGACCAACTCTTCCACGTTCGGCTCGCGTCGACCCGCTTCGTTCGGATGCACGCCGACGGATATGGAAATCTCCGCATAGGGCTCGACGAGGCCGACCATAGCCGGGTAATGCTCCAGGTCGATACTCACGCAAAGCATCCGATCGACGCCAGCGTCCCGAGTCGCGACGATAAGCCGATTGAAATCGCCGTCGTAGGGTTTCAGATCGACGCGATCCAAGTGACAATGAGAATCGATATACATCTGCGTGGGCCGGCTGCGCGCGGCAGCTACATAGTGTGGGTGGGTTTGCCGGACCCGAGCGCACCCGCGAGATAAGTCTCGATTTTGTTCCGTGCGGTGCCGCCGTCCTGATCGCTGAACTGCACGCCGATTCCGGCTGCCCGGTTTCCCTCAGCACCGACGGGCGTAATCCAAATAATCTTACCCGCCACCGGTATACGCTCAGATTCTTCCATCAGACTCAGCAGCATGAAGACTTCGTCGCCGAGCTGATACTTCTTGTTGGTCGGGATAAATAACCCGCCATTGTGCACAAACGGCATATACGCGGCGTAAAGGGCGTTCTTGTCCTTTATCGTCAGCGAGAGTATTCCCTGGCGGGCTTTTGGAGACACCGGGCTCTTCATGGGTTGGTGAATTCGTTCATCGTACCGTTAATCGACCGAACTCGGTCAAATGATACTCCAGGATCAGCTGCAGGTTCAGATTGTGGGTTGACCGACGCCGTGTCGTCGCCAGATCATCCAACAATCGAAATAGTCGGTTAAATTCTATCCGTTGTGCCAGTCGATGCAAATCGGCACGTTCGGTTGTATCGAATAATAGCGGTGGGTTGCGCAGGGTCTTTAACCGGACCAGGTCGACTATCCACTGCCCCAGGTAGTTCAGGACCAGTTCGAGATCGTGTTTTTGCCAGTTGGCGGCCAGTGCGATCGGATTGGTCCGTTCGTCGACCAGCTGGCGCACATCGTGGCGCAGAGTCGCCAGCAGATCGGCGGAACCGTCCAACGTCATCTGCAACGCGAGCAGAGGCGCGCCACCCGCCGCGTCGAGCACCTCGATCGCTCCCGCTCCGCCGTCCCGCTGCTCCAGCCAGGCGCGCGAAACAGCTACATCCGGAACGCCAAATCGTAGTTGCTGGCAGCGGCTGCGGATGGTTGCAGGCAGCTTCTCCGGCCGAGACGTCACCAACATCAGCAGCGACCTGCTGGTCGGCTCCTCCAGGGTCTTCAATAAAGCGTTGGCGGCACCATGGGTGAGTTGGTCTGCGAAATTCAAAATGAACACTTTGTATCCGTCGCCCTCGGCCGCCAGCACGCTGCGCTCGGACATCTCGCGAATGACGTCGATCCGAATCGGCTTTCCGACTTGTTCCGGCTCGATGATCTTGATATCGGGATAGCTACCCGCTTTGCGGGTAAGACACGCCGCGCACTGGTTACAAGCGTCGCCCGCCGCATCGGGATGACGGCACACCAGCGCGGCTGCCGCCCGTGCGGCAAACTGCGTCTTGCCGAGGCCGGGACGACCGGTCAAAAGCAGCGCGTGAGGCAAGCGGTCGTTGCGCGCAAGCTTGACCAGAGCGTGCCACAGTGGCTCATGCCAGGGTAGACGTTCAGCGGACACTATGGATGAATCGATCCAGGTGCGTCACTAGCGCTTGCGCCACCTCTTGCTGCGACAAAGCGCTATCGATCAGCTTGACGCGAACGGGGTTCGCCGTGGCGATATCGAGATAGGCGGCGCGTACGCGATCGAAAAAGGGTCGGGTTTCGCGCTCGAACCGATCCGGCGCTGAACGTTTGCCAGCACGGCTCAATCCCAGTTCCACGGACAAATCGAGCAACAAGGTCAAGTCCGGCCTGAGTCCCCCTTGAACAAGGGTTTCCAGAGTCGCGATACGTGCCCGGTCGAGACCCCTTCCACCACCCTGATAAGCGTAGGTAGCGTCGGTAAAGCGATCGCAAACTACCCAGGTCCCTGCCCGCAACGCGGGTTCGATTTTCGCATGAATGTGCTCCGAGCGCGCCGCGAACATCAACAGCAGTTCGGTCGTCTCGGCCATACCGGTGTGGCTATGCCCGAGCAGCAATCTGCGCAGATCTTCGCCGAGTTCGGTACCGCCTGGTTCCCGGGTCTCGACGAACGGGATCCCGTGGTAGGTAAGATGCGCTGACAAGACGCGCAGGCAGGTCGTCTTGCCGGCGCCCTCGATCCCTTCGATCGTAATGAATTGCCCACGACGCTGAATGTTCACGGCTGCTGCTTGAGTTGGTATTTTCTAACGGCTTTATTGTGTTCGGTCAAGGTCGGCGAAAACTGATGACTGCCGTCGCCCCGTGCGACGAAATAGAGTTCCTCGCCACCGGCCGGCTTGACGGTCGCAAGCAATGCCGCTTTCCCCGGCATACAGATCGGGGTCGGCGGCAGTCCGCTGATCACGTAGGTATTGTAGGGCGTGTTGTCCCGCAAATCTGCGCGTCTGATGTTGCCGTCGAAGCTTTCACCCATGCCGTAAATCACCGTCGGATCCGTCTGCAGCTTCATCCCCCGTTGCAATCGTCGAATAAACACACCTGCAATTGCCGGCCGTTCCGACGGGACGCCGGTCTCCTTCTCGACAATAGACGCCAGGATTAACGCCTCATACGCGGTTTTCAGCGGTAGGTTCGCGTTCTTCTCGCGCCATGCGTTGGCGAGTTCCAGCGCCATTCGGTCGTACGCCCGCGACAGAAACTCGAGGTCAGTCGTACCGCGCGGAAAAGAGTAGGTGTCCGGAAAAAACCGTCCTTCCGGATGCTCATCGGCGTGGCCCAATGCGCTCATCACCGCATCATCGCTAAGCCCTTTCAGTGTCTGCGCAAGTATTTCGTGACCTTCGATCGCAGCCCTGACCTGTCGAAAATTCCACCCTTCGATCAAAGTGAGCGTGTGTTCTATCGATCGTCCCGAGATCAACACGCCGAGCAGCGCGGGAGGTGTCAGGCCCTTTTCGAGGCGGTATTCACCCGCTTTGATCAATTGAGCCTGTTGTTTCCAACGCGCGTACCAGGACAACCATCTCGCGTTCGACAGCAATCCCATCTGCGCCAGGTCCCGTCCCACTGCACCGACAGTGGCACCTGACTTGACCTCGTAAATAACACCCGAATCGGGAATCGCAAGCGGTGTTTCCACGAATTCACGATAGTTCATCCAGACCCACGCTGTCGCGATACTCGCAGCAAGTATCAGGAACCCTATCAACCGATGCAGCATGTACTGTTTCTCTGCTCTCAAAATTGACGCGCGGGACCGATCAGGCTCTGAATACCTGATCGAGTGCCTGTGCGATCACAGGGTGTAAAGGTTGAGCGTTAGCAAACCTCTGCTCGCCCACAGCGCAAACCCTACGAATACCCATGATCGAGTTCGTGAGGTACAGCGCACGTGCGGTTTGGACATCGTTCACGGAAACTTCGCGCTCGCGCACCGGCCTACCCAATGCCGCCGCGAGATCCATGATCATCGCGCGCACGACACCCGCAACCCCACCGACTGCCAGCGACGGCGTAACCAGGTCCGCACCGGACTCCAGGAATATATTGCTTTGCGTGCCTTCTACGATATTGCCGTAGATGTCTCGCATCAGACCTTCGGCGATCGCTGCATCCGACCACTCCGATCGCGCCAGTACATTATCGAGCCGACCCAAATGCTTGAGGCCCGCCAGAGCGGCATTACAGGATATGGGGGTTTCACACAACCTGACGCGCAGCCCCTGCGGGTCCGTGTAACGATCGGTATCCGGCCAGGGGAAAAGACGCAGAATCCAGGTCGGAGTTGCCTGCAGTGGCATTCGATAGCCCCGTCCCCCTATTCCTCGGGTGACGACAATCTTCAACACGCCGCATTCGACTCCAGAACTGATCGCGTCGGCTTCTCGCCGCAGGCTGCCAGCATCGCGCATGGGTATCCGAAGTCGCTCGCACCCATGACGCAAACGGTCCATGTGTCGCTGCCATAAGCACGCTACGCCGTCGACGATCGCCACCGTTTCGAACAAGCCGTCACCGTATGTCAGGCCTCGGTCATCCAGCGAAATCAGCGCGGCCGGCTGGCCGTTGATCAATGCAGCACCCCGACTACTGCTCACGGAATGCCGCCTGTCGTCGGGCGCGTCGATCGAGTGGTCGTTGGTTCGCGTGCGATATTTGAGTAGCCGGTAATAATCTTCACACCAAGCGGGTCATTGCTCCCGGGCGTACTCTTGGCAGCCTGCCTGCTATCTGGCGAAGCGCCGTATCGCCAGAGTGCCGTTGGTGCCGCCGAATCCAAAAGAATTCGTCAAGGCGAGTTCGAGCTTCATTTCACGGGCGGTGCGTGGCACGTAATCGAGATCGCATTGCTCGTCTGGATTGTCGAGGTTTAGGGTTGGCGGCACGACTTGGTGATAGACCGCCAGAGTGGTGAACACGGCTTCAGCGCCGCCCGCGGCGCCCAGCATGTGACCCGTCATGGATTTGGTCGAGCTGATCGCGAGTTTGCGCGCATGATCTCCGAAGGCCGACTTGACCGCCATGGTTTCTGCGACGTCGCCGGCGGGCGTCGAGGTGCCGTGCGCATTGATGTAGTCAACCTCCTCAGGGTTCGCACCGGCGTCCCGTAAAGCCAATCGCATGCATTGCGCGGCGCCTTCACCGTTCGGCGACGGCGCTGTCATGTGATAGGCATCGGAGTTCATCGCCACACCAACCAACTCGGCATATATCCGCGCGCCACGCGCCTTGGCGTGCTCCAGTTCTTCCACCACCAGCACACCCGCGCCGTCGCTCAGCACGAACCCGTCGCGGTCACGGTCCCACGGGCGGCTGGCACCCTCGGGATCGTCGTTGCGGGTCGAAAGTGCTCGAGCCGCCGCAAATCCGCCAAGTCCGGTCGGTGTCGTGGCCATTTCAGCACCACCCGCGACCATGACGTCGACCGTGCCGAATTGGATCATGCGCATGGCGTCTGCGATGTTGTGGGCACCTGTGCTGCACGCGGAGACGATGGAGATGTTCGGCCCCTTCAAACCGTAGCGAATCGACAAATTACCCGCCACCATGTTGATGATGTTTGCGGGTACGAAAAAGGGCGAGATCTTGCGTGGACCGCCATGGAAATAGGCGTGGTATCCTGCCTCGATGCCGCCGATGCCGCCGATGCCGGAGCCGACGGCGACTCCGATGCGTTCGGCATTTTCGTCCGTCACTTCCAATCCCGCGTCTTCGATCGCCTGTATGCCGGCAGCCATTCCGTAATGAATGAACGGGTCCATCTTCTTGGCTTCTTTCTTGGACACGTACCGTTCCAGGTCCAGCCCGTAGATAGGACCACCGAATCGCACGCTGAAAGGTTCCACATCGAAATGTGTAATCGGCTTGATCCCGCTTTTTCCTGCGAGGAGATTGTCCCAGGAACTTGCCACATCCAACCCGACCGGGGCGACAAGCCCGAGTCCGGTAATCACAATTCTTCTGTCAGACATCTAAGGAACACCTTTCGCGTGTGCCGAGATTCAAAACAAGATGGCCGCGATTCCAACCATACTTGGGATCGGCGGCCATGAATTGACGCAATGCACCTCGTCAACTATGCGCTTGGACGTAGTCGATTGCTTGCTGAACAGTGGTGATCTTTTCCGCCTCTTCATCAGGAATCTCGGTTTCGAATTCCTCTTCGAGGGCCATCACTAGTTCAACAGTGTCCAGAGAGTCAGCGCCAAGGTCATCGACGAAGGAAGCTTCGGAGGTCACTTCTTCTTCTTTGACCCCAAGCTGCTCTACGACAATTTTCTTTACGCGTTCTTCGATGGTGCTCATCTCGTTTATTTCCTCCGAATTTGCGTGATTTGGCACCACGCGGTGAAGCCGTATTGTATTAGCAATAACGGCCGGATCAAAGGTAATTCTGACCCCCCGGGTACAGAAGCTCATCGGTCGTTGACCGATATTCGGGTATTCCCTCAAGCCATGTACATGCCGCCGTTCACGTTGATCGTCTCGCCCGTAATGTAGGCGGCTGCATCAGAGGCCAGAAAGGCGACGGCATCGGCAATCTCCTTGCAATCGCCGAGACGACCGAGAGGTATTCCGGCCAGCAAGGCGGCTCTTTGTTCGTCGCTCAACTCACGCGTCATGTCGGTGTCGATAAACCCGGGCGCTACGGCGTTCACGGTGATGCCTCGCGAACCAACCTCGCGCGCCAGCGACTTGGTAAAACCGATCATACCCGCCTTGGCGGCCGAGTAGTTGGTTTGCCCCGGATTCCCACTCAGCCCGACAACCGAGGCGATGTTTACAATTCTGCCATACCGTGCCTTGGTCATGCCGCGCAGACAGGCTTTGCACACGCGGTACAGCGAAGAAAGGTTTGTATTGACGACGCTTTCCCATTCCTCTTCCTTCATCCGCAGCAACAGATTGTCGCGCGTGATACCCGCATTGTTCACCAGAACCGTAACCGCGCCGTATTCCCCGGAAATCCGTTTGACGACCGCGTCAACCGATGCGGTGTCGCTGACATCCAGGGTCAACCCTCGGCCGGCGATTGCGTTTGATTTCAAATGCGCCGTGATCGCCTCTGCACCGGCCGCGCTCGTCGCCGTGCCGATCACCGTCATTCCGCCGCGGCCCAGGACATCGGCGATAGCGCGGCCAATACCCCGGCTTGATCCGGTTACCAGCGCGACATGTGGCTCAGACACTGATCATCTCCAATGAATCGAACGAACCCACGGGATCCGTGTTCAACTTCACCATGGTGCATATTCTGCTTGCTTGAGAACGGCCATTCTTTACGAATCGATTCTGAATTTCGAATCAATATTTCACGAGTATGGATCCCCAGGTGAATCCGCCACCAAAGGCCTCCAGCAGCAAGGTCTCACCCGGTTTGATACGTCCGTCGCGCACCGCGACATCCAACGCCATGGGCACCGATGCCGCCGAGGTATTGCCGTGCTGATCGACGGTAACGACCACCCGTTCCATATCCATGTTCAACTTTCGAGCGGTCGCCTGAATAATCCTGATGTTGGCCTGATGCGGAACCAACCAGTCGATATCGGACTTTTTAAGACCATTTGCGCTCAGGGTTTCGTCAACGATGCGGCCCAGCGTATTGACCGCCATCTTGAAAACTTCGTTACCCCGCATCGCGACGAAACGCGGGTCACCGTCCTCGTCCTGCAGGTCGTATCCACGGGAGACACCGCCCGGGACGTGCAGCAATCGTTCGTACGCGCCATCAGCGTGCAGGTGTGTCGAAAGTACCCCCGGTGTATCTGAGGCTTCCAACACCACCGCACCCGCACCGTCACCGAACAACACCGAGGTCGTGCGATCGTTCCAATCAAGCAGCCGCGAGAAGGTTTCGGCGCCGACCACCAAGGCGCATTTCGATGACCCTGTGCGGACGAATTTTTCCGCGACACCCATTGCATACACGAACCCTGTACAAACCGCCTGTACGTCGAATGCTGGACAACCATGGATATCCAGACGCTGCTGCAACAAGCACGCGGTGCTCGGGAATATCTTGTCCGGTGTCGTAGTCCCAAGGACGATCAGGTCCACATCGCGCGCGCTGCGACCAGCCGCCTCTAGTGCCAGGAGCGACGCTTTTTCAGCCAGATCGCAGGTTGTCTCGCCCGCGGCGGCGATGTGCCGCTTGACAATGCCGGTGCGTTCTCTGATCCACTCGTCGGACGTTTCCACGAGCGCTTCAAGATCGCCATTAGTCAT
>CBDUNM010000195.1:0-8700 GCA_965368585.1 uncultured Chromatiales bacterium | reverse complement strand
GGCATGTCGGGGATGTCCGGTATGGGTGGCATGTCGGGGATGTCCGGTATGGGTGGCATGTCGGGCATGGCAGGGCAATAAACAGCCTTCCTATTTTCCCATCCGCACTTCAACGGCCCGGGAGTCTTGCCGATTCGGCGGAATTACCGGGCCGTTGACAAACCGACAGGTTCCACCGTGCGCGTGTCCAGCATGCGGTTCAGACATAGGCGGGGCGCGGACTCGAACGCTCAAAACCTGCGCGCTGTGTCGGAATAAGCTGCCGATTCTCAGTTTCCAAAGCGGTCCCCGTCGGCGGCTTGGCTTCTCGTCTCTGCCACCAACCATCGGCGTCCCGCGACAACCCCTCGACGACCAACCTCCGTATCGGTAGCTGCTTGATTAGAAAACTGGTATGCGGATTCCACGTCCGGAGTCGCGCGCCAGATTAGCGATAATTTTCAACCCATATATAATTGCCGGCTTCCCGAGTAACTGAAGCGCAGTCGAGAATGAGCCAAGTGCCTGTTATTTCCACCTTCCAGGGCCTGATTTTTGCCCTGCAGCACTATTGGGCAGACAAGGGCTGCGTGATCTTGCAACCCTACGATATGGAGATGGGCGCGGGTACCTTTCACACCGCAACGTTCCTCCGGTCGATCGGCCCCGAACCCTGGAATGCCGCCTATGTGCAGCCGTCACGCCGACCGACCGATGGTCGCTACGGCGATAACCCCAACCGGCTGCAGCATTACTATCAATTTCAAGTCGTCATGAAGCCTTCTCCCATGGACATTCAGGATCTCTATCTAGGTTCGTTGCAGATGCTGGGCCTGGATCTTCAAGTACACGATATCCGCTTCGTCGAGGACAATTGGGAATCGCCGACCTTGGGGGCCTGGGGACTGGGCTGGGAAGTCTGGCTCAACGGCATGGAGGTCACTCAGTTCACCTACTTTCAACAGGTCGGCGGGCTGGATTGCCGCCCGGTCACCGGCGAGATCACCTACGGCCTGGAACGCATTGCCATGTACCTGCAGGGTGTAGAAAGCGTTTTTGACCTGGTCTGGACGCACGGACCGCAGGGCTCGGTCACCTACGGCGACGTATTTCACCAGAACGAAGTCGAACAGTCCGCGTATAACTTCGAGCATGCCGATGTGGAGTATCTGTTCGGCTTCTTTGACCAGTGCGAGAAGGAATCCGGCAAACTGATCGCAGCGGGTTTGCCCCTACCGGCCTACGAACAGGTGCTGAAGGCCTCACACACCTTCAATCTGCTCGATGCCCGTCACGCCATCTCGGTGACCGAGCGTCAACGCTATATCCTGCGCGTGAGGACGCTGGCGCGGGCCGTGGCACAGGCGTACCACGATGCACGCGAAAAACTGGGCTTTCCGATGCTCGACAACGACGGTCGCGAGGTGGCCAATGGCTGAAGCGCGCGCAGATCTGCTGTTCGAACTGGGGACGGAAGAACTCCCCCCCCTGGCCCTGAAGCAACTGTCGGCCGCGTTCGAGCGCGAGTTTCGGACGGGGTTGGATCAGGCCGGTCTCTCCTACGGCGAAGTGACCCGCTATGCCACGCCCCGGCGCCTGGCGTTATTGGTCCGAGATTGTCAGACCCAGCAACCCGATCGTAAGATCGAGCGGCGGGGCCCCGCCGTGCAGGCGGCTTTCGATTCCGAAGGGCGTCCGACCAAAGCCGCCGAAGGCTTTGCACGATCCTGCGGTACCGGCGTCGATCAACTCGACCGCCTCGAGACCGATAAGGGCAAGTGGCTGGTATATCAGATGCAGCAACCAGGCAAAGCCGCCGGCGAACTCCTGCCCGGCATCGCCGAAAACGCACTGAACAGGCTGCCGATTCCCAAACGCATGCGCTGGGGAAAGTCCGAGGCGCAGTTCGTGCGGCCGGTGCATTGGCTGGTCTTCCTGCTCGGAAACAACGTCGTGCCCTGCAACTTGCTGGACGCGACATCGGGCCGGGACAGCCGGGGACACCGCTTTCATCACCCCTCACCAATCAGCATCGATCGACCTGACTGCTACGAGGGAATATTGCAGGAAACGGGGAAAGTAATCACTCACTTTGATAGGAGAAGAGAAAAAATAAAAGCAATGGTGGAAACGACTGCCCGGACTTTGGGCGGCCACGCCGATCTCGACGGGCAACTGCTGGACGAGGTCACAGCGCTTAACGAGTGGCCGGTACCGATTGCCGCGAGTTTCGAGGAGAAATTTCTTGAGGTTCCGCACGAAGCGCTGGTGGCGACCATGAAGAGCAATCAAAAATACTTCCCGCTGTTCGACAACGATGGCGGGTTGATGAACCACTTTGTCACGATCGCCAACATCGACAGCCCCAAGCCCGAATTAATACGCGAAGGCAACGAACGCGTCGTGCGGCCACGGCTGGCAGATGCAATGTTCTTCTGGCAGCAGGACGGGAAAAAGAAGCTTGCCGAGCATATCGATTCGCTCAAGCACGTGGTGTTTCAGAAACAGCTCGGGAACATGCACGAAAAATCACTGCGCGTAGCCAGACTGGCGGGGCATATCGCGCGCCTGATGCACAGTGACGCGGCGCGGGCGGAACGCGCCGGTTTGCTCAGCCGTTGCGATCTGATGACCAACATGGTCTACGAGTTTCCAGGCATGCAAGGCATCATGGGGCGATATCAGGCGCAGCGCGACGGCGAACCTGCCGAAATCGCACAAGCCATGGAAGAATTCTACATGCCGCGCTTCTCGGGCGACGAGCTGCCGCGGACCGCAACCGGCGTTGCCATTTCGCTGGCGGAACGGCTGGATACGCTGGTGGGTATATTCGGTATCGGACAAAAACCGACAGGGGATAAAGATCCGTTCGCGCTGCGACGAGCCGCTTTGGGAGCCCTGCGAATACTACGTGAGCACTCACTGACATTCGATCTGGGCAAGCTGCTGAAGCATACAGAGAAGGGGTTGAACGGCAAACTGACCGAGAGCAACAGCGCCGACGCCGTACAGACCTTCATGTTGGAGCGGCTCAAGGGTCTGTACGCCGACGAAGGCGTCGATGCAGAAACCTTCCAGGCCGTGGCGGAAGTGAGGCCCGTCAGCATTGCCGATTTTGACCGTCGGATTGCCGCCGTCACCGCCTTTCAAAAGCTGGCCGAAGCCGGTGCGCTCGCAGGCGCCAACAAACGCATCCGGAATATTTTGCTAAAGAGTGAGGGAGCGATCCCGGCCGCCGTGGACACTACCCTGTTTCGACAAAGCGAAGAGCGGCAGCTGCACGACGAAGTACTCGCGATGGCGAGCAAGGTCACGCCATTGCTGGAACACGGCGAATACGAATCTGCCCTGAGGGCACTGGCAGGGTTGCGCGGCTCGGTGGATAATTTCTTTGATCACGTCATGGTGATGGACGACGACCCCGGGGTTCGATCCAACCGCCTGGCGCTGCTCAGCGAGCTGTCCGGTCTGTTTCTGGGCGTCGCCGATGTCTCTCACCTGCATGCGGTCTGACGGTGTCGAAACCGGCCCGGTTCATGGGCGGTGATGCTCAAGGTCGTGCAGGGCTTTCACGACAAGCACGACTGAAAACGCACCGGCAACGAGGAGCTGATATACCGCGTTGCGCTGACGGTCGAGGAGCTGGGTAAGTTTTCGTCCCGCGTAACCAAAAGCATGAACGATGATGACCAGCTGGCGGAGGAACTCGCGGATCTGTAGATCCTCGTCATGGGTAGTGCGATTGCGGCTGACCTCGATCTCGACGCGGCGTTGGAGTCGCAAGTGCACCGGCTCACAGACGCGACTCTGGAATGTTGAACGGTCGCGTCTGGGTACCCGAATTCAGCGGTGTGGAATAGCCTGTTGGAGCTGGCGTTCCAAACTGACGGCCTCTACAGGGTGTTCGAGAATGGCGGCGAGCGGAAATCGCGCCCCGAGTTGAGCGGCATAAGGACGCTGATCTTTCGCGACCATGACGATCACCCGCGCCCGTGGCGAATACTTCTGCAGACTCGATAGCAGTACGTCAAGGTTGCCGAGATTGGCGCCCGCATAATTGTTGCCGTACCCGTAGAAAAACTCTGCTACCACGATATCGGGCGGTCTGTTTTTCAGCGCCTGAACGGCTTTTCGAATCGTCCCAAAGCGTAATTCGTCGATCCCAAGCCTGACGTAAGACGAGGAGAAGTTTGGGTGCGAGGGCGATTCGACGATGGAGTAAAGCAGCGCCATGAGCCGATTCCTCCTCTAAGGTTCAGCGCAAGATATTAGTTGAGCGCCACCCTGGCAGGCAATACGTATGAGTCGGTTAGGTGCGTGATCCTGCGTTCGCCAATCGACCTGACAATATCGGCGTGGCCGCGGAGCAATCGGCAGTGACTTGCATGACGACGGGGTCAACGACCAGCGAAGTTCTTAGAGAGAGGTCGATTCGTCACGCGGAATTCGACATTATCCAGCAACAGTCTGCGGCCATGACGGCGCAAAATCTCTACGCCGTGGTACACGACTTATTTTGCGTCAGACGAGGGTCGGCGCAAGGTGAACTCGGTCGACGGAAAGTTCAAACTCGAGAAATACGGCATAGACACTGCCCGAAAACAGCGGATTGCTGGAAACGCTGAATCGTACCTTGCTGAAAATGCACGAGAACGGCATCTACGTTTATCTGTACCAACGTTGGTTTTGGGAGGGCCATCGTTGAGCCAGGGTCGCTCGCGCGGTCTTGAACTCAGATCGATATTTCATTCGGCCGGGGCAGGATGTTATGCACGGTGAACACCCACGGAAACGCCGGCTGTAGGAATACGTGTCTCTGCCAACTGAAGATTATCGTAAGTATGTACTTACTTATTACGCAGGGAAAAAGTTAAGTCGAGTTCGTACAGACAAGTGAGGTGAAAGCGTCGGGGAAAGTACCTAAACTGCGCATTCGCTTTTTGCTACGAGGTATATTGTCGCATGCGCTTGTTCATTGTCGTTCGAGACGGCGTGATCAACTTCGCTTCGAACGACTACATCAAGTCGGCGGGCGAATGGATTGCCGTGCCAGGTAGTTTGGAGGCGATTGCGCGCTTGAACCACTTCGGCTACAGGGTAGCCGTGGTTACACTTCGGACCGGGCTCGAATCGGGTGCGACAAACCTAAAAACATTGAACGCGATACACGAAAAAATGCACGAACAACTGGCACGAGTGGGGGGACATATCGACGGCGTGTTTTTCCGACCGGGCAAGAATAACCCCGGAGCGGACTGCGATCAGCTCGATTCGGCTCTGCTATCCGAAATAGGCGCGCGGTTCGGTTCGTCGCTCGGCGAGGTTCCCGTCGTTGTCAGTACGCAGGACCGTTTTTTACCGGCCATCGCGGTTGGCGCCAGACCCGTCGTCATCAGATCGGATAACAACAACAAACCCAACGGCGCTGCGGATGACCACGCCAGTGAAGTATTCAAAACCTTATCTCATGCCGTTGAAGTCCTGACTACAGAGATCGCGCGGTGATTCTGGTCCGTTCGATACTTTACTACGTCGTTCTGATGTCCTCTGTCGCCGTGTTCGGTATTCCTCTGGCATTGGCCGGATGGGTAATGCCCGTCGGTTGGCGACAAGCCACGGCCAGCGCATGGGGGCGATTCAACCTGGCGTCGCAAGCCGCCATTTGCGGGTTGCGCTATGAGTTGAAAGGCGCGGAACACTTATCGACGGCACCTGCAATCATTATGTCCAAGCATCAGTCGGCCTGGGAAACGATCGCGTTACGCGGATTGGTGCCGAATCACCAGGCTTGGGTGCTCAAACGGGAACTCATTTGGTTACCGGTTTTCGGTTGGGCGATGATCACATTGGATTCAATAGCAATCGATCGAAAATCCGGTAAGAAGGCAGTCCGACAGGTCATTGAACAGGGTGTCGATCGCTTGAACAAAGGCCGCACCGTTATCATTTTCCCCGAGGGAACCAGAACCGCGCCGGGCGTCCGTAAGAAATATGGCATCGGCGGTGGACTACTGGCCGAGAAGACCGGTGTACCGGTAATTCCCATTGCACACAATGCGGGCGTGTTTTGGCGCCGCCGGGGTATCAGAAAGTATCCGGGCACGATCCAGGTCGTTATTGGGCGACCGATGGAGTTGCAGGGACTGAGCGCGGCGCAGATTACGCGCGAAGTAGAGTCCTGGATCGAGGCTGTTCAAGAGCAGTTACCAACGTCGCCGTCGGCGTCCATATTGTTTGCAAACAATGATCGCAGCACAGAAAATAGGACTTAAATCCGATTAGCTGAACCCTGCGTCAAATACTTTCGCTTCCACTCCCGTCACGGGCGACGATTCTGTGGATAACTTGTGGAGTAAAGGCGTCTGGATGGCTTTTTTTGACACCTCTGATGGGGAATCAGCGTTTTTTCTATATATCAAGATTTTCCACTGAAAGCGCATTTTTCTCGATAAAATCACGACGTGGCTCCACTTGGTCGCCCATCAAGGTCGTGAAAACTTGATCTGACCCCACTACGTCTTCGATCTTCACTTGCAACAAACGACGTGATTCTGGGTCCATGGTAGTTTCCCACAGCTGACTGGCATTCATCTCACCCAGGCCCTTGTAGCGCTGAATATGCTGGCCTCGTTTGGCCTCTTCGAATAACCAATCCAGCGCTTGTTTGAAGCTGACGACCGGTCGCTGTCGGTCGCTGCGACGCACATAGGCATCCTCCGCCAGTAAGCCATCGAGTTGATCTCCGAGTTCTCGAATACGCCGGTATTCACCACCCTGGAAAAACTCCAAAGGAAGAAACCGCTCGGTTGCGATACCGTGCGTACTGCGCTCCACGCGAATTGCGTCAGGATGCAAATCGGTTGCTGGCGCCGGTTGCAGGCGATAACGATCCGAAACACCCCGTTCTGCGTTAAGCTTGGATTCCAGGTCAACCAGCCATTGCAGGAAGGCGGCTTCGTCAGCCATCTGGTCGCCGCCCAATGTCGGCAGATAAATCAGTTGTTCAATCAGGTCCCCGTCGTACCGACGTCCCAAACGCTGCACCGAACGCGAAACGGACATATAACGTCGTGCCAGGTCTTCGAGCGCCGCTTCTGCCAAAGGTGGCGATGCTTCCGACACATGTAACGCCGCTCCTTCCAGGGCAGTGCGTAGCAGGTGATCATTCAACTCGACATCGTCCTTGAGATACGTCTCCTGTTTGCCCTTTTTCAGCTTAAAGAGCGGTGGCTGCGCGATGTAGATATGCCCACGTTCTATCAATTCAGGCATCTGTCTATAGAAAAAGGTTAAGAGCAATGTACGAATGTGCGCGCCGTCAACATCGGCGTCTGTCATGATAATAACGCGATGGTAGCGCAATTTGTCGGGGTTGAACTCCTCGCGTCCGATACCGCAACCCAACGCGGTGATCAATGTGCCAACCTCGGCAGACGCCAGCATTTTGTCGAAACGTGCCTTTTCGACATTCAGAATCTTACCCTTCAACGGCAAAATTGCCTGAGACCGACGGTCACGGCCTTGTTTTGCCGAACCACCGGCCGAATCACCCTCCACCAGGTAGAGTTCGGATTTTGCGGGATCTTTTTCCTGGCAGTCAGCCAGTTTTCCGGGTAGGCCAGCGACATCGAGGACACCCTTGCGCCGAGTCATTTCACGGGCCTTGCGCGCAGCCTCGCGGGCTCGTGCGGCATCGATCATTTTGGCCGAAATGGCTTTTGCCTCGGCAGGGTTCTCAATGAGGTACTCACCGAGTTTTTCGGACAACAAGGCTTCGACGATACCCTTGACTTCGGAGGAGACGAGTTTGTCCTTGGTTTGGGACGAAAATTTCGGATCTGGTACCTTTACCGACAACACTGCCGTTAACCCTTCGCGCGCATCGTCACCGGTGGTGTTCACTTTCTGCTTGCTGGCAAGGCCCTCTTTGTCAATATAGCTATTGAGGGTTCGCGTCAATCCAGCGCGGAATCCCGCCAGGTGAGTACCGCCGTCGCGCTGCGGGATATTGTTGGTAAAGCAAAAAATACTCTCCTGGTAAGACTCGTTCCATTGCATCGCGAGTTCGACGATGACGTCATCCTTCTCGGCCGTGAAGTGAAATACATGTGGGTGCAAGGGAGATTTGTTTCGGTTGAGGTGCTCTACAAAGGCACGAATTCCTCCTTCGTACTCAAATACATCTTCTTTGTCGGAACGTTCGTCCTTGAGATGAATACGTACACCGGAGTTAAGGAACGAAAGTTCGCGCAGTCGCTTGGCGAGGATATCGTAATGAAATTCGGTATCGGTGAAGATTTTCGGGCTTGGGTGAAAACGCACTATCGTACCGCTTTCTTCCGTTTGTCCCGATTGGACGAGGTCGTGTTCGGGTACGCCCAGGTGATAGGTCTGCGTGTAGATCTTTCCCCCGCGTTTGATTGTCAGGTGCAGCTCGTCCGACAAGGCGTTGACGACCGAAACACCCACACCGTGCAGCCCGCCCGATACTTTGTACGAATTGTCATCGAACTTGCCACCGGCATGCAACACCGTCATGATCACCTCGGCGGCCGATATTCCCTCCTCGGAGTGAATATCGACGGGGATGCCACGCCCGTCGTCGGTAACCGTCACGGAATCGTCTGAATGAATCAACACATTGATGTTCGTGCAATATCCCGCCAGAGCCTCATCGATGGCGTTGTCCACAACCTCAAATACCATGTGATGCAATCCGGT
>CBDUNM010000194.1:0-8921 GCA_965368585.1 uncultured Chromatiales bacterium | reverse complement strand
ACGCCATCATGATCATCATGCCGATTACCGGCTACCTGGGCACCGGCGGGGCGACCGACTTCTTCTTTCTGTTCGAGATACCCAAGTTTGCCGATACGCCACTCTACGCTGCGCTGGTCACCGACGGCCTGGGACTGACCTTCCAGGAGTTCGAAGCGCCACTGGACCTGATCCACAAGGACATACTGGGCAAGTGGATCGTCTGGCTGCTGATCGCGGGCCACGTGTTGGCCGCCCTCTACCATCAGTACATCAAAGGGGATCGCACGATGTCCAAGATGGCGATCAACCGATAGCCGGAGCTTGGCACATGCACATGCCTGCCGTCGGCCGGGTCCTGTACCGTCTCTCGAAACCCGGGGAGACACTCGCCGCCGGCGCACAGCGAAGCGACCCTGGAAGTTCTTCGGCGACGCGGTACGCCGAGCTCGGGTTCTACCTGACGACTAACACGGGGACACGACTGCGGGGCTTCGATGGGCGCGCGGTCACATCAATTGCACGGATGCACTTGGGCGATTCGACTCACGACGCCCTCATACCCGGCGCTGCAGATTGCTGTCGATGACCGACCCGACGGCGAGGAAACACTGGTTGAACGAAACAGAAATCAAACGCTTCAATCGATTGTTGCACTGCACAATTTTCGGCGTACCATTTGATTTCCAGGCACTGCTCAACAGCCGCACCGAGAGAACCTCGCCCGTGACCATTCAGACCACAACAGCCGACTACGGGCAAAACCACCCCACCCTCGCTCGTTTGCACGCAGTACCCAGCCCTGGCCCACGCCCCGCCCCGGGCACCTATGTTCTTGAGCCCTGATTACCAATCGCCATTCACGGAGACACACGAATGCAGAATAGCGGACCCTTTCTACAGGGCAAAGCCGGACTGGTGGTCGGCGTCGCCAATGCCAACAGCATCGCCTATGGTTGCGCCAGGGCGATGCATGAGGCCGGCGCCGAGCTGGTGCTGAATTTCGGATCGACCAAATCCAAGCCTTACATTCAGCCTCTGTTGAGCGATCTTGGCAATCCCGATTTGCTGCTTTGCGATGTGCGCGACGAGGCTCAGCTCGAAGCGCTTTTTCAGCATATCCGGGACAAATGGGGCAGGCTCGACTTCCTTGTGCATTCCATTGCGTATTGCCCCGGAGAAGATCTCCACGGCCGCGTGACGGACTGCTCACGCGCCGGCTTTCAAACGGCGATGGATATTTCATGCTACTCGTTTATCCGCATGGCGCATCTGGCCGAGCCGCTGATGAAAGACGGCGGCACCCTGTTGGCCATGAGCTACTACGGGGCGCAAAAGGTCGTTCGCAACTACAATATCATGGGGCCGGTTAAGGCGGCGCTGGAATGTTCCGTCCGTTATCTGGCCGATGAACTCGGCCCTCAGGGCATCCGCGTACACGCCCTTTCCCCGGGTCCGATCAAGACCCGTGCGGCCAGCGGCATCGACCGCTTCGAGGCGCTGCTCAACGATGCCGCCGAGCGCGCGCCGGTGCGCCGTCACGTGACCATCGACGATGTCGGAGCGGTTGCCGCCTGCCTGGTCAGCGACGCCGCGCGCGCGCTTACCGGCCACACCGCCTATGTCGACGGTGGCTACCACATCCTGGGCTGAACGCATGCAACACGAGTTCATAGAAAACCGCACCTTTGACGAAATCCAGATCGGCGATTCGGCCAGCCTGGAACGCCGGCTGACGCTGCAGGACATCAAGCTGTTCGCGGTAATGTCCGGCGATGTGAATCCCGCCCATGTCGATGAGGACTACGCCAGGAGCAGCCGCTTTCACGAGGTGATCGCGCACGGACTGTGGGGCGGCGCGCTCATCTCCACCGTACTCGGCACCCAGTTGCCGGGTCCCGGCACGATCTACCTGAACCAGTCCCTGAGTTTCCGCCGCCCCGTGGCACTGGGTGACCTGGTACGGGTCAGCGTCACCGTGAAGGAAAAGAACAGCGAGAACCATCGACTGCTGCTCGACTGCCTGTGCGCCAACGAGGAAGGCAAAACAGTGATCAGCGGTGCAGCCGAGGTGTTGGCGCCAACGGAAAAGGTCAGGCGCCAGCGCTGGGTACTGCCGGAAGTGCGCCTGTCGGAGCGGGTGCATCTGCACCGCCTGTTGGCCGCTGCAAAGGAACGCCCCCCGGTGCCGACCGGCGTAGTTCACCCCACGGACGAGGCCTCGCTCGGCGGCGTGATCGCAGCGGCCGAGCAAGGTCTGATCGTGCCGCTGTTGATCGGCCCGGAAGACAAGATCCGCGCGGCCGCCGAGGCCGCAGGCATCGATCTGTCGCCGTATGAACTGGTCGCCACCGAACACAGCCACGCCGCCGCTGCCAAGGCGGTTGCGCTGGCGCGGGCGGGTGAAGTGCAGGCGTTGATGAAGGGCAAGCTGCACACCGACGAGCTGATGCGCGCCGTCGTGGCCAGGGAAACGGGTCTGCGCACCGAGCGGCGTCTCAGTCATATTTTCGCCTTCGACGTACCGACCTACGCCCAGCCGTTGTTCATCACCGACGCGGCGATCAACGTAGCACCGACGCTCGAACACAAGCGTGACATAGTGCAGAACGCCATCGACCTGGCCCATGCATTGGGCATCGAGTGCCCGAAGGTGGCAGTGCTGTCGGCCGTAGAGACCGTCACGCCGATTATTCCATCGACCCTGGATGCGGCCGCGCTGTGCAAGATGGCCGACCGCGGTCAGTTGTCCGGCGCCCTGGTCGACGGGCCGCTGGCCTTCGACAATGCCGTGTCGCCGGAAGCGGCCCATATCAAGGGTATCGTCTCGCCGGTCGCGGGACAGGCCGACATCCTGGTGGTGCCGGATCTCGAGGCCGGCAACATGCTGGCCAAGCAACTGGAATATCTGGGCGGAGCCGAAGGCGCCGGCATCGTGCTCGGTGCACGCGTGCCGATCATCCTCACCAGCCGCGCCGACGATGCGATCAGCCGGCTTGCCTCCTGCGCGCTGGCGGTGATGCTGGTCCACCACCGGCAGGCAGCGCTGGTATGAAAGGCGACATACTGATCCTTAACAGCGGGTCGTCCAGTATCAAATTTGCACTTTACGACGGCGATAATGAGCAACTGCCGTTACTCGGCCGCGGCCGGATCGAAGGCATCGGTGGTGCCACGCGGCTGCGTGCGTTTGACAAGCAGGGCCAGCCGCTGGTGGATCGGCCCCTCAGTGATACGCTCGACCATGCACAGGCCATGGTCGAGTTGGTCGCCTGGGGGCGTGAGCGCGAGGCGGCTAGTGACATCGCTGCGGTCGGTCACCGTGTCGTGCACGGCGGCACACGGTTCGACGGCCCCGTGCGGGTCGATGCAGAGGTACTCACTGAACTGCAGGCACTCTCGCCGTTGGCACCGCTGCATCAGCCGGCCAACCTCGCCGGCATACGAACCCTGCGCGCGCTGGAGCCAGCGCTACCGCAGATCGCCTGTTTCGACACCGCATTTCACCGAACCCTGCCTGAACTCGCCCAGCGCTTCGCGCTCCCGCGCAAGTATCACGATGCGGGTATCCGGCGTTACGGGTTTCACGGCCTGTCATATGAATACATCGCTGGCGCACTGTCCGAATTGGCCAGTCCGGACATCGCGGGCGGTAGAGTCATCGTCGCGCATCTGGGCAACGGCGCCAGCATGTGTGCGCTGAAGGCAGGTCACAGTGTGGACACCACCATGGGGTTCACTGCCCTCGACGGCCTGCCCATGGGGACGCGTTGCGGTAGCCTCGATCCCGGCGTGGTGCTGTATCTGCAGGACGAACTTGGTATGGACACCGAGAATGTGGCAAACCTTTTGTATTACCGTTGCGGATTGAGCGGCGTGTCAGGCATCAGCAACGACATGCGCGAACTGCTGGCCAGTACTCAGCCCAGCGCACGTGAGGCCGTCGATTTATTCGTCTACCGTATCAACCGCGAGTTGGGCGCACTGGTCGCCACGTTGGGCGGCCTGGACGCACTGGTATTCACGGGCGGCATTGGAGAGCACGCGGCGCCGGTGCGGGCGCAAGTCTGTGAGTCGGCTGCCTGGACTGGCGTACGACTCGATGCTGCCGCCAACGACTGTCATGCTTCCCGCATCAGTACGATGGACAGTGCCGTATCCGCGTGGGTGATCCCAACTGATGAAGAACTGATGATCGCCCGACAGACCAGCCGGTTGCTGGATTGCGGGAGCCCCGGGCGGTGAAGGGCCCGGCCGGGGAACCCGGGGAGTTCCTCGGTGCCGGGGCGGGATCATGTATAGAAAGCCGCTCCACCACTTTCGAGGAATCAACGAATGCTTCGCGTCACTATGAGAACAAGGCCGGCAGCGGTGCATGAATATCTTATACCCGAGGCGCTGTGGTCCGTCGTCGAGGTGTCCCTACCTGTATGGGAACGCTGATGATTGTTTGCAGGAGTGACTATCGATGACGTCGTTTGTCCGAAATCCCAAGGTTCCTGCCAGCTCACTGAGCCTCAGGGCCCTGCTCGCCGGTGTGATGACCAGCGTATTGCTCGCGGGTTGTGCCACGGTGGGGCCAGACTACGCGGCGCCAGCACTGAACCCGCCCATTCAGTGGAGCGGTGAGACCGGTAGCCGGATGAGTTCCGATCCATTGGACCCGGCTGCGCTGAACCAATGGTGGACGACGCTTCGGGATCCGGTGTTGACCCGACTGATCGATCGGGCGGTAGCGGGCAACCTCAGTCTGCGTGACGCCGAGGCGCGGATCCATCAGGCGCGCGCGCAGCGCGGCGTCAGCGCCACCGATCGCTTCCCGACGTTGAACGCAAGCGGTACCGCGACCCGCAGCCGCATCAGCGAAACCGGCTTCTACGAAGGCACCGCCTACGGAGACACTCTACGAGGGGGGATTCGACGCCAGCTGGGAGATCGATCTGTTTGGCCGAACCCGGCGCCAGATCGAGGCCGCACAAGCCGGTCTGGAGGCCAGCGAAGAGAACTATCGCGACGTCCTGATCACGCTGTTGGCCGAAATCGCGCTGAACTACGTGGAGATACGCACCCAGCAGGGGCGGCTGACGGTGGCCGAGGCGAACCGCGACTCGCAAAGCAGGACCGTCGAGCTGGTGCGTGCCAACGTCGACGCGGGCGAGACCGCCCGGCTCGATCTGGAACAGGCCCTTACCAATCTTGAGTCGACACGCTCGACCATTCCCAGTCTGGAAATCGGCCTGATCCAGGCAAAGAATCGTCTTGCCGTATTGCTCGGACTGCCGCCGGGGGCCGTGGACGATGAACTTGCCGAGCGCGGCTCGATACCGCTCGCGCCGCCCCAAGTGGCTATCGGGGTACCCGCCGACGTGTTGCGACGCCGCCCCGATATACGCCGGGCCGAGCGCGAACTGGCCGCGGCGACGGCGAAAATCGGCGTCGCCACAGCCGATCTTTATCCGACGCTGACGCTGGTCGGCTCGGTCGGGCTGGAGTCGCTTTCCGCCGGTGATTTCCTGTCTTCCGCAAGTCGCGTATTCGGTGTTGGCCCGTTACTGCAATGGAACCTGTTCGATGCCGGGCGCATCCGCAACAACATCGAAATTGTCGGCGCGCAGCAGGAACAGGCGCTGATTGCCTATGAAGCTGCCGTATTGGACGCCCTGCAGGATGTCGAGAACAGCATCGTTGCGTACGGTAAAGAAATGGTTCGGCGTCAGTCATTGGTCGACGGCGAACAGTCGGCGCGGCGGGCACTGGCAATTGCAGAGGATCAATACAAGGCCGGTGAGACCGATTTTCTGAGCGTGCTGGATGCCCAACGCAGTCTGCTCGCTCTGCAGGATCAGTTGGCGGCCAGCAACGGCCAAGTGACCACCAACGTGATCAGCCTGTTCAAAGCGCTCGGCGGCGGCTGGACGCCGCAGGCGCCGGCAGCCACAGACACCAATACGGGGAAAAATCATGAATAAGACAGCGATCCGATGGGCATTCGCTGGCGCCATTATCGTGGCGGGTGCTGCTTTGGGCTGGCAGTGGTGGCAGGGTCAGAAGACAGCGTTGCCTGCGGACCTGGCGTACGGCAACGGCAGAATCGAAGCCGATCAGGTCGACATTGCCACCAAGTACGCCGGCCGGGTGCTGGAAATGCTTGCCCGGTAGGGTGATCTGGTCGAGCCCGGGCAGGTGCTGGCGAGGATGGATTCGGCGGAGCTCGAAGCCGAACTGGCCCAGGCCGAGGCGCAACTGGCCGAGGCGCAAACTGCAGTGGCCGAGGCCCAGGCACAGTTGGTGCAACGGCAAAGCGAGTCGACATTGGCCGAGCAGGAGCTCAAACGCGCCCTGCCACTGGTCGAGAAGGGTTCGATGGCACAGCGCACCGCCGACCAGCGGCGCAGCGCACGCAATACTGCCGCTGCCACCGTCACGGCGGCGCAGGCGCATGTCGAGACGCAAGCGCGAGCCGTGGAAGCTGCGCGCGCCGCGGTCAGGCTGATTCAGACCCAAATCGATGATGCGACCTTGAAGGCGCCGGTGATGGGGCGCGTGCTTTACCGGCTGGCGGAACCTGGCGAGGTGCTGGCGGGCGGCGGCAAGGTGCTGACATTGGTGAATCTCACGAAGATTTACATGGAGATCTTCCTCCCGTCCGCCCAGGCCCACCGGGTCGCCATCGGCGCCGAGGCACGCGTCAAACCCGACATCCTGAATTTCGCGGTCCCCGCTTCCGTGAGCTTTGTTTCGCCCGAATCCCAATTCACGCCAAAACAGGTCGAAACCCCAGGTGAACGCGACAAGCTGATGTTCCGCGTCAAGGTGCGCATCCCCCAGGAACTCGTGCTGGACCATATCGACGAGGTAAAGACCGGGGTGCGCGGTGTCGCCTACATCCGGCTCCCACCGCTACCGGGTGAAAAGTCGTCCCCTTGGCCGGAATTCCTCCAGCAGCTGCCACCGGGTTTCGAGCCGGCCGCCGGCGAAAACAACTAGCACGGGGCGCGCAGCCATGGCAGCAGCACAAGACCGCCTGATCGCCCGCATCCAGGGCCTCACCCACGTCTATAAAAAGATGCATGCCGTCGATGACGTGACCCTGGACATTCCCTCAGGCCTGATGGTCGGCCTGCTTGGGCCGGACGGTGTCGGCAAGTCGACCCTGATGGGGCTCATCTCGGGGGCGCGCAAGCTGCAGCGCGGCCGCCTCGAGGTGCTCGGCGGCGACATGGCGTCGGCTGCCCATCGAAAAGCCGTCGGACCACGCATTGCCTACATGCCCCAGGGACTCGGGAAAAACCTCTATGCCGATCTCAGCGTCGAGGAGAACCTGGACTTCTTCGGCAAGCTGTTCGGTCAGGGTCCGTCCGAGCGCAAGGCGCGCATCGATCGGCTGACCAAGGCAACCGGGCTGTATCCGTTCCGGGCCCGCCCGGCCGGCAAGCTGTCAGGGGGGATGAAACAGAAGCTCGGGCTCTGCTGCTCGCTCATTCATGACCCGGACCTGCTGATACTGGACGAGCCGACGACCGGCGTCGACCCGCTATCGAGACGCCAGTTCTGGGAGCTGATCGGCGCAATACGGAGTGAACGTCCGACCATGAGCGTGCTGGTCTCCACCGCCTACATGGATGAAGCTGAAGGCTTCGACTGGCTGGTGGCCATGGACGCCGGACAGGTCCTCGACACCGGCACGCCGCAAGCGCTCAAGACGAGGACCGGGGCCGAGGACCTGGAAACCGCGTTCGTGCACCTGCTGCCGGAAGAGAAACGCGGTAAAAATTCCGAGTTGATCATCCCGCCGTTCGAGCAGGCCGAGGGAACGCCGGCCATCTCCGCCAGGGGGCTGACCCGTCGCTTCGGCGATTTTACCGCGGTCGACAAGGTCAGCTTTGAGATCCAGGCCGGCGAGATCTTTGGCTTTCTCGGCTCCAACGGCTGCGGCAAGACCACCACCATGAAGATGCTGACAGGCCTCCTGCCACCCTCCGAGGGCGAGGCGTCCCTGTTCGGCAAGCCCGTGGATGCGAACGACCTGGAAACACGCAAGCGCGTCGGTTTCATGACCCAGGCCTTCTCGCTCTACGGTGAGTTGACCGTGGCGCAGAACCTCAAGCTGCACGCCCGGTTGTTCCATCTCACACCCGGGAAGTCGACCGAGCGGATCAATACGCTGGTCGATCGCTTCGCGCTGCGCGAGCACATGGACGCGCTGGCCGCATCGCTGCCGCTCGGCATTCGCCAGCGGCTATCCCTTGCGGCCGCGGTCATCCACGAGCCGGAAATGCTCATCCTTGATGAGCCGACCTCCGGTGTCGATCCGGTTGCCCGTGACGAGTTCTGGGAACTGCTGGTCGAGCTGTCGCGTCGAGACAGGGTGACGATTTTTATCTCCACCCACTTCATGAACGAAGCGTTGCGCTGCGATCGTATTTCGCTCATGCACGCCGGCCGGGTGCTGGTCTACGACGAGCCGAAGCACCTGGTAGAGGCCAAAGGCGCGGCCTCGCTGGAGGCGGCCTTTATCGCCTACCTGGAGGACGCGATCGGCGAGTCGGACGATGAGGGTGCCGCAGTCGAACCGGTCGAAGAAGCTTCGGGGTTGGCAGGTTCAGAGACCAGCGACAGCAAACACCATGGCTTCAGCCTCAACAGGCTGCTTGCCTACAGTTACCGCGAAACGATGGAGGTCATTCGTGATCCGGTGCGCCTGGCGTTTGCTTTTTTCGGCAGTGCGATTCTGCTGATCGTCATCGCGTACGGCATATCGCTCGACGTCGAGAATCTGACCTATGCCGCATTCGATCAAGATCGCACGCCTGAGAGCCGGCAGTATTTGAACAATTTCGAAGGCTCACGCTATTTTCTCGAACAGCCGGAACTGCGGAGCAAGGACGAACTCGAACGGCGCCTGAAGTCCAACGACATCACCCTGGCCATCGAAATCCCAC
>CBDUNM010000193.1:0-8932 GCA_965368585.1 uncultured Chromatiales bacterium | reverse complement strand
AGTATGGCCCATGGCACGTACGAGCGGGATCAGGACCGAGGGTTTGGCGATCACCAACGCAATCAGCACCAGGGCCACCTGGCCCGGCTGACCCAGCAAGATTGCCGGATCGACTTGCATGCCGATGGTGGCGAAGAACAGGCCCAGCATGAGATCACGAAACGGACGGATGTCGGCCTCGATCTGATGACGAAACAGGGTCTCACCGAGCAGCATCCCCGCCATGAAGGCGCCCAGGGTCGGCGACAGCCCGGCGAGGCTGGATACAGCCGCGGCCGCGACGGCCATCAACAGGGCCGTCAGCATGAATAGCTCCAGCGAACGGGTCGATGCCACCCATCGCAGGACGGGAGGCAATACCCGGCGCCCGACCACTACCAGGCCGACAAACACCAGGCCGGCCTTGCCCAAGGCAAGGACTAACGCCCCGCCCAGTTGCGCCGGGCCCGCGGCCAGAATCGGGATGGCCACCAGCACCGGAACCGCGGCGAGGTCCTGAAACAGCAGGATCCCGGTCGCCACCCGGCCGTGGGGCGCCGGCAATTCCATCTGCTCGCCGAGCTGCTTCAGCACGATCGCGGTCGACGACATGGCCAGGGCGACACCGATCAGGAGCGCCTGGCTCATCGTAAGACCCAGCGCCATGCCGCCCAGCCCAAACAGCAATGAGGTCACGACGACCTGGGCGCCGCCCAGGCCCATTACCAGCCGCTTCGCCCCCAACAACCGAGGCAGCGAGAACTCCAGGCCGATGGTGAACATCAGCAGCACCACGCCCAATTCTGCGAGCAGCCGCGTGGTCTGCCCGTCCGGGAGCCATCCGGCTCCCGAGGGACCGACCAGAATACCGGTCGTCAGATACCCAATGATGGGCGAAAGGCCAAACCGCTGACACAGGGCGACCAGGGTCGTACCCACAGCCAGCACGATAACCAGTTGCAGCGCGACAGTGTGTTCCATAAGGACCTACCCGACATTGACTCGGTAGCCAATCCCCGGCGGACCCAAACGACGGGCCGACCGACGGTCAACAGGCCATCACCGTGGCAGGAAGCGTCGAACAAGGGCCGAGCCCCGGAGGATCCCAGGTCGCTATCTGATTGAGCCGGGCGGATTCACCGGGGCAGTCGTCCCATGCCGGTCAACTTCCACTGATCTCGATTTTGCGCGGCTGCACCTCGGCCCGCTTGGGCAGACGCAAAGTCAGTTCGCCGTTATTCATTTCGGCGCTGATCTTGTCTGCCTCCAACTCGTTGCTCAGCGTGAAACTGCGCCGGAAACGGGTGGCGTTGACATCGGCATACAGGGCCTCCATCCCCTCAGGCATATCGATCGCCGCCTGACCCTCGATGGTCAAGGTATTGCCATCGACCTGTACGTCGAGACGGTCTCGGGAGACACCCGGCAGATCCGCCTTGACGGTAATACCAGCCGAGTCCTCGTAGATATCGGCGTCCGGACGGAGAATGGTCTCGCGCTCGGCTTGGCGCTGTAACTGACCTGACTCGGTCGTCTTCATCGATTTGGTGTCGGTCATTGTTGGATCTCCTCTAAAAAAACCAGGTTTATGGATCGAGCCAGGCGTCTCACCTGACCTCGATCTTGCGCGGTTGCAGCTCTTCCTTGCGCTGGACGGTGATGTGCAGCACGCCGTCCTTGTACGTGGCGTCGACCTTGTCGGGATCGACGTCGTCAGGCAGTGTGATGACGCGTTTGAAGCTGCCGGCGAAGCGTTCGCGACGGTACGCTTGCGCACCTTCGGGCAGCGCGATCTTGCGTTCGCCCGACACCGTCAACAGGTTCTGCTGCAGCGAGATATCCAGGCTCTTCGGATCTGTTCCGGCGGCGAACACATAGACATCGACCTGCTTTGGCGAGGCGCCGACGTTGATCGCCGGATAGGTCCCCGCCGCTACCGAGCGGATACCCAGCGGGCCACCCGAGTCACCGAACATCGCATCCATCTCGCGGCGCAGGCGCTCGAACTGGTCAAAGAAATCACTATCGAAACCGGTCAAGTAACCGAACATGGCGCACCTCCTTCTAGGATCAGTAAACAGGGCCGCATGACAGCCCATGCCGTTCTCACTCTATGTGAGGCAACCAACGTGCCAAACCCTATCTAACTGTTTCTTATTGATTTTAATTGGCCGCCGGGGTACACATTGCGGTCAGAGTGGCCGGTCGAAAAACCAACAGCCGGCCAGCTTGGCCGGGTGCCTCCACGACTACCCGACTTTCGTCGACTTGAAGATGGCGGTGTTGATGCGGCAGACAGCTGTATCTAAGGGAAAAGCGACTCCGATCCCCGGGTGACCCGCGAAAGGCGGACTCCCGGCCGGAATAAGCCCAAAGGACGTTCCCCGGCCTCCGGAACGTCACCGGGGTCGTGATCGACAGTCGTCAGCTTTCGTTCAGCTTGCGGCGCAGCGTCCGCTCACCGATTCCGAGCAGCTTGGCCGCCTTGGTGCGGTTGTAGCCGGCCTCCTTCAGGGCGGCATCGATCAGCAGCCACTCCGCATCGGCCAGGGTCGTACCCTTCGGGATCAGCACTCCTTCGCCCGCGCCTGCAACGCCAGCCGCCCTGGCCGGTAACATCGGCATCAGAAGATTTGCGCCGACCTCGCGCACGCCCTCGGGCAGGCGCACCGCCAGGCGCGCCATCAGGTTGCGCAGTTCGCGCACATTGCCCGGCCAGCGGTGGTTTGTCAGCAGGGACAGTGCCTCGGGAGACAAAGCCGGGGCTGCGCCCGACTCGCCCATGTCGGCCAGGCTTTTAGCGAGGAAGTGCCGGGCGAGCAGCTCGATGTCGCCGGCACGCTCGCGCAACGGCGGGAGTTCGATAATCAGCACGTTGAGCCGGAACAGCAGGTCCTGGCGGAACAGGCCCGATTCGACACGTTCCTCCAAGGGGCGGTGCGTAGCCGCCACCACGCGGACATCCACCGGCACACCGTGCTCACCGCCCACGCGGTGCACCATGCCCTCTTCCAGCACACGCAGCAGGCTGACCTGGGCGGCCGGCGGCATCTCACCGATCTCGTCGAGAAACAGGGTGCCGCCATCCGCCTGTTCGAAGCGCCCCCGGTGTTGGCGGGTGGCGCCGGTGAAGGCGCCCTTTTCGTGGCCGAACAGCTCGGCCTCGAGCATGGTTTCTGGAATAGCGCCGCAGTTGACGGCGACGAAAGGCCCCTGCGCGCGGCGACCAAGGCCGTGCAATGCCCGTGCGACCAATTCCTTTCCCGTCCCGGTTTCGCCCTGAATCAAAACAGGTTCAGCGCTGGTGGCGAACCGGGGCAGATCACTCAGGGCCTCGATCATCACCGGATCTCGCACGGTGAGATACGCGGCCAGTTGTTCGGCCAGGTCATGGTTTGATCGGCCCGCTGCCAGGTCCTCGAGCAGATGCCATGCCAGGGCAATGGGATCAACCGGCTTCTCGAAATAGTGGCGCGCGCCATGGCGCAGCGCCTCGACCGCATTATCGATGGTGCCATGTCCGGTGATCATGTAGAAAGCGCCGCCGGGGTTGCCACCCAGATACTCGGGAAGCAGTTCGAGGCCGGTGCCGTCTTTGAGCTGCAGGTCCGCCAGTACCGCATCCGGCGAGCGCGTTTCCAGTGACAGGCGCGCCTCGCGCAGACTACCAACACCGGTAGTGTCGGCGCCCAATCCAGCCAGCACCCTGGTGAGACCGCGCACGATGCCCGGATCGTCGTCCAGCACCAGCAGCGAGATGCCGCTCAGGCTGGGAAGCGTCTGTTCAGTCGATCCCACCAACGGGGTGTCTCCTTGGATTGCAGTGGCAGGGTGAGCACGAATCTCGCACCGCCGCCCTGGCGATTCTCGGCACGGACAAGACCCTGATGCTGGGCGACGATACGCCGCACGATCGCCAGCCCCAAACCGTTGCCGTCTTCGCGGGTCGTGTAGAAGGCATCGAACAAGCGCGACATCTGTTCATTGTCGATCCCCTCGCCCCGATCCTCGACAGCGATTTCCACTGCGCCTCCTTTGTACTGGGCCGTAACGCGGATACTCCCCTCGTGCTGCCCGCTCTGACTGGCATTCAGGATGAGGTTGAGAAGCGCGTCACGCATAGAGGACTTTTGCCAGTCCGGCCGGGGCAGATCAGCCGCGACCTCCGTTTGTACGGTGAGTCCTTGCTTTGCCAAGGCCGGTTCGGCCAGTCGCACCGCATCGGCGATCAGCTCGGCGACATCGACCGGGGCCACGGCCTCGTCACGCTGCCGGGTCAGATTGAGAAAAGCGCTCAGTTTCTCGTTCAGAGTCACGATGTCCCGGTCCAACTCCCCTACAATCTCCTGCGTCTGCTCTGGCGAAACCAGCAAGCCCTTGACGTTGGCGCGCAAGGCCGCCAGTGGGTTGCGCAGGTCGTGGACGAGCTTCGCGGCCGTTTCGGTCAACGTGGCGCGTTGATAGATATCCTGAAAATGGCTCTCCAGCCTTCGCGTAGTGCGCATGGCGACACCCGTGATGACCAACGCGATGAGAATACTCAACGCGCCCACAATCCCGAATAGCAAGATCGATTGCTTGATGGCTGTCATGCCCTCATCGACCCTGGCGAGCAGCATCGAACGATCAAACGCAAAATCCAGCCTAACGGGGGAACTCGCCGCCTCGGTCATATCGAAACGAACCACGAACAGTGCCTCGGCGCTACCGTGCAGGCGCTCGTCCGCGGGCCGAAAAGCAGTCGCGCGTCGGTCATCCGCGGGCAACGGTGATACTGCCCGTGAGGAGACAGCACCCGCCACATTGGCTTCCATCTGATAACCGGTCAGAACTCCCCGCACAGACACGTTGCGTAACGCTGGCATACCCGCGAAGAGTCTTTCGACGTCGGTGACCAGCCAGGCTTCGCTGTCACGCATGGCGGCGAGCGCGTCGCCCGAGCGGAGCCGCTGCGCCAACGGTTCGAGCTCGGCCATCATCTCTTCGATCATCAACCGGGTTTCGACTGCGCGAACCTGGTGCCAGAGCCAATACGCACCGCCCCCGACCAAGATGAAATAGAGAACAAGCAAAGCGGAATAAGGGACTACCACCAGGCGGGTAATCGCAAACTCTGATCGAATCATCAAAGCTCAACTCCCTGACTGGCGGGGCCTTATCGAAAACAATTTCTTCATCATCAACCCTCTGTGGTCCCATCGGGCGCGGCTGGGTCCAGCGCGTCGGACCAATCACGACGCAGCGTCAGCAATCCTTGCGGGTAAGACGAAACATCTCCATAGTCGAAAAACCGTTCAGCCCGACTCTCCCCCAGGGTCAGGCAACCTGTCGTGTCCCTTGAGCGCGTATCTTAAACCTCTTTTGGGGACGGACGGAGTGTGTGATGCCCCGTTATTCTGATGACCGTCGAGAGGCCGCGGTGGCCAAGCTGTTGCCACCGCGTAATCTCCCGGTCCGTGAGGTCGCCCAGCAAGAGGGGATCTCGGAAGCGACTGTCTACAAGTGGCGGAAAGAGGCGCGTGAGCAGGGCCGTTGCCTGCCCAACGCCGGTGACGGAGGCACCGCAGCTGAGTGTCTCGATGAACTCCAACGGATGCGCCAAATATGGCGCCCTCGCGTTCTCCACGTAGCGCTCGGCTCTCACTAGCCAGCCCGGCAGAATCAGGCCAGACGTGGCAGATGCCACAAGCCCTCCGACACCCAACAGAAAGGCTCTCCGACTGATCATGACCTACTTTCCCCCGGCATCGACTTGCAGGTACGTTCGTGTTTGAAGGTTTCGAGTACCTCCACACCTCCCTTGCGACGACAGTAGCCACACCCGAAAGGGTTGGACTCGCTGCTGATCATCAAGAAGTGTTGAGTTCCTGGGCAATTCGCCTGCCAGGCGGTCGATGAGGCACCACTTGGCTGCGGTGCGAGACCCGGTTTGCGTGCAGCCTTCACGATCGGGGCCTCCTGTTTGCGGGCCACGTCCTTGTAATGCTGCAGACCTGCCTTGACCTCCGCGACGGCCTGTATGTAGGTCTCCTCGTCAAGCAGCTCCCTCGCCTACCACTGGAACGGCCAACCAGACCCGGTACGTGATCTAGCCAGGTGTTTCAGAAGACGGACGGCGGCATCTTTGGGATCACCCCCCGCGGAGCACGGGCGGCCAGATGAAGCTCGTCTAGGTATTCAGGAATACTCGGGACTGAGTTACGACTGACCCGGCAGTTATCGATGATCGCGGTCCACAATTCATCATGCATACCGGTGCGCCGGAAGCAGGCAGCCTCTGGCAGGGAATCAACCCCAAGATGTAGTTCATAGGCGCACGCCGAGCGCAGATCACCGGGCGAAGTGGGCTGCTCCGCAGTTCTATTGGCCCACGGGTCTACCTCGATCCGCAGTTCGATTGGCTCCGAATTCGACATCGTGTTTCTCCAATTCGCCAAAATGACATCGACCGGCAAGCGCCGGCCCGGAGATAGAGGGGCCTCATGCTGCCGCTTTAGCTGCACGTGCATCCCGCCCGCAAGTTGGTACTTAAATCGGCGGTCACCCAGATTCCGGGCATGAAAAAACCCACTCAGCGTGCGCCAGAGCAGGTTCCGTAGCATCGCTTTAGCTGCATTTATTAAGCGCCCGCAAGCTGAACTCAAATCAGCGCTGTTGAGTCAGGCTAGAACTTCCAACACAACGTGTCAATGGAACTCTCTACCCCCGTGAACCACTCCCTGAACTCCATCAATTACGTGAATTCAACCCTACCCCTGGGGACAAACACCTTAGACACGGATTTCTGCATCGCGGCCCAGGAAGAGGCTCTACAGCACTTTGGTGCACCGGAAATCTTCAACACCGATCAAGGGTCTCAGTTCACCTCCGCGGCGTTCACCGACGTTCTCAAGGCCCATGGGATCGCCATCAGCATGGACGGCAAGAGCCGCTGGGTGGACAACGTGTTCGTTGAACGTCTGTGGCGCAGCGTCAAGTACGAAGACGTGTACTTGCGTGCCTACGAAACGCCAACCGAGATCCGTGCGGGGCTGACGCGGTACTTCATGTTTCACAATACCCGGCGCCGTCGCAGCGCACTAGGTCAACGCACCCCGGATGCGGTGTACTATGATCAGGCAAACTGCGAATTGGCAGCCTGAAACCCAACGAAGATTTCACTTAGGACACTGTCCGACTTCCGGGGTCCATTTCTGGTATGGATACCCTGGGATCGGCAGTACTCTGCCACCTCGGCTTCACTCAAGCCGGCGGTTTCCAGTGCCGCGTTGAATTTGTCCTTAGAGTTCCAGACCTCAGGGGTGTTGGGAGGATCCGGCATTATCCGACCCTCTTTTCTTGCCTTGTTGCGCCAGGCGTACTGGGTTGGTTGGTCAAAGACCTGATGGAAAGTGCCTACAGATTTTCCGGAGACCCCACAAATTTTCAACGAATAGAGGAGGTCGAATTGTTTGTTGCGAGTTGCACCGGTCAACTTATATTAGTATACTAATTATTCGCATTCTAACTAAAGTTGCGATATTTTTTATGCTTTCCGAAAAAAAGTACAATTTTCATTTGCATCTCCACTTCGCGCATCTTCTCGAAGAGCGCTTGCGTATCCGGCTGGCGCCCCTCGGCATTCATCCTCGACAGGCCCGTATTCTCGATGCTCTCGGAAGGATGGGACAGGCATCGCAAGTGCAATTGGCTCGCGAATTTGGTTTGACTGGCGCCAGCATGAGCACCATGACATCTCGCTTGGTGGCAGCGGGTCTTATCGAGAGGCATGTCGACGTACAGGAGCAGCGCAGCAATGTGCTCAAGCTCACCCGACACGGAAGCAGTCTGCTAGAGCAAATTCACCAGGAATGGCAAGAGATCGACCGTGAGATCACCGAAGTAATCGGTGATGAAAACGCCGCCCGTTTCGCCGCGTTTTCCTTGCAACTACGAAACGCATTTGGTGGTTCAACACCGGGCGAAGAGTGTCTGGATAAAGACACTGTAGCGTCAATCAGACGCCGGCGGAAAGCGTGAATAGCAAACCCCATGCTGCAATCTGAATCATCGTCCACGCACACAGAGAAAGACATCATGCGAAAAACACCCGGCACCTCCCATGTGTGCCTACGTCCAGTCAGCGTATTACCAAACACAATCATGGTGGCAGCACTGGCGTTGACGCTTGCTGCCTGCGATCAAGAGTCAGCACCGGCACCTAATAAAGCAGCACCGGTGGAGGTCGTGGCGTACACCGTCGAGAGCAGCCAGGTACCTGTTTCATCCGAGCTGACCGGACGCGTGGTGGCCGCTGTCACCGCCGAAATACGGCCTCAGGCGGGAGGCATTGTTCGCAAGCGCCTGTTTACCGAGGGTAGTGAAGTCGAAGCAGGGCAAGTACTGTATGAGATCGATCCGACGTCTTCACAAACTTCCGTCAGAGATGCTGAAGCCACGCTTTCCAGCGCAAAGGTGGCCGTCGCCACTGCCAGGGCCAAGGCGATGCGTTATCGCGAACTGGTCGCTATCGAGGCGGTGAGTAAGGAGAGCGCTGAAGAAGCCGAAGCTGCCTACAAACAGTCGATCTCGGCGGTCGACTCTGCCGAAGCCAACCTCGAGTCTGCCAGGCTGTCCCTGTCTTACGCCAATGTCACCTCACCCATCAATGGCCGCATTGGGCGCTCCAGTGTGAGCGAGGGTGCACTGGTCACTGCCAATCAGACTAACGCACTCGCCACCGTGCAACAGCTGGATCCTGTGTACCTGGATGCAACGCAATCGGCCACTGAATTCCTGCGTATTCGCCAGCAGTTCGAACAAGGCAAGGTCAAACTGGAGAATGGCAGTCCCGTGGTACGACTGATCAAGGATGACGGGAGTCTCTATGACCAGGTTGGGAAGCTGGAACTGGATGACGCCATCGTGGATGAGACAACCGGTACGGTGACCGTACGCTCGCAATTCCCTAACC
>CBDUNM010000192.1:0-9026 GCA_965368585.1 uncultured Chromatiales bacterium | reverse complement strand
CCTGATCTCGGGCGGCGTAGAGGCGGGACGCGCACAAGCGCAAACCGGTTCTGAGGCCCGGTGGTCGCCCGGGGCGAGCATCAGAAGAGTCCGTCGTGTTAACTCTCGGGTATTGTCGTCCGGCAAATACGCCCCCCGACGAGGGGGCGCAACCACCACTGACTGGCTATGCCGCTTTGCTCACGGCTTGTTCGGCCTGGCCGGCTGTGGATTCGACCTGCTCCGCGGCGGTGGCGGTGGTCTTTTCCACCCAGCCAAAGATTTCCGCCTGGGTTGCGGCGGTCAGATCGAAATAGGCACTGGTATCGGCAAAAAACTTCTCGCTGATTTCTTCCGCGAGTTTCGCCTGTTGCTCCAACAGCTGCCCCGGGTCGCGAACCTCACCGAGGAGGTTTAAACCGTGCAGGCAGAAATCGAGATATGCCTTTGCCGCTGACATGTTCTGATCGTTGATTTTGGCGAACGCGCGCCGGAAAATTTCCGTTAACTCGCGCGTCGGTTCGATGGCGTCTTTGCCGACTTCGAACCAATCTTCGATCGCCGTGGCCGGGCGTGCGCGGGAGAGGTGTTTTGATGGCATGGTAGATCTCCTTAGATTGCAATGGTCGTAAACGATCGGGTGTTTACGGCTGCTATCTTAGGTCCGTAACAGGGACACGTTGCTGAACTTCGGCGCGGTTTTTCGTACCGGTCGAACATTCGCGAGTTGGGTGTACTGAAAAGGACTAATCCGTCACGTTGCGGGTATCCAGCGCGCCGATGCTGGGAACTCTGGGGCCTTGCGTCGCTACGGCTTGTGCCGGACCGCGCCCGGTGCGGGGTCGCTGTGGGTGCGCGCCCAAGCGCTACCGAAACCTTGGTCGAACAAAAAACCGATTAAAAAATTGTGGTTATGCCGTGATCATACCGATGCGGCGAGTGACTACCGACCTTATTTGCGTTGATCTGTCGCGGTTTGCGAATCGAAGAGTGGTGGTAATCGTGATTGCTGCAGATGCGTGGGCCAACAGCCCTTGACCTTTTGAAATTCGCTCCTATTATTAGCACTCACTCAGCACGAGTGCTAATAAGCCCCGCGTGGGCTCAATGTTAAATCTCACAGCCACTCTACAAGGAGACAATGAGATATGAAGATTCGTCCACTGCACGATCGTGTGGTCATTCGCCGTATGGAAGAGGAACGCACCAGCCCAGGCGGTATCGTTCTGCCCGACAATGCCACCGAAAAGCCGGTCCGCGGTGAGGTCATTGCCGTCGGGAACGGCAAGATCCTCGATAGCGGTGAAGTGCGCAGCCTCGATGTGAAGGTCGGCGACAAGGTATTGTTCGGCAAGTACTCCGGTACCGAGGTGAAGATTGATGGTGAAGAAGTTCTCGTGATGCGCGAGGAAGACATCATGGGTGTGCTGGAAGGCTAGTACTCGCGCGCCCAAAATATCTAAACCTACTGATTTACATAAGGAATTTTAAAGATGACTGCAAAAGAAGTACGTTTCGCCGACGATGCCCGTCAGCGCATGCTGAAAGGCGTCAATATTCTTGCCAACGCGGTTAAGATAACCCTGGGACCCAAAGGCCGGAATGTGGTTCTGGAGAAAAGCTTTGGCGCTCCGACTATTACCAAAGACGGTGTTTCTGTCGCCAAAGAGATCGAACTGAGCGACAAGTTCGAAAACATGGGTGCGCAGATGGTCAAAGAAGTTGCGTCCCAGACTTCCGACATCGCCGGCGACGGCACCACCACCGCGACGGTTCTTGCCCAGGCGATGGTGCGAGAGGGTCTAAAGGCGGTAGCCGCCGGTATGAACCCGATGGATCTGAAGCGCGGTATGGACCAGGCGGTACTGGCGACCGTCGAGCATTTGAAGGGTCTGTCCAAGCCGTGCGCCGATTCCAAGGCCATCGCGCAGGTCGGCACCATTTCTGCCAACTCTGATGAGAATATCGGCAATATCATCGCCGATGCGATGGAAAAGGTCGGTAAAGAGGGCGTCATTACCGTTGAGGAAGGGTCGGGCCTCGAGAACGAACTGGACGTGGTCGAAGGTATGCAGTTCGACCGCGGCTATCTGTCGCCGTATTTCGTGAACAACCAACAGTCAATGTCGGCCGAGCTGGAAGATCCGTACATCCTGTTGCACGACAAGAAAATCTCCAATATTCGCGATCTGTTGCCGCCGCTTGAGGCGGTGGCCAAAGCGGGCAAACCGTTGCTGATCGTCGCCGAAGATATCGAAGGTGAGGCCCTCGCAACCCTGGTGGTGAATACCATCCGTGGCATCGTGAAGGTCGCCGCGGTAAAAGCGCCGGGCTTCGGCGATCGCCGCAAGGCCATGCTACAGGATATCGCTATCCTGACCGGGGCGACCGTGATATCCGAAGAGGTCGGCCTGTCACTCGAAAAGGCCACCCTCAACGAGTTGGGTACGGCCAAGAAGATTTTGATCACCAAAGAAGAGACCACTATCATCGACGGCGCCGGTACCGAACAGGACATTAAGGCGCGTTGCGAGCAGATTCGTCAGCAGATGGAAGACACCACGTCCGACTACGACAAAGAAAAACTGCAGGAACGTCTGGCCAAACTTGCCGGCGGTGTGGCCCTCATCAAGGTCGGTGCTGCCACCGAAGTCGAAATGAAAGAAAAGAAGGCGCGCGTCGAAGACGCCTTGCACGCCACCCGCGCGGCGGTCGAGGAAGGTATCGTCCCCGGTGGCGGTGTCGCCCTGGTGCGTGCCTTGGTTGCCCTGAAGGACCTCAAGGGCTCTAACCACGATCAGGATGTCGGTGTCAATATTGCCCGTAAGGCGATGGAAGAGCCGTTGCGCCAGATCGTCGCCAATGCGGGTGCCGAACCGTCCGTCGTTCTGAACGACGTGGCCGCCGGCTCCGGCAACTACGGCTACAACGCCGCCAACGGCGAGTACGGCGATATGGTCGATATGGGTATTCTCGACCCGACCAAAGTCACTCGTTCCGCGCTGCAAAACGCGGTATCGGTCGCGGGCCTGATGATTACCACCGAAGCGATGGTGGCGGAAGAGCCGAAAGACGACGAGGCACCGGTTGGCGGTGGTATGGGCGACATGGGCGGTATGGGCGGTATGGGCGGTATGATGTAAGCCCCGCCCGGACCCGGTTCCGAAATGCCTAACTAGCCCCGCTTCGGCGGGGCTTTTTTTGTTTGTATGGTCGTAAGCCGTCGGCACCGGTGTCCCGTCAGGGCAACGAGCCGACGCGTATGGTTTATCATTGAGAATCGAAAATCACCGAAGAGGGTAGCGGACCGTGCACATCAAGCAAATCATTCTCGGTTTGGCAATAGCGGCCTTTGTTTCGTTGGCCAATGCCAGTGAGGGGCTGAAAACGATCGTCAGCCAACACGACGTCGCGCAAACCATGAACAGTCTCGAGCGGATCGTGCGCCGGGCTGAGTTTCGGGTATTCGCACGCATCGATCACAGCCGTGCGGCCGATCGCGTCAACATTCGCTTGCGCCCGACGCAATTACTTATTTTCGGCAAACCGCAGGCGGGTTCGGGCTTGATGCAGAGCAAGCAGCAAATGGGCATCGATCTGCCGGTTAAGTATCTGGTGTGGCGGGACGAAGCGGGGCAGGTGCACATAGGTTGGAACGATCCCGCCTGGCTGGCCGGACGTCACGGCGTGACCGATCGCGACCCGATCATCGAAAAGATGTCGATGGCATTGGAAAAAATGGCGCAGGAAGCGGCGCTTAACTAATCGGTCGGGTCCGGTTCGGGCGGGGCGCGATCCCGGCACTCTGTCGTATCGACGGCTGCCCCGCATCGCGTGCGCCCGGCCAGTAAATCGACCAGTGTCTCCAGTGTGTTTTGGGTATCGAGGTGCTGTTGCGCCAGGTCGGACTGAATTAGGGAAGCTTCCAGCGAGGCCGATAGCCGGCCGTGTCTGGACCGCCACTCACGGAGGTCGACGACCCGGTTTTCCCGGTCTCGTACCTCGGCTTTTCGCCTAGGGGTCTCGCAAGGCGCTTCGGTCATGTTTTGGTTATCGGGCCGTGCGTGGCAACCTTTATCGACTATGGTGTCAACTGGACTGGAAAGTCCGAGGACTCGGGTGATTGACTGCGGTCGCTGGTGATAACGCTGTACCTGCCATGGCCGGCGAGCAGGACCCGCTGCTTGGATGCCTGCTGCTGCTGGCGCGGCGACACGGCATTGCCGCGTCGGCCAATACGCTGACCGCCGGTTTGCCGCTGGTCGAGGGCGTTCTCACACCGCAACTGTTCAACCGGGCGGCGCGCAGGATCGGGCTCGCAGCACGAGTCGTCAAGCGTCCTTTGGCGGCATTCAGTGCGCTGCATACGCCCGCGGTCCTACTGTTGGCGAAGGGGCGCGCGTGTGTGTTGCTGAAACCGCTGCATGCGCGGCAGGCGCGCGTCCAGACGCCCGACAACCCCGATGGCGAGCAGCAGATATCCGCGCGCGACCTGGGTGCCGACTATAGCGGATATGCCATTCTCGTCAGCTTGCGCCACCGATACGATGCACGTACGCCAGAGCCGTCCGTGGCGCCGCAGGGCAATTGGTTTTGGCAACCGGTTTTCGCCTCCTGGCGCATATATCGCGATGTTCTTGTCGCGTCTGCCCTGATCAATCTGTTCGCGCTGGTGTCGCCGTTGTTCATCATGAACGTCTACGACCGTGTGGTGCCCAATCAGGCGCTGGAGACCCTGTGGGTGCTGGCCGCCGGTGCATTGACCGTGTTCTGCTTTGACTTTCTGTTGCGGGGCCTGCGCGGTTATTTCATCGATCTGGCGGGCCGCAAAACCGACCTCGAGGTATCGGCGCGCATCTACGCGCAGGTGTTGGGGTTGCGCATGGAATCCCGGCCGGTCTCAACGGGCGCATTTGCCAACAATCTGCGCGAGTTCGAGGGAATTCGCGACTTCTTCGCCTCCTTGACCCTGACGGCTTTCGTCGATCTGCCTTTCGTGGTGATTTTCCTGCTCGCCGTCTGGCTGCTGGCCGGCTCGTTGGTATGGGTGCCTTTGACCGCTATTCCGATCCTGATCGGTTATGGTTTACTGATTCAACCGCGCCTGCGTCGCTCGGCCGAGAACGGTATGCGCGCCGCGGCGCAAAAGAACGCGTCACTGGTCGAAGGGCTGCTGGAAGCCGAAGCGGTCAAGACGCTCACGCTGGAGGGGCGTCTGCAGCGCCAACTCGAAGGCGCGGTGGCGGACGGTGCCCGCTGGGGGGCGCAAACGCGCTTACTCACGCTGTCGGCAACCAACCTGGCGATCTTTTTGCAGCAGCTGGTGTTGGTCGGCGTGGTCATCGCCGGCGTTTACGCGATCAAAAATGGCGAATTGTCATTGGGTGCATTGATCGCGGCCGTCATACTCAGCGGCCGGTCAATGGCGCCATTGGCGCAGGTGGCCGGCCTGTTGGCGCGCTTCAATCAATCCAGCGCCGCGCTGCAGACGCTTGCCGAAATCATGCGTCTGCCAGTCGAGCGACCGCGGGGTAAGACCTTCCTCACACGCCCCGAACTGGAGGGAAATGTCGATTTCGACCGGGTGACCTTTGCGTATCCCGAACAGGCGGCGGTCGCGCTCGATCAAGTCAGCTTCAAGATCGCAAGCGGTGAACGCGTGGCCATTATCGGCCGCATCGGTTCGGGTAAGACCACCATCAACCGCCTGATCGTCCGGCTGTACCAGGCCCAGACAGGCGCGGTCCTCGTCGACGGCGTCGATATCCGGCAGATCGACCCCGGGGACCTGCGGCGCAATATTGGCTATGTGTCGCAGGACGGGCAGTTGTTGTTCGGCAGCGTCCGGGAGAACCTTGCGATGGGCGTGCCGCATGCCGACGACGCGGCGATCGTTCGTGCCGCGGAGATCTCCGGCGTCGCCGATTTCGTGAACCGCCATCCGCAGGGTTTCGATATGCCCGTCGGCGAACACGGCTGTTTTCTATCCGGCGGGCAGCGCCAGGCGGTCGCATTGGCGCGGACCCTGGTGCTGAATCCGCCGCTGTTCTTGCTGGACGAGCCCACCGGGGCGATGGACAACCGTTCGGAGGAACGCGTCAAGCAGCGTTTGTCGGAGGTCATTCAGGACAAGACGCTGGTGTTGATTACGCATCGCGCGCCGCTGCTGGATCTGGTCGAGCGCGTCATTGTCCTGGACCAAGGCAAGGTCGTTGCCGACGGCCCCAAGACACAGGTGCTGGACGCTTTGCGTGCCGGCCGCATCCGGCAATCCGGATAGCTCGGTTGGGGGCGACGAACCTGAAGGTCAAGATCGAACGGGATGAACTGGGCATGGATTTTGCCACCGACGCCGGCGCGGCCATCCGCGCTCAGTCGGTGCAGGGCGGGCGCATGATAGTCTGGCTGATTGTGTTGTTTTGCCTGGCCTTTCTGGTGTGGGCGAATTTCGCCGTACTGGACGAGGTGGTCAGGGGGAGCGGCAGGGTGATCCCCTCCTCGCAGGTACAGGTGGTGCAGAATCTGGAGGGCGGAATCGTCGAGGCCATCGACGTCGCGGAGGGTGACACTGTCGAGCAGGGTCAGGTCCTGTTGCATATCGACGATACCCGTTTCGATGCCTCGTTGCGCGAAAGCCGCGCACGCGAACTGGGTCTGCTCGCCAAATCGGTGCGCCTCAAGGCCGAAGCCGAAGGTCAGGAGGAACTGCCTGAACTGCCCGCCGAGATCGGCGAGGCCTTGCCGAACGTGGCGCACGACGAGCGGCAACTGCATGCGCAGCGCCGCAGTCAGCTGGCGGCCGGAAAACAGGTGTTGGCCGAGCAGGTTGCGCAGAAACGGCGGGCGATAGACGAATGGTTGTCGAAGCAGAAGCACGTCGGCCGCAGTCTGAAACTTGCGGAAAAGGAGCTCAAGCTGACCCGTCCTCTGCGCGACCAGGGAGCGGTGTCGGACGTGGAGATTCTGCGGCTCGAGCGCGAGGTCAACGAACTGCGGGGCGATCTGGCGCAAGCCAGGCTGACGGTGCCCCGGCTGGAGGCCGAACTGGCCGAAGTGCAGCAGCGTATGCGCGAGCTGGAGCTGGGTTTTCGCCAGGAAGCGCGTGCCGAGTACAGCGAAGTGGTGGCCGAGTTGAACGCGATGGCAGCGGGCAACGTCGCGCTCGAAGACCGGGTGGTGCGCACCCAGGTGCGTGCGCCGATACGCGGTGTGGTCAAAAAACTGCTGGTCAATACCGTCGGCGGCGTGGTGCAGCCGGGCATGGACCTGGTGGAACTCGTTCCGCTGGAAGACAGTCTCGTGGTCGAAGCGAAACTCAAGCCGAAGGACATCGCATTCCTGCGGCCCGGACTGCCGGCAACGGTCAAATTGACCGCCTATGACTTCGCCATCTACGGTGGATTAGCGGCGCGCCTGGAGCAAATCAGCGCCGATACGTTCGTCGAGGAGGGCGAAGAGCCTTATTATCAGGTGCGCGTGCGCACCGAACGGCCGGCATTGATCAGAGCGGGTCGGTCGCACGCGATCATTCCCGGCATGACGGCCGAAGTGGATATTCTGGTGGGAAAAAAAAGCGTGTTGGACTATCTGCTGAAACCCCTGCTGCGCGCACAGGCCAGCGCGCTGCGTGAGCCTTGATGATCGTCTTTGTCGCCAGTCAGGACCAAATTCTGCGTGAGCGCTGGGCGTCGTTGTTGGCCGACATGGGCCACGAGATCGCGATGACCGATCCGGCAACACTGTGCACGCATCAGAGCGGCTTGTGCCTGCTGGATTTCGCCAGCTGCGCGAGTTCGCCATCGAGTCTTGAGGCGCTGGTGCGCCGCAATCCTGCGCTCGAATTCATGGCGATGGCGCCAGTGCCGAATGCAGCGGACGGGCTGCGCGTGCTGGCGCTTGGCTGCAAGGCGTACTGCAATCGACAGATGTCGCCCGAGGCCCTGGCCGCCGCGGTGACCGCGGTATTGTGCGGGGAGATCTGGGCCGGTCGCAAGGTGACCGACCATCTGCTGCAACAGGCGCTGAGCCGCCCGGTCGCGGCGCCCGACCGGCCCGTCGACCTGAGCGCGCTCACGCCGCGTGAACTGGAAGTGGCCAAAAAGGTCGCCGATGGCTTGAGTAACAAGGCCATCGCTTTTGATCTTGGACTGACGGTACGCACGGTGAAGGCCCATCTGAATGCCATTTTCCGCAAAACGCACGCCACGAATCGCGTCCAACTCGCCTTGGCGGTCAGTCAGGTTGGGGTAGCGCCACTGGCGTCGGCGTAGTACCAAGGTTCAATAGCCCCGTGCGGGAGGCTGAGCCACATTGAGTATGGTTTTATCCCCGTTACCGATCGTCCGTCGCGCGTGCGTATAGGAGCTACTGATGAACGAGCCCCCAGAGTCTTTAAATCAGCCGATCGGTGTTGTCACCTCGCTGACCGGTCGAGCTTTCGCGGTCAGCGTCGGTGGCGTCGAACGCGCACTGGTGGTTGGAGATCAGGTGTATCCGAACGAAATGCTGCGTACGGCCGGTGCCAGTACGCTGGTCGTAGACTTCGGCGACGGGCGGCGCATTGATCTCGGCCGAACCAGTGAGGCCCTGTTGGACGAAGAGGTCTATGGGCGCGATGTCGATGCGTTGCGCGAACAGGCGGTCGCGGAATCCGCTGCGATTCAGGCGGCGATCGCCGCCGGCGGGGATCCCGTTGATATCGCCGAACCGCCTGCGGCCGGGAACGAAGCGAGCGATTCAATCCAGGAAGCGGTGCGCGTAGATCGTACCGGGCGGGTCGGTGTGGTGGAAGCGGGCTATGAGACGGGAGGCTTTGGCGCCGATTTTCGCGACGATTTCGCTGAGCCCGGTGGTAGGTTGATCGAAGGGCTGCCGGTGAATCCGGTTCCTTCGGGGCCGTCGCTCGCCATTTCAACCGACGACGCCGCGCTCGCCGCGGACGAGACGGCGCTGCTGACCTTTCAGTTCAGCGAAGCGGTGACCGGATTCACGTTCGAGGACGTCGCGGTCACTGACGGCACCCTGAGCGAGTTCACGCAGCTCGACGC
>CBDUNM010000191.1:0-9095 GCA_965368585.1 uncultured Chromatiales bacterium | reverse complement strand
CCGCCAGCAGGCGCTCACCCAGACGCAGATGAATCAGCGGATATCCTGGCTGCTCGCGTGCCGCAACCAGCGCTTCGGCCATCCGGTTACGGTCGGTGTCGTCGACGCCTTCTGAATCGTGCAATGTCGTTAGAGCAGCCGCCAGGTGCTCGCTTGGCTGCGCAGCACCGTGCATCGCGTGGATCAGACCGGCATCGACCGCCAGCAACCGCTGCGCCAGACCCGGCCCCGGCAGCAGTTCAACCAGCGCCGCCTGCACCAGCAGGCCCTGCGGAGACAGTGCATCAAGTGCGCCCACGCCCAGGACGTGCGCGACCAGCCCCGGCGTCGCGCGTCCCTGCAGGGATAGTGGGTGTGCTGCCAGCGCAGCGGAGGCGGCGGACCCCAGGTCCGGAGCGACGGCCAGCAGGAAGGTGTCGCGCACCCGACCCAAGAGGCTGAAGCGCAGGAAGATCTCGGCTAGCCCCACCTGCCCCATTGCGGTCAGCGTTTTCAATTCGGCATCAAGATCAAGGGCATTGCCTTTCTGTCCGCCCAGCAGCCACTGAATACGGTCCACGGCAAGCTCCAGCGCCTTCATTTGCAGGGCTTCAGCTGGTATGACTTCATCCCGGGTCACGGATCGAGGTCCGCGACCGGCCCGTCAAAGCCTGTGGCACTCATGGTCAAACCGCTTGCCGCGCCGCCGATCTCGACACGGATCAGGTAATTGTCGGCGGCTACATCGGTCATGTCGGCCACCACTACAAGGCTATCAGCGACGCGCGAACGGCAGCGCACCGCAAACGCCTCGTTGGCCCCTCCCGGCAATGGGTTGAAGAGAAGTGCCGCCACCTGATCGTCGCCCACAGGGTGGGCGAGCGTGGCCGTAACAGTACCGGTGAACCGCCCCGACGCCACCGTCCCCGCTACGACATGGCCTGCCAGCTGCGGCGTGATCACCAGCGGCATCGCATTCGACATTTCCCAGAGACGGTCGCCGCCACCGCCCTCAGGCGTGAAGAGGTGCTCTATTTGCAGAAGTGACAGCCCGGCGCGCAGGTTCGTGGGAAGTTGCACATCGACACGCAGGTTGGTTGCGTTGCCGGGCACCACCGCCAGTATCCTGTCGCCCAGTCGCACCCGCATCCGATCCGAGGCGAGCGCCGTACCCTCGATCGCCACCCAGTCACCCGGTTCGATCCCCGCCATCAGGTCTCGCCCGGTGCCCGCACCGTTCGGCAGGCGCGATACAAGGCCAACCGTCGGACTGCGCAACTGGGCTGTGCGCCCGCCCAACGTCAGCACTGGCAGTGCTGATCGCACCGGCGTACGGCTCTGGATCAGCACGCAGGACACCTGGTAGAGCGCCGAGGCGCGCAGCGGTGCAGAGAAAGCCGACCAGAGATTCGAAATGCCCTCCAGCTGCATCGGATGCTCGGTATCGGCAATGGCAGGCGTAATGCGAATCTGTTCGAACTGATCTGCTAAATCCGAAGCGAGAATTGACTGCAAACCGGCTGGCAGCAGCGAGGCATCGACCGGCGGCGTTACCCCACCCAGTGCGGTTCGTATCGCGGCGCGGGTCAGAGCCGGGGTTTCGTGCATCACCTGCATGCCGTAGCCCAGAATGATCTCGGCATTCAGCGGCTCAGCGCCGGTGGCGGTCAGGATGAAATGCAGATCCAACGCCAGGTGCGGACTGTCGAGCCGGTTGCCCTGCGCATTACGGGCGGGCAGATGCTGGTTCGACCAGGCTGCGTTGCGGGTGGCATGCCACATGTATATGTTAAGCCGATTGGTCGGGGGCGACTCGGACGAGACCTGATCGGGCGGCACTACGGTCACGTCGATAGGCCCGATGGCGTCAAGATTTGCATTGGCCAACCCGTCGTTCAACAGGTCCATCAGGACTGCGGTGACAGAGGCGATGGCGAGGGCATTCGACATGGCTATTTTTTCCAGCCAAGGTAATCAGTCAGGCGGCTGGGCTGCTTGCCATGGGTCACCTGCGCGGGGCGGCGTGGCGGGTCGGGACTCGCATGGACCGTTTTGGGAGGCGGCGTCACAGGCGAGGCAGGCCGGGTAACCTCGATGCGGCCGATGCGAATGACGGGCGACTCCCGGGCCGCTGACAGGTCGGACCGGGCATCGGCCAAGGGCTCGGCGGCCGGAGCTTCCATCTGGGACACCAGCATCTGCGGCACCTCGGTATGAATGCTCGTCTCGGTGATCCGTTCCAGGACCGGCGGTTCGCTTTCCTGCCTGTCAGAGGGCCACCGTCTTGTCGGTTCCGATGAATTCGGTTCGATGGGGTGACGCTGCTCCGATGGTGCTTCGTTTTCAGCGCGCGTGCGAGCAGGCGGTTTCGACCCGACTGACCCTGCCTGCGGGGGTGCGGATGCGCCGGACCGGGGCGCTGCTTGCGCGGTGTTCCTGTTACCCGGTCGCGGTATCTGCAGTAATTCCCTTGCAGCCGTCGCACGGATCTCAGGTTCATGTACTGGCGCTACAGACGGGTCAGTCTTCCGGGAAGGTGGTGAGGCAAGCGGCGTCGGGACTTGAACGTCACTTTGCGACGGTGCGACTGTTTCAGCCGCCTCTTCGCGCAGGCCCATGTTGACGTAACTGGCTTCGAAGCGAGCCTGTGGGCGTGGGCGGATAGCGGGTTGGGTGCCGGGTCGGAAACGGGCCTCGAGAGTATCGAAGAGGACACTCATTCCCCCAGCTCCGTCAACCAGATAGCGCGGCGGGCGGGGGTCATCGCCGTCAGTTCCGCCTCGGACCAGCCAAAGGCGCGGGCCAGTTGCGCTACTTCCCGCACCAGACGGCGCGCGGACTGTTCGATGCGTAACCAGGCGAAACCTGCCACGTCGAGCGGCAGCATCTGTACCACGCCACAGGCCGCGCACTCCAGCTGCAGTTCTACCTGAAGGGCCGGGTCGGCCTTCAGCAACGCCGCCTGTGCAATCGCCTCGAAGTTCGGATCCTCCCAGGGTGCGTCTTCAGACAACGCCACACGTGCGAGTGTACCGTTGCGCACATCGGTTAATCGGGGAAGCCGCAACAGGTATCGCTGTGCGCCGTAAGCCAGGGTCAGGCGATCACCATCGCCTTCGCGGGGAGGCAGTGCAAATCCTTCTGGCAATGCGAATTCCACGCTTTCGCCGCAGTCGACGCAACTCATTACCGCTTCATGCGGACCGTCGAAGAGGCCCTCGAACCAGGCCCATATCGTGCGGTCGACATCGCCGATGGACAGCTGTGCGGCATCACCACCGCCCATTGCACACAGTAGTGCCGCCCGATCTGCAGGGTCAGCCGCCATCCCCTGATCGTAGATGTTGAGAATGACGGACCCAATCGGACCCGTCGTCATCAGCTTGCCGGTTCGAGGAACTCGACCTCGGCCGGTTCGGCCACGTCGTAATCCCGCTCCCAGCCCTCGTTTTCCAGCTTGATCATCTGGATCGCGACGGCATTGGCATTTGCGTCAAGCTCTGGCAGCGCCTGGTACTCCGAGACCCAGGCGCGAAAGATGCGATAACTGATCGCAAGTTGCCCGGCTTCGTTGTAAAAATCCAGGATTACGTCCTTGCGGAAATCAGCCAGCGACACCTCTGCCCCCAGACCGGACCCGAAATTCCAGATCTTGTTGGCCCACTGCTCGAACTCGACGTCATGAGTGACACCACGCTCCAGCGTGATGCCTTCGAACATCGTGCGGCCGGGGCTTTTTCGCGGTGTCGAAGGATCGCCACCTTCGCGATGTTCGACGATCTCCGTGGTGCGTTTCAGCGGGCTGACCTTCGAGACGCCTGCTACATAGCGGCCATCCCATTTGAGGCGGAACTTGAAGTTCTTGTAGGGGTCGAAGCGGTTGGTGTTGACGGTAAATTGTGCCATTTCAAATTCCTTGTCTAGGCGCGTTCTATGCGGCGTTCGGGAAGCGCTGCTGAATGCGGATCACGACGAATTCCGCTGGGCGAACCGGGGCAAATCCGACGTAGACGTTGAGGATGCCCAGGTTGATATCGGCTTGCGTCGTCGTCTCGCTGTCGCATTTCACCAGATAGGCATCGCGGGCCGACGCTCCCTGAAACGCGCCCTGCCGGTGCAACTGGTTCATGAAACCGCCCACCGTCATACGGACATTGGCCCAGAGCGGTTCGTCATTCGGCTCGAACACTACCCATTGCAGACCGCGCTGCAGCGAATTTTCGATATAAAGTGCCAGCCGTCGCACATTGATATAGCGCCATTCCGAGGCACGGGCATCGGCGCCGTCGAGTGTGCGCGCGCCCCAGATAACTGAGTTGTAGACCGGAAAGGTGCGGATTACGTTGATACCGGAGGTGTTCAGTGGCCCCTGCTGGCGGTCGGTCATCACATCAACCGGATTGCCACCGGAGATGCGCGCTTCAGTGCCCGCTGGTGCCTTCCAGACTCCACGCGCGCCATCCGTGCGGGCGATCAGGCCTGCAGCTATGCCGCTGGCACCAATCTCGCGCGCAACAAGAGGGTTCAGTGGATCGGGGCCCCTGACACGCGGGTAATAGAGCGCAGAATTGGGCCCTGCTGCGGCGCCAAGCTCGGTCAGCCAAGCCTGGATGTTGCCTCGATTCACACTGGGCGGGCTATCGATCACGAGGAAAGCGAAATTATTGCGGCAGTAGGTATAGGCCTCCTGGTAGATCGCCGCCGAATTCGCGGTAGTGGGGATGTTCGCGGCACCGGGCAGGCACATCAGGTTGAAGACCTGCGGCACAATGCCATTAAGCGCGTAAATGCCCTCGCTATTGGCCTCGGAGCCGCTGATAGCGTTCAAGGCTGCACCGTCCCAACCGGCATCACCCTCCATGGTGCCGTTCGTGCCGCTCTCCAGCGCAGTGAAGTCGCCCGCAGCGCCCTCAAGCAGGGCATCGAGATTGGTGGCTTCGATGCCACCAATCTGGCTGCGTGTCGGCAGATTCGGATTGGCCAGATTGGCGGTGATCAGCTCGCTGTTTTCGACCACTACATCCTCGACGAAGCGTGCATCTCCTGCGGTAACCGAGACGTCGATGAAAGCTTCTTCACGCACTACATTGGACAACGCTGCGTCGTATTCGCGGACCAGCAGGGTAAAGCTGGTGCCGGAGGAGGAATGGGCGATACCGACGCGAATGCGGTCGCCCCAGGCGCCTGCCGAGGAGGCGGTCATTGTCAGATCGGCCACCGCGGCACTCGAGGCCGTGGGCGGCGTGTCTGTGCCGTTGATCAATGGATCGAGATCGGCCGCTCCGGCGGCCTGCAGTGCGGCGAGGTTGGCGGCGTCGACGCCGCCTATCCGGGTAGTCGCGGGGACGTTAGCTGCGCCGAGCGCTGCGGTGACAAGGACGCTTCCCGCGTTCACCAGGGTGTCGACGAAGTTCGGGCCTGGAGTGATAGACAGGTCGACAAAAGACTCTTCGGTTTCAACCGTGGTCAGGCCGGCGTTGTATTCGCGCACTAACAGAGTGAAGGTGTCGGCGCCGGTCGGCACGATCCCGACTCGCAGCCGATTGCCCACCGCGCCGGGGGTTATCGCGGTGATCACCAGATCATCGACGGTAAGAGAAGCCTGCGTCGCCGGCGGCCCTGCTGCCGCGACGCGGACAATGAAAGCCACAGAACCGCCGTTGAGGAAATAGGACCTCACCGCGTAAGAGGTCTCGGACGCTGCATGCAGTCCACCGAAGATGCGCTCGAATTCGCCGAACGAGGTGACGGGTATGGCCCGATTCAACGGCCCACGCCCGGTTGTACCGACGAAGGCGGTGTTCGAAGTGGCTACGCCCGCGATGGCGCGGTTGCCGCTCGGGATTTCTCGGACAAAGACGCCAGGGGTATCGAACATGGTCAGGCCTTCCCGATATCTGACCCGTGCCGCAAACAGAGACGCAGGTGTTAAAGACGCTACAGGTCTGAGCCGCGCCAGATAATTGCGCGAATCATTCCTTGGTCGATGTCAGATCAGGAAGCGGTATCGGTCGGCAAGAGCGGGGTAAAATCCTTAGTTCCAAGGGCCAGCGCCAAGATCGATAAAACCCTGGTGACATCCTACTGTTTGTAGAACGTATCACAAGTTAATCAGACCGGCAACGATTCAGGTGCACGGTATTCTCATGGCGCGGGATCTCACCAAAACATCCACGCTGCAGCGCGTGCCGCCCGGCTCCGCCCCCCACCCCATCCAGATCTTCCATACGCAGGCGGAGGCTGGATTGCGGTAGTCTGCATCATGGCAGACACACATACATCCTTTACCTGCGAGAGTACCTGATGTTCTACGATCCCAGAAGCGAGCCTCATGGCCTTGCCCACAGTCCATGGACCGCACTGGTGGTGCCGCGCCCAATCGGCTGGATCTCCAGTCTGTCGGACAATGGTATCGCCAACCTGGCCCCCTACAGTTACTTCAATGCGGTATCTGGCGTACCTCCCTTCGTCATGTTCTCATCCGCCGGACGCAAGGACAGCCAGTCGAATATCGAAGCGACGGGTGAATTCGTGGTGAACATGGCGACTGCGGAGCTCAAGGATGCGCTCAACCTGACGTCGGCACCGTTCGAGGCTGGCATCGATGAATTCGAACGCGCGGGGCTTGAAAAGGCGGCGTGCCGCAATGTCTCGGTACCACGCGTTGCCGCCTCACCCGTGGCACTGGAATGTGTTCTGAATCAGGTCGTCACGCTCACGGCGCGTGATGGAACGAAGGTCCAGTCCGAAGTGATTTTTGGTGAAGTCGTGGGTATTCACATCGTGGACGAGATCATTGTGGACGGTATGCTCGATATCTCGCGCATTCGGCCACTGGCAAGGTTGGGGTATATGGATTATGCAATCGTGGATGAAGTGTTCCCCATGAAGCGGCCCCGGCTCACACAATAGGACTTTGTCCATCCAGAGGCACGGTTTCTTACCAGTGTTAATATCTGGCTACTGTTATCGTCTGTTCAACATGCCAGCCAATGATCTCAACTGACAAGTCCGGTAAACAGGATGGATTCGATCCTGATGCGAAAGAGCAACAACTTCGCTCAGAATCTGAACAATGGGATACGTCAAAGCCGGAAGATGCACAGCCTGACGATATTCCTGTCATTGATCTGGAACCTTATTTCACCACTGGTTCAGATGAAGCTTTAACGGTTGCGGCGGAGCAACTGCGGGTTGCCTGCGAGAAAACCGGCTTTTTCTCTATCATCGGGCATCAAGTGTCCAGAGATGATCTCAACGGAACGTTTGAACAGGTTCGACAGTTTCATGCCTTGCCGATTGAACAAAAGAGGCAAATTCTGATGGACCGCCCCGACTGGCCTGTCGGTGGCACAGGCTATCTGCCATTGAAGAATCGAAAACTGCCGGCTCGTGAAACCGGCAATGTCAACGAGGCGTTTATCATCAAGTGCGATGACAAACTGGACATGGATGACAATCAGTGGCCCGATGCTGCCTGGTTACCTGGGTTTCGTGCTCAGGTCGAGCGCTATGCGCATCAGATGGAAGCACTTGGCAAGCGAATGTTGCCTGTCTATGCGCGAGCGCTGGATGTGCCTGATGATTTTTTCCACGAAGCGTTTATCAAACCGTTGTATCGATTGCGCATGACTCACTACCCTGCTGTGAAGCCTGACCCGGAAAATGCTTTTGGCATCGCGCCACACGTTGATACGTCGTTCTGCACGATTCTGGCACAAGACCGGCCGGGCTTGACTGTGTTCAGTGAACGCAGAAAAGTGTGGGTCAATGCGCCGGTGATAAAGAACTCGTTTATCGTCAATACGGGCGAGTTATTGAAGCAATGGACTAACGATCGTTTTCTCAGTACACGCCATTTTGCCAATAACAATACAGGTTCCGAGTCGCGTTACTCCATTCCCTTTTTCTTCAATGCAAATCCGCATCATGTCATGAGCTGCATACCGGGTTGTTGCAGTGATGACAATCCGGCCAGGTACCCACCCATCTCTTACGCTCAGAGTCAGGGTGTCGTACAAGGCGAATAAACGCACTGACTCGATCCTTGCTGTCGTTTTGCGTCCTGTGGTTATCCAGCGATGAGCCGGGTTCCTACAACGATTTTCTGGGTTGAACCACGGCACTGGCAAAGACCAGCCCGGCTATCAATGACATGAACAGCAGGAAAGTCTGCACACCGATGTGATCGATATCGACAATCTGGCTGTTGCTGATCGCATTGTCCAAGCCCACATAGACCTTGCTGCCAGGTACCAGAACGACGATGCCCGGCAAAGTGACCAGTGCCGCAGGTGCATTACGATAGCGTGCAAACAGGTTGGCATACACACCCACCACGAATGCGCCAAGAAACGCACCGAGGGTAGTGCCCCACGCATTGGTAACGAGAGTACTGACACCGTAGGCCAGAACGCCGGAGGCAACCCCCCAGGGAGCATCGACAAGCCGCGCCTTGAAGACTACTGACAGGCCACATGCCAGTAGCAACACGGCTGGCCAGACAGTCCACAGGGGCACATGAAATTGATCGACGGGAAAAGTTTCTCCCCAGGCCAGCACACCGATTGCCACACCCAGAACGGTGCCGAAGTACAACTTGAACAACACCATCAGTGAATCCATGATGCGTGCAGTCCCTGAAATCAGCTCTCTGGCTGCCAACTCTCGAAATCCCATAGCCAGTGAAAGACCCGGCACGAAGATGATGATGCTGGAGAGCACGACCAGTGGCTGGTTGATACCCGGGTCAAGTCGACTGGCCCCAACGGCAAGAACGGCAACGACTGTCGCAGCCAGGGGTTCGAGCATGCTGGAAACGGCAGGAGACTTGCCCGCCCAGAAGAGAAAGGCATAAACCAGAGTGGAGAGCGCGCCTGCCCACATGACGTCGTTCCAGCTGCCACGCATCAGCATGGAGAAAGCACTGCTCAGTATGATGAGTGCCAGTAACGTCACCAGCTCAGGGTATGGCGGGCCGGAGTTCTCGATGGCTTTCAGCCCGACTCTGGCCTCCTCCAGAGTGCAGCTTCCGGCAACCAGCTCATTGACCAGTGCATCAGTTCGAGCCAGAGAACCCAGGTCCAGATCACCGGGCCTTACACGCATGGAATAGT
>CBDUNM010000190.1:0-9154 GCA_965368585.1 uncultured Chromatiales bacterium | reverse complement strand
CGTCTTTCTTCGCGGTGCTTCGCAAGATCGCTGATTCCGCCGACAACGGCGTTCAGCTCACATGCAGCGTGTAACCGGTATGATTCCCAACCGTTTCAGATTCAGAATAGTTTGCAGTCTTCATGCGCGACCCGTGATCGTCGGTCTGCTCGGTGCGCTTGCCTTCTTGGCGGCCGGCGAATCCGAACCGACTGTGAGCTGGGGCGTGATGGGAGTGCAGTAGATCGGCGACCTGGCGCGCTTCCTGTTCGGTGCGGAGCAGATGGTCGTACAGCGCTTATCGGACCAGATCATGCCGGCCAAGCTGAGCGGCGATAAGGAAGGAGAGCCTGGCGACTGTGCGGCGCTTGGATGACGAGGTTGACATACTGTACGCCCAGATTCCGGAATACAAGGGCGAACTAAGCCGCGGCGCGCTGGCCGAAGGGCAGACCCAGGAGTTCCTGAACCTGATGGAGGCCCTGACCGACCTCGAGAACATCGGCGACACCATCGAAAAGCAGAAAAGGATTTACTCCGTCACCATGCGCAGGACTAAAACCGTGATGCCGCCCGACGAGCGGATCGAATTGCGAAGCACCGCCGAAGCCGGCACATCGTGAATCCGCGCCGCGTGATGCGCGCTCCGAGCGCGTTTTCCGGCAGGACATCTGGTATATTTCCGGTCGCTGAACGAGGCGTCGATTCTCACCACGGGATAAATATCATGGGATTGAAAAAACTCATCAAGAACCTGCAGCACCATCTAGCGAAAGGGGAGCACAAAGACAGCGTATCCTGCGATCAGATTGACGAACTGCTCGGCCGGCTGGAGAAAAAAGAGAACAAACTGCAACGGAAGTTGGCCAAGGAAAAAGACAGCGCCAAACGCAAGCATTTGAAGCTGCAAATCAAAATTGCCAGCGTGCAGCGCAAAAAGGGTCTGGCCCGCCGGCGCGAGCTGGAAGAAAAATGTAAGTAGCGCGGGGTCAAGCGATCCCGCTAAAACGACGCGCCGAGCCGGCGCGTCGTTTCATGGTCGGCCATCAGCCGGTCTGCGGGCCTTTCACGATCGTGACCGGAACCGGACAGAGCCGCACCACCTGTTCCGCTTTCGAGCCCAACAGGACGTGCCGCATACCGGTGCGCCCCTGGCTGCCCATGACGACCATGGATGCCTTGGTTTTCTTGGCCACTTCCAAAATCCGGGTAACCGGCAATCCCACCACGAGCAGCGTCTGCGCCTGCTGGAGCGTCTTGACCTTTGGATGGCGCTCGAGCGTCTCGTGCATGAAATTATCGAAGGCCTCCTGCGCCAGGTCTTCGATGCGCACGAGCTTCTTTTTCTTGGTAATTCGCGCGTAGTACCCCGGCATTTCCGCGGGGTCGTGGACCACGTGGAGTACCAGTACCGGCTGCCTGGCGCATTCGGCCAGTTCACACGCCTTGAGCAACGCGGTGACCGAGTTGCTGGAAAAATCCACCGGTACGAGTATCGGCTGTTTGTCGTTTGTACGTGCCATAGTCGATTTCCTGGTCGTTATCTTTGGATTTGTCATTGCAGTGTAATCAAAAGGTCACAATTGGGACATAGATACGGCGCACGCTGTACGCACTGAAGGGTTCTGTGATGATTATTCCACTGGTCAGACCTTACCAGATCGACTATCTGATCGGCCTGGGTTTCTCTTTTCGCCGGCATTCCGCGAGGGCGATGCGCTGTGCATCGTGGTGGTGATCGCGGCCTTGGTGTTGCGACGACGCAGCGCGCTCCCCTGGGAACGCGTCTGCGTGGTTGGGATTTCGGTCCCAGCGAACGGTCTCCGCAACGCATTCACACAAATTCAAACCGTTCCCGGATCCACACACCGGCCAACCGGTTTGGTCGGTGGTTTACAACCAATACCCGAATCCGACATTGCGGCAGCTCAACTCGATGTCACAAATTTGTCACAAATAGTCGGAGCCCTCCGATGACGGATTCACCTGCGCGGCGATTAGGGCTATATTTGCCCGGTGGTCGGAATGAGACAGCGCGCGGCGCCCTTTTTCCGTTATGGGGCTGGAGGAAGCCATTCGATTTAGATTAGATTATCGCTAATCGCACCTATGTCGCATAAATCGCGACGACCGGACTTGGTCCTGGGAATAGCATATGTTTGAAGGTCTCTGGTTAGAGATAACCCAGTTCTGGCTTTCCATCAAGACGGTCATCGCCATCGACACGGCGCGCCTTGGCGAACCCGACATGATCCTCCGTCTGGGGCTGCAGGTTCTGTTGCTGCTGTGTTCCGCTTTCTTCTCCGGCTCGGAAACGGCGCTGTTCTCGCTGTCGAGATTGGATCTGCAGAAACTGCGCAAGGAGCGCAACCGCCACTCCGAAACGCTCCACGAACTCCTGGATCAACCGAGGCGGTTGATCATCTCAATCCTTTCGGGCAACGAACTTGTCAATATCGCCGCGGCTGCCAACATGACCGGCATCCTGGTGGCGTTGTACGGCGAAGACCAGGCGGGTTGGATAAACCTGCTGGTCATGGTACCCCTGCTGTTGCTGTTCGGCGAGGTCACGCCCAAGACCATCGCCGTGTCGAACCCACTGCGCTTCAGCACCCGGATAGTCGCCTACCCGATGAGCTGGTGGGTCCGCGTGATCGCGCCCCTGCGCTGGGTGATTCGGGGCATCGCCGACCGTATCACCACGTTGCTGGTGGGCGAGGAGCGCGAGGCTGACAATATTCTGCAGATCGACGAATTCAGGAGTCTGGTCGAGGAAGTCGCGAAGGAAGGAGAGCTGAATGCCACCGAGCGCGCCCTCATCTACAACCTGCTGGAGGCGGGCGACACCGAGATTGTCGAGATAATGATTCCCCGGACCCGCACCGCGTTTCTCAACGCGGACCGGCCGCTACCGGAATTGATCGAGACCTTCAGAGCGATCGAGCACCCGCGTGTGCCGGTGTTCCGAATCCATCGCGACAACGTGATCGGCTTTCTCCACGCCGAGGACGTGTTGCGTATCGTCTTGAGCGACGGGGACCTCGCCGCATTGACCATCGAGGGCATCATGCGCCCCCCGGTGGTCGCGCCGCCGACCAAGAAGGTCGACGAGATGTTCGATTTCTTCCAGCAAAACAATGCGCGCGCGGCGGTCGTACTCAATGAATTCGGCGGCGTGGATGGCTTCGTCACCATGCGCGACGTGCTGAATTTCATCTTTGGCGAAACCTCCGGGCTGGTGACGGGCGAGGAGCTGTATCGGGAACGCGACGAAAACGTCTACGAGGTCCCCGGCGACATGAAGCTCAACGATTTCAACAACCTGACCAATTTCGGCATCGAAGATCCCCGCATGACGACCATCGGCGGCGTTGCCTTTCGGCACCTCGACCGCTTGCCCTACGAGGGCGATACGGTGAACGTGGAGGGCACCGTCATCACCATACTCGAGATGAAAGAACACCGCATCTCAAAAGTCCGGGTGGCGCGGGGCCAGGCTGTTGACGACGAATCGCTCGACAGCGATTCGCCCGCGACGGGCCCGGATGAATCCGGCGGCGTCCCTCTTGAGGAAGACGATGCCGCCGATCGCGAAGAAATTTACGTGGCGGAGGAAAGCCCCTCGGCCATCGACACCGAATCAACGGCTGCGACCGGGGAGCCCGAAGGTGACTCGGATGACGGCAAGACAGCCTTTCGCTGAGGAATAATCCATGATGGAAGCCGTGCTGATTACTCTCGCTATCCTGGCGCTGTTATTGCTCAAGGGTTTTTTTTCGGGATCCGAAATCGCCCTGGTCAACGCCGATAAAATGAAACTCCATCACAAGTCCAAACAGGGGAACAAGGGCGCGGCTTTGGTGCTGGACCTGTTCAAGACACCGGACTTGCTGCTCGGCACCACGCTGGTTGGCACCAACATCTCAACTGTCGCGTTGACCACGCTCGGGTCCTTGCTGATGATTGAGTACTTCGGAAAACTGGGCGATCTCTACGCCTTTATCGTCTTTACACCCCTGTTGCTCATCTTCGGCGAGATCGTTCCCAAGAGCGTCTTCCAACAAAAGTCGAACAGCATCGCCTCGATCGTGGTGTTTCCGCTGCGGTTCTTTTCGATGCTGTTCTATCCGGTCATCTTCATTTTTTCGCGCATCGCCCGGCTCGCCGCCCGCCTGGTCGGCGGGGGCAAGACCGAACAGAATGTCTTTATCACCCGTGAGCAGATTCGTATGGTCGTGGAGATGGCCGAACGCGGCACCAACGTCGACGTGTTCGACCAGGTTCGGATCAAGCGCGCAATCCGGTTCGCCGATACCACGGTCGGCGAGGCGATGGTGCCGGTGGCGGAGGTCATTGCGATCAACCATGAAAGAAGCACCGACGAAGCCATGCGCCTGGTTCGGCGTCTGGGTTTCAACCGGCTGCCGGTGTACAAACGCAACGTCAGCAACGTCGTCGGGATTATCACACTCACAACCTGGGACCTGATGGATCCCGACCTGGCGACGCAACCCCTGCCCGATCTGATCAAACCGGCGCACTACGTTACGCCCCATCAAACCATTGATCAGCTGCTACCCGTTCTGCAGCGACGCGACGACCACATGGCCATCGTGGTCGACGAATTCGGTTCGGCGATCGGCATCATCACAATCGAGGATATTCTCGAGGAGGTCGTCGGTGAGATCGACGTCGGCTACGATTTCGAGGAGTACATGCCGCGTCGACGTCGCGACTTCGAGGTATTGGACGCCACCAAGGAAGTCTATCTGATGGACTCGCGCCTGCCGGTATCCGAGGTGAACGAAGTATTGGGTATTTCGCTGCCAACCTCGGAATTTCATACCCTGGGCGGGCTGTTGCTGGCCAAGCTGAAACGGATTCCGGAACAGGATGAATTCCTGGTCGAGTCCGGCTACAAATTCATCGTCAATCAGGTGTCCGAACGGGCCATTGTCAAGGTGCGTGTCGAGCGGCTCTGAAGCGCGGTTGCCTACCGCTACTGAAAGCTCGTGGCCCGTCCCACGCCAAAGAGGAACGGTATTCACGAAAAAATTAAGTTAGACGCAACGCGTACGATCTAAAACATGGGGCTATAATTACATACAACGTAAATACATTTCTGTCGTTACCTGTGCGGGAGACCCGGGATGATCGTGACTGAAAAGGGCGCGGGGGCGATTACCGCCGTGATGAACCGGCTGCATAAGTACCGGTTGCCGAGAATCATGGAGATCAAGGAAACGCTAGACCGGGGTGATGCGCTCGACGAATGGAGCGCGGCGTATCTTACCAGAGTCATCGGCGAGGCCCAGCACGTCACATCGATGGTAAGCAAATACCCGAAATATCATGCGTTGTACGGGAGACTGGCGACATTTTACAGGCAGATTACGGATCAGGCGCTTGAAAACGCCAAGCGGGCCCAGGATTCCAACTGAGCCGTCTCCGGCCAGTGCCCACTCGCTACCAGGGATGCCGATGAAATGTAATGTTCCCGACGCCGGAGGCTTCAGCCGCCGAGATGGGGTTTCGCCGGTTCCTCGGCCGGAGTAAGGACACGATCTATCGCAGCGATGCCTTTAATCCCCGGAATCGGAACGGGCGCGACGGCGTTTCTTTGGCGAAAAGGGAGTTTCACCACGCCGCCCTTGACGAAACCCGAAGGTTTGCCCAACTCATCGTAGCGGGTACACTCATCGTGTTCGATGTTAAATTCACCGATATAGCGATGCGAGACGTTTCTTTTCAAGTTCGGCTTGTAGCGAAGTCCGAGAAAGTGACAGATCAGGCCGCGAATTACTCCTGCGTGTGCGACCAGCAGCACCGTATCGTTCCCATGCAGTCGCTGCAATGACAGGACGAAATCCACGCTGCGCTGCTGCATTTGGCGAAAGCTCTCGCCGTGGGGAAAGACAAAATCCGGATCGGTTTTATATTCCCGGTAGTGCTCCGCTACCCAGCGCTTGGGCCGCTGACACAGCTCGCCGTAATTCACCTCGTTGAGTTCAGCCACGGCATGGAATTGCGCCGTCCCTCGCTTGCCGGCGTAGTAGCGGGCGGTTTCTCGGGCCCGTCCCAGCGCACTGGAATAATAAGCGTCGACATGAATCCCAAGGCGGCGAATGGTGTCGTCGACCACCAGCAGGTCGTCTTCCCAATCTTGCGCGGGAGGCGCGTCACCCCAGCCCATGATCCGCCGCTCGACGTTGTTGACGGTCTTGTAGTGGCGAACAACAATTACTCGCATGACAGCTCTCACATGGTTCGTCGTGAAAAGATGCTGGACAGCACGGCTATAACGGTAAGTGAGAGTCCATTCTTATTCGATATTGTCCCTGATACACATTCGCGCCCGCGCCGGAAGTGTACCCCGCCAATGGTTGGGGAACTATCATTCCTCCAATCCATTAGCGACCAAATTACCTATTGACTTGACCCCAGTCAAACTAAACTTAGTTGTAAAGGAAACTCCAGCTACAACGAAAAGCGGCGGGCCGAATATTACGGCACCCGAACAAAAAAACGTTAAACTGAAGGCACTTCGCATCGGCAATCGATAAACGACATTATTTAATATATATGTCGCTTATCAGTCGTCAGATCGACGGTTCGCACGCTCCGGGAAGGCTGCGGTCTCCAGGATCGTCTGTACCGATTTGGCGGAATAGCGGATCGTGTTGAGGGCGATTTCGGCGCGCTGCGACGGTGAGTCGTCAAGCAACGACTCCGCGCGCTCGACGATCCAGCCGTTGAGTTGATGGACCTTGTGATACTGCTCCCACAGCAGTTTCTTGCGCGCCTGCAGCGCCTGTCGGAGTTCGCGTTTCGCTGCCTCGAGTTCTTGCGTAGCGCCCACTTCCTCTAATAGAGACTCCAGGCGCTCACAGGCGGCCGACTCACGCATGGCATTCCTCCACCACGCGATAAAGCCGGCTTTATGATCCGCCATGGTGTTGACCGAGCCGGCCATCTCATTGACCTCATCTCTACCGCCGGGGAAATAAGGTATGCGCTCGGCCGGCTCTTCCGTCGCCAAACGGTCCAGTAGTCCCGCCATCGCGCGCAAGGGACGCACGATCGGCAATGTGATGGCGAAAGCAAACAGGATTCCCAACACAGTCGCCACGATAACGATCCACAGGATCATGCGCTCGTTGCGGTCGGTGGTCACGTCGACCCCAGCGCGCGTGGCATCCATGGCAAGATTGGCGTTTTCGACGTTCTGTCGAACCAGGTCCTCGATCTTCGTAACCGCTGCCCGCATGGCATCGTTCAACTGGCCGATATGCCCGTTCTGTTCCACCAGCGCCAGGAAATCGCGGCGATAGTTTTTCGACAAGTCCAGGAATCGCGTCTTATCCCGATCGGCGATGGTCGCGGCCTTGACCTGGGACTCGATTTCGCCGAGCTGTCCGAGCGCCATGTCCACGTACTGGTCGTCGTAGCGCAGCAGGTAGTCTTTCTCGCGACGCCTCACCTGCAGAATCCGTTCTCCGAGTTCCGGCACATAGTGGGCGTTGAGAAGTTCTTCGATGCGGTGTGCCGCCTGGCGAAAAGGACCCTTGCCGCCGTTGAGCGGGTTATTGGCCAGCACCTCCCGTGCATAGGCGCCGAAAGTTTCTCGATAGACCTGTATTTCGTGGAACAGGCGTGCCTGCAGACCCTGCTCGAGATGGGAAGCGGCTACTGCGTCACTGAAATCCTGAATCAGGGCGAGTACTCGGTCCCGATAGAGCGCTTCGCGCCGTAAACCCAGGTCTTTCTCGCCGCGTCGGATCTGCAACAGCAGCAGGTACAGGCGGTCCACCTTGAAGCGTTCCGCCATGTCTTCCAGCTCGTGGACGGCGTTGCGAAACGCACCCTGCAAACCGCTGTTATGGTCCAGTCCCTTGATCCGCCACGCGTCGACGACAGCCTGGAAGCGCTGGCCGAAGTCGGTCAACAATTCCGTCAGCTGCGCTGCCGTGCGCGCCGACCGCTCGTCACCGGCGGCCATCCGGACCGCCGCCGCCTGCGCTTTCTCCAGGTGGCGGAACACGTCGGCAGCGAACCGCTCATCGCGCGTTAGAACGAAGTCCTTCTCGAACCGCTGTGCCTCCAGCATATGTGTCTCAACCGCTTGGGCTTGCGCTTTGCGCGCCCCATAGACGTCTTGCAGCGTATTGTAGTCTTGCAGCGCTTGCGTCAAGGTGCCGTGATACTGCCAGATAACACCCAGAAACAGCAGACCCACGAGACCGAAGCCGAACCCGATCTTCTCGCCAATACGCAATCTTCTGAACAGCTTGCCCATACGGTTCGCTCCAGCCGGACAACCAACGTGCGAAAGGTTCGATGCAAAGTACCATCTGAGTCGGGGAACACCAATCGATACGGCAAATATGTTCATGCGTTTTGGCCGTCGTCAGTCAGCCCGTGAATTTAACTTCGCCATGGCGCATTCAGGGTCTAAAATTGCACGGTGGCGATAAACGGGTTTCGATGACCGATGGCGGCGATGCAACCCCCGCCTCGTCCCGATCAAACTTGGCAGAATCAACCACCGCCGTTCAAGGCTGGAAGTCATGGTCAGTCTAATCACATTGGCCCATCGGGTTTCGGGCATACATGCAAACTACGCCGACATCCACGCCGCCCTGTTCTCGCTGTCTCTCGCCCGGGTCAAGTCGCAGTTGACGCAACAGTGCCCACCATATTCAGAATATAAGGATAATTTAATGCGGCTGGTCGATGAACTCGGAGAGATCGGCGACTCGATTCGTGTCCGCAAAGAGATCGACCGGTCGTCGACCTTCGATCGGGAATTTCTGGCTGCTATGAACGAGTATGTCCAGGCCCTGGCGGGCGCCATGCGGCAACTGGTCGCCATCTGCCAGCGCCGGGAACGGGAAAGTAAGGGCATCGAACCCTACGACGAAACCCAATCGAGGACGGATCGGGTCGCCTACGATCAATCGATTCAGCGTTACCAGCGCCACGGAGAACGGCTGGGTGAAATGTTCGAAAGGCTTTAAGCTGTGGGTGGGCAGTCGTCATTCAAAGAGTTGATCGCTCACAACACTTCGTCCGAAAGCGAAGACGGTTGTCATCAATCCGTCACATTTGTGATGGCCGCCTGACCGAGATCAAAACATCAAATATTCCAATAGTTACCTTACTTACTATTGGCCGA
>CBDUNM010000189.1:0-9184 GCA_965368585.1 uncultured Chromatiales bacterium | reverse complement strand
CACCGACGAATTGCGCGACGTGCTGGTGCCGATCAACCGCAAGTACCCGCTGGAGGAATTGATCCCGGCGTGTCGTGAATTCATAAAGAACGACAAGCGCCGTAAAATAACATGGGAGTACGTGATGCTCGACGGCATTAACGACACGGATCGTCACGCGAAGGCGCTGGTACGCTTACTAGAGGGTACCCCGTCAAAACTCAATCTCATCCCGTTCAATCCCTTTCCCGGCACCGGCTATCGCACCTCCGGCGCGGACCGTATCGAGGCGTTTCGGCAACGCGCGATGAAATCCGGATTGATGGCAATCACCCGTAAAACGCGCGGCGGCGACATCGACGCGGCGTGCGGGCAATTGGTGGGGCGCGTACGCGATCGTAGCCGCCGGCAACTGCGCCGTCTCGAGAGTGCGCCGAGGTGAGCCGTTCGTTGTGGCGCCTGGTCGTGTTGGCGGTGGCTTCGGCCATCGTGCTTGGCGGTTGCCGGCAGGGCGCGATCCGGCCCGACGACCAGGATACCTTGGGTGCACTGGGTGAATCACAACTCAGCAGCCCGGCTGACGTCTACGTACAGTTGGCGGCGGAATACATGCACGAAGGCCAGATCGCGGAAGCATTGAAAAATGCAAAAAAGGCGGTCATGGTCGACCCCAACCGTTCTTCCGCGCACAACGTGCTCGGAATCCTCTATCAGCGCCTGGGCGAGAAGGCGTTGGCCGAAAAGGCATTTATGCAGGCGACCAAGCTGGATCCGCGAGACCCCTATGTGCTGAATGCTTACGGCAGCTTCCTTTGTGCCGAACGGCGTTTTTCCGACGCCGACGAGATGTTCCAACGTGCCGTTATGAATCCCTTGTACAGCACCCCATGGATCGCCCTCACCAATGCTGGCGTGTGTGCGCGCCGCGCTGGCGCCACGGCGCAGGCCGAAACGCATCTGCGCCGCGCGTTACGCGCGAACAAGCGTTTCGCGCCCGCGCTGCTGGCGATGGCCAATATCAGTATGGCACAGGACAATCCACTGTCGGCGCGCGCCTACCTGCAGCGCTATGCCGAGGTGGCTGCACACACTTCGGAGTCCTTGTGGTTGGGAATACAGGCTGAGGATGCCCTGGGTGACCGCGACCAGGCAGCGAGTTATGCGCTGTTGTTACAATCGCGGTTTCCTGATTCCGAACAAGTAAAATTACTAAGAGAATCGAGGTCGCCATGAACGCTGTGGTAGATGAAGCAAGAGAAAACGTTGCTGAGTTTCGGGCGCCGGGTCCGGGCGAGCGGTTGCGCGCCGCCAGGTTGTCCGCGGGACTGGAGCCGTCTGCCGTGGCGAATCGATTGCACCTCGACGTCGGCATGATCGAACTTTTGGAAAGCGACCAGTACGACCGGTTACCTGAGCGGGTCTTCGTTCAGGGCTATGTGCGCAACTATGCGCGCTTGGTGGGATTGCCGCCGGAATCGGTGCTCAAGCAGCTGGACGAGCGTTGTCCGGGTGGCGAAGAGCGCAAGTTCGAAAACATAGGCAGGCAGGCGGGCGCGGAAATGCGCAGCGGCGCCTTGTTGGTACGCTTGGTCACGCTGGGTGTCGTTTTGGGGACCGCGGCGCTGTTTTTTACCTGGTGGAAAGGGCATTTGACCTGGTTGGAAAATACCGAACCACAAGCGCAGAAGGCCGTAGAAACGAATATCCCACCGGCCGCCGAGGCGGATGGAACGCTGCGCATTCCGCAGCTGCAGCCCTCCCCAGGGGCGCCCGGCGGGGTGCAAGCAGAGCAGCCGTCATCGGGCGCCGCGCCGGTCAAACCCGCCGATGGATCGACGATGTCGAGTAAAACGACGTCGGCGCCGACCAAGGTATCGGCCATGACCGTGCCACTACCGGCGACGACCGGCGTGCAGCGCCTGGGGCGCACCGCAACGCCTCGTGTGAACGACGCGGCTGCCGTTGCGCCGGTTGCCGTACGGCAGACGACCGTGGTGCCGGCGGTTGCCAACGAGCGGCGCATCGTAGTGGAATTCTTCGAGCCGTGTTGGGTCGACGTCCGCGATGCGACACGTGAGTTCAAACTGTTTGGCGAAATGCCCAAGGGTGCGCGAAAAGTTCTAGGCGGCGAACCGCCCTATCAAGTGGTGATTGGCAAAACGTCTGCCGTGCGGTTGACGGTCGACGGTGTTTTTTTCGATATCGGGCGTTATGCGAGAGGCAACGTAGCGCGCTTTACGCTCGATCCGAACAGCATGAACTAAACTCAAGCCTGCTCTACACCTGATACCGGACGTTGAGCAGAGCGTCCAAGTAGCAATCATCATGGCGAAAAATATACAGGCCGTGCGCGGCATGCGCGATATTCTGCCCGAGCAGACGCCGCTTTGGCGCTGGCTGGAAGGCAGGATTTCCGGTGTCCTCGATGCATACGGCTATCGTGAAATCCGGATGCCGTTACTCGAAGCGACGGAGTTGTTCAAGCGTTCCATCGGTGAAGTGACGGATATCGTCGAAAAGGAGATGTATACTTTCGCGGACCGCAATGGCGACAGCCTGACGTTGCGACCCGAGGGCACCGCAGGTTGCGTGCGAGCGGCGCTGGAGAACGGGTTACTGCACAACCAAACGCAGCGGGTCTGGTACCAGGGCCCCATGTTCCGTCACGAACGACCGCAGAAAGGCCGCTATCGGCAGTTTCACCAGATCGGCGTCGAGGCCTTCGGGATGGCAGGTCCTGACATCGACATCGAGGTTATCCTGATGACTGCGCGCATGTGGCGGCAGTTGGGCCTGCGCGACCTCGAATTGCAGCTCAACACCTTGGGAACCGCGGAGGAGCGGGCGCTGTACCGCGACGAACTCGTCGCTTTTCTGACGCAACATGAAGGGTCGCTGGACGACGATAGCCGACGGCGCCTGCGCGTCAATCCGCTGCGTATACTGGACAGCAAGAACCCGGAGATGCAGGGTTTGATCGCCACAGCGCCGGTGTTGACCGAATTTCTGGGTGCGGCGTCGATGGGTCACTTCGACGCGGTGTGCGCGGCATTGAGGGCCGCGGATATCCCCTATGTGGTGAATCCGCGTCTGGTGCGGGGACTCGACTATTACGCCCGTACGGTCTTCGAGTGGGTGACCGATAGCCTGGGCGCGCAGGGGACCGTGTGCGCCGGTGGCCGTTATGACGGCCTGGTCAGCCAACTGGGCGGGCGACCGACCCCTGCAGTTGGCTTCGCCATGGGGCTGGAGCGATTGGTCGCGATGCTCGAGGACAATGGCGTGGGGCAGGACTTCGCCCGGGCAGACGCCTACCTGGTGTTGGCGGGCGACGCGGCGCAACGCACCGGTCTGCGGTTGGCCGAGACCTTGCGTGACGCCTTGCCGGAAAGATGCATCGTGGCCAACTGCGGCGGCGGCAGCATGAAGGCGCAGTTCAAGCGCGCCGATCGCAGTGGCGCGGCTTATGCGTTGGTAATCGGCGAGCACGAAGTGGCCCAGAACACGGTGACCGTCAAGCCGCTGCGCGGCGACGGGGCGCAGTGCCAGATATCGATGGGTGACCTTTCGGGCAAGTTGGCCGAATGGTTGCGTAACTAGAGGCGGCGCTGCACGGTGGCGCCCCGGCGGGAGTATGAGTGTGGCAGAGTATCTAAACGAAGACGATCAGGTAGAAGCGCTTAAGAAATGGTGGAGCGAGAACGGTAAGGCCGTCATCGGAGGCGCGGTGCTCGGGCTGGCGATCGTCGGTGGCTGGCAGGGCTGGAGCCGTTACAGCGAAGGGCGCGCCGAACAGGCCTCTGCCTACTATGAACAGTTCTCGATGAGCGCTCAGGCCGGCGATACGGCCGCGGCGAAACAACAGGCCGAGCGGATCTTCGAAGCGTTCGGGTCGTCGACTTACGCGGTGTTGACGGCGCTGGAGATGGCCCGCCTGGAATATGCAGAGGGTCGGAGTGACGCCGCGATCGCTCGGCTGCGCTGGGTGATCGCGAAAACCGGCGACGAGAGTCTCGCGCAATTGGCACGCTTGCGTCTCGCGCGTCTGCTGCTCGATACCAACGATCTGGACGGTGCATTTGAGCTGTCGACGCAATCCGCCGATCCGGGGTTTGCTGCCGAATTCGCGGCTATACGGGGTGATGTTTTACGGGCCCGAGGCGATCTGGAAAACGCGCGTACCGCCTACCAGGACGCGCTGGACAAGGGTGTCGCAAGCGAGAGTTTGATCCGTATGAAGCTCATCGAAATATCCGGTAACTCGACCGCAAGTTAGGGCAACGAAGATGTTTCCCATCAGATGGTTATTGGTTCTTGCTGCACTGACGCTCGGGGGCTGCGGCAGTTGGTTTGGCGGCGCTTCGGTCGATCCTCCGGCGGATCTGCCCGAGTTGGACAAAGCGCAGTTACTCGAGCCGGACGCTATCTGGAAGCGTGATATCGGCGCGGGCGCTGGCGACCGGTACCTGCAGCTCAGGCCGTGGATCGATGTCGACCGGGTTTATGTCGCGGACGCCTCCGGCGAGGTTTACGCGCTGGACGCGGCCGATGGCGACACGGCGTGGAGCGTCGACACCGACCTCCGGATATCGGGTGGTCCCGGTGTCGGCGCGGGCTTGGTCTTGGTGGGGACGAGCGATGCTGAACTGCTCGCGCTCGATCAATCCAGCGGCGAGGAGCGTTGGCGCGTGCAAGTCAGCAGCGAAGTGTTATCGGTGCCGGCGGCCGCGGTCGATACGGTTGTCGTACACACCACTGACGGGAAGCTGCTGGGATTGGACGTTGCCACGGGGGAGGAACGCTGGCGCTATGAACGTGAGGTTCCGGTGCTTACCCTGCGAGGCAGCAGCTCTCCGGTGATCGACGGCGGCATCGTGTATTGCGGACTTGCCGGCGGTAAGCTGCTGGCCCTGGACCTGGCCAGTGGCCGTCCCGTATGGGAAGCGGCGGTAACCGTTCCGAGCGGCCGTTCCGAACTGGAGCGGCTCGCCGATATCGATGGCGATCCGGTGTTGTATGGCGCGGCGGTTTATGTGGCCACTTACCAGGGGGTGGTGGCGGCGATATCCAGTGTTTCCGGCAATATCTTGTGGACGCGCGAACTTTCTTCTTATTCCGGCTTGGCGGCCGATTGGCGTCAGGTATATGCGAGCGACGACCAGGGGCACGTGTGGGCGCTGGACGGAGACACCGGGGCCGCGCGTTGGCGCCAGGAGTCGCTCTACAACCGCAAGTTATCGAGCCCCGCGGTGCTTGGTGATTACGTGGTGGTCGGCGATTTCGACGGCTACCTCCATTGGATGTCGGTCGATGACGGCAGTTTTGTCGCACGCACGCGTGTCGGCGGTCAGGCCATCACGACCGGTCCGCGGGTGGCCAACGACGTGATGTACGTGCTGGGTGACGGCGGGGATCTCGCCGCGTTCCGCGCGCCAAGCAAGAATCGGCCCTGAGACCTGGCCGTGGTGTCACCCGTGATTGCGTTGGTCGGTCGGCCCAATGTGGGCAAGTCCACGTTGTTCAATCGACTGACCCGTACGCGTGATGCCTTGGTCGCCGATCAACCCGGTCTGACTCGGGACCGCCAGTACGGCATCGGCCGCCTCGGCAGTCGTCCATACGTCGTTGTGGACACTGGCGGCATCAGCGGTGGTGCGCTGGGTGTGGCCGCATTGATGCTGGAGCAGGCCAAACACGCGATTGGCGAAGCCAGTCATGTGGTGTTTGTGCTCGACGCTCGCGAGGGATTGACGGGCGAAGACGAGCAAATCGCAGCGGAACTGCGGCGCACGGGAAAGCCTATCACCGTGGTGGTGAACAAGAGCGAAAGTCTGGATCGCGACAGCGCGATAGCAGATTTTTTCGCACTCGGTCTGGGCGAACCCATACCCATTGCCGCGGCTCACGGTCGCGGCGTCAAAACCCTGGTCAGTCGGGTTATGGACTCGTTCCCGTCGCAGGAGACGGAGCGCGGGCAGTTGGCCGATGCCGGCGTTAAGATCGCCATCGTCGGCCGCCCGAATGTGGGCAAGTCGACCCTGATCAATCGCCTGCTCGGCGAGGATCGGGTGGTGGTGTTCGATCTGCCGGGCACAACCCGCGACAGCATTCGGGTGCCGTTCGAACGTGACGGTCGACACTACACGCTGATCGATACGGCGGGTGTTCGACGTCGTGCCAGGGTTGCAGAAGCAATCGAAAAGTTCAGCATCATAAAGACTCTGCAGGCCATCGAGGAGGCCAACGTCGTGTTTCTGGTGCTCGATGCCCATCAAGGCATTGCGGACCAGGATGCGGGTCTGGCCGGACATGTACTCGACAGCGGCCGCGCCCTGGTTGTCGTCATCAATAAGTGGGATGGATTGCAGACGGATGAGCGGGACAAGCTCAAAGCCGATATGCAGCGCCGCCTGCCGTTCCTCGAATTCGCCGCCTGGCGTTATGTCTCCGCCTTGCATGGCAGTGGTGTCGGTAAGTTGCTGGAGGCGGCCGACGCGGCGTACGTGTCCGCGATGGCCGACCTTAAAACGCCCCTGCTGACCCGCCTGCTCGAAGATGCCGTCACCGAGCACCCCCCTCCCATGGTCAAGGGGCGGCGTGTCAAATTGCGCTACGCGCATCAAGGGGGGAAAAATCCGCCCATCGTGGTCATTCACGGCAACCAGACCGACGCGGTCACCGCATCTTATCGCCGCTACCTGACCGGCCGCTATCGCAAGGCCCTGGGTTTGTTCGGGACGCCTATCCGACTTGAATTCCGCACCGGCGAAAATCCCTACGAAGGGCGGCGAAACAAGCTCACGACACGGCAGCAGCGCAAGCGCAAACGGATGATCAGATTCGTGAAGAAGCCCCGATAGCCGGTCATCCTGTGTCGTCAGCGCCGGCGTGGACTGCCTTTACTTCACAGACCAGACCGCCGCGGCCAAGCTGGACGGTGATCTCCTCACCCTGGCCGGTATGCGCAGCGTCGCGCAGCAGTTCCCCATCGGATGCACGTCGGGCTATCGCGTAACCGCGCGCGAGCGTCCTCAATGGGCTTACGGCATTAAGATTCTGCAGCAGCGCGCCCAGTCCTTCTTGTTTTCGTCGCAGATCGACGCGCGTCGTCTGTTCGAGTCGTAGCGACAGTTCGGCCAGGCGGCCTGACCAGCGGCGTATCAGCGTTGCGGGCGATTGGGCAGACAAGCGCGAACGCAGGGCGCCAAAATGCTGCTTTTCCAGGTCAAGCTGGCGTGTGATGCTGTGCCACAGTCGCGTTTCCAGATTATCGGTGTGTTGCTGCTGTTGCTGCAGACGCCGCTCCGGATGGGTCTGGAACAATCGGTGCCTCAGCGCCTTCAGAGCGTGCTGCTGCCGGGCCAGATGGGTCTCGAAACTGCGCCGCAGGCGCGCGTTCAACTCGTCAATCGAAGCGGACAGTTCGCCGGTATCGGGTGAAGCGAGTTCGGCGGCGGCGGACGGCGTCGGGGCGCGGCGGTCGGCGACGAAGTCGGCGATCGTGAAATCGGTTTCATGGCCCACGGCACAGATCAGCGGGATTTCCGCTGCCGCAATCGCTCTGGCCAAGCCTTCATCGTTGAACCCGGCCAGATCCTCGGCCGAGCCGCCACCGCGCGCCAGAATGAGCAGGCTGCACTCGGCGCGGCGCTGCGCCAATTGCAGCGCGTCGATGATCTCTTTGGGTGCGGCTGCGCCTTGGACCGCCGCGGGATAAAGGGTGACCGGAATCCAGGGTGCGCGACGGCGCAGGACATGCAGAATATCCCGCAGCGCGGCGCCGGAGGATGAGGTAACGATACCGATCCGCTGCGGGAATGCGGGGATTGGCCGCTTACGCGCGGCATCGAACAGGCCTTCGGCTTGAAGTTTGTTTTTCAGGGCTTCGAACTGCTGGTGCAGCGCGCCGTCGCCAGCGGTTTCGAGGTGTTCGACAATCAGCTGAAAGTCGCCGCGCGCCTCGTAGAAGCTGATGCGCGCCCGCACCAGCACCCGGTCACCGTTGCTCGGTTGATCCCGGAGCAGGTTTCTGCGGCTGCGAAACAATGCACAACGCACCTGCGCCGCGGCATCTTTCAAGGTGAAATACAGATGGCCCGATCGGGGCTGGGCCAGATTGGATATCTCGCCGATCACCCACAACAGCGGAAAGCTGTTCTCCAGCGTAGCGCGGATTTCAGTCGCCAGCCTGCTGACGGAGAAGATATCTCGTCCAGGATCGTCCATAAAATTCGTGTCTCGAACCGCGTCAGTGGCCGGGCACGCGGCGCCAAACGAGCGCGGTCCGGGCATAGGCTCGTACCCGGGTCGTGGCACGCTGCCACAGGCCCGGGCACGCCGTCGCGGTGGGTGGTAAACGACTGCCCGGCTATACCGCGCTGCCTGGCATCACCGATGCTCGGTCACCGGTTGAGCAGATAATCGGGATTCCCCGCGTCGACTTGTTCCATGGCCTGTCGTTGGCCCATTTCCCCCTCGAAACGCGCGCGCTCGGCGTGTTTAATGGCAGTGCCGTAGTCCCCCGCAGCGGCAGCCTTTTCCGCCATCTCCAGCGCTTTGCCGGTGTCGCGCCACTCGCCACCGACCGCCGCGGCTTCCTTGACAGCCGCTTTGGCGGCGGTCAGCGCCTTTTCGTATTCCATTTGCGACGGCGAGGCGGAAGTCGCGGACGCAGCTTCGGACATGGCTGGTTCGGGTTTGGCCATTTCGGTATTCGCACAACCGATCAAAGCCAACGCAAGCGATACGGTGCCCGCCGCGATCAATTGTTTTCTCATGTACTCCATCTCCTGTTTCTGGGGTGTTGGGGCTCGTCCGGAAGCCGGTTTTTCGCCGTCGTATCACAGCCTTGCCGGTCTGATCCTTCCTGCACGTGAAAGGCGGGTATGCAGGCGCCGTCGAATGCCCTGGGACTTCGCGGGTTTTAGTTGCTTTTTAACCGCTTGCGATAATTCGAGCGTATCCAGTTTACCGAGCCACCGTCAAATCTTATAATCCCCCGCTTGGTTTTTCACCCGCCGGAAGCCCCGTCATGCGTCTCGCCCAGGATCAGGAAGCATTTACATTCGACGACGTTCTACTCGCGCCCGCCCATTCCACAGTTCTGCCCAAGGATGCGGAACTATCGACCCGCCTCACCCGCGGCATCGGTCTGAACATACCGCTGGTGTCTGCCGCCATGGACACGGTGACCGATTCGCGACTT
>CBDUNM010000188.1:0-9190 GCA_965368585.1 uncultured Chromatiales bacterium | reverse complement strand
GACGAAATCGAGATACCGGCCCTCTATGTACTTCAACGCAGGCACCGGAAAATAGCCCTTGGGGCGATCGATCACCGCGCTGGGAATCACGCTGCGTGCGGCCTCCTTGAGGACGCCCTTTCCGCCTGCGGCGACCTTGTGCTCGGCCGGTATGCGAGCCGCCAGTTCGACCAGTTCGTGATCCAGAAAGGGCACCCGCGCCTCCAGCCCCCAAGCCATGGTCATGTTGTCGACCCGCTTGACCGGATCGTCCACCAGCATCACGTTGGTATCCAGTCGAAGCGCCCGGTCGATGGCCGTTCGCGCGCCGGGGGTCTTGAAGTGCCGCTCGACGAAGGCCCGGCTGAAGTCACTTTCGACAAAGCGGGGGTCGACGGCCTCGGCATATTCCTCGTGACGGCGGTCGAAGAAAACGCGCGCGTAGTCGGATACCGGGTCGTCACTCCCCAACAGGGGCGGATACCAATGGTAACCCGCAAACACCTCATCGGCCCCCTGACCGCTCTGCACCACTTTGACATGCTTCGCGACCTCCTGCGACAGCAGGTAAAACCCGATGACGTCATGACTGACCATCGGCTCGCTCATCGCCAGCACGCAGTCGGCCAGGGCCGGCAGCAGCCGGTCGGTCGAGACTCTTATCTGATGATGTTCGGTACCGAAGTGCCGGGCCACGATGTCTGAGTATTGAAACTCATCGCCGCGTTCCTCACCCACCGACTCGAAGCCGACCGAAAAGGTGTTCAAACCCTTCTGGCCCTGCTCGGCGAGCAGCCCCACGATCAGGCTTGAATCAAGCCCCCCGGACAGAAGTACCCCGACCGGCACGTCCGCCACCAGCCGCCGCTCGACCGCCAGGCGCAACGCATCCAGTGTGATCTCCTGCCAGTCCTCGTAACTCGCGTGGCGTTCGTCCGCTCTGGCGCCATAGTGCAACGACCAGTAGCGGTGATCGCGACTACGGCCATCGCGCTCGACCACCCGAACGGTCGCCGGCGCCAGTTTGCGCACGCCTTTCAGTACCGTCAGCGGTGCGGGCACCACAGCATGAAAGCTCATATAGTGGTGCAGCGCAACTGGGTCGATATCGGTATTCACGTCGCCCGCGGCCAACAGCGCGGGCAGGGTCGACGCAAAGCGCAAGCCGCCGTCGGCTTCCGTGTAGTACAGGGGCTTGATACCGAGACGGTCGCGCGCCAGGACCACCCGTCCGGAATCGCGCTCCCAGAGCGCGAAGGCGAACATACCGAGCAGTCGGTCGACGCAGTCGATGCCCCAGGCGGCGTAGGCCTTGAGAATAACCTCGGTGTCTCCCTCGGAGAAGAAGTGAAACCCCAAGGCACGCAGTTCGGTGCGCAACTCGCGATAGTTGTAGATACAGCCGTTGAATACGATCCCCAGACCAAGCTCACTGTCGATCATCGGTTGTTGCGCATGCTCGGACAGGTCGATGATCTTCAACCGCTGATGGCCGACGGCGATGCGCTGCATCTGAAATATCCCGCTACCGTCGGGTCCTCGGGGAAACAGCACCTGATTCATACGGGCGATTGCATTGGTTGACGGGAGACGATCGTCGAAGCGTATCTCTCCGCATAAGCCGCACATTGACTTCTCCTCATTGCAAGTCACAAGACTGCCAAGACTCGTCGACGCCCACCGCCTGCGGCACGTCCACGGTAACGGTTTGGTCGGGTGAAGAGCCAGCTTGAATATCTGACGCGCGGCCGATCGAGCGACTGGCGGCAGTATACCCGGCTACGCGTCTCGCTGGCGCATTGGTGCTGGCGCGATCACCGTGTGCTCCATCTGGTCAATCGAGTCCGGCGACGGTGTTATCGGACCGGGAGTCAGTACCGGCGATACGGCCAGATCTCGCGCATCCATCATCGCCGACACGCGCCGCAGGGCCGCTAGCATCAGGGTTTGCTCCCATTCGTGGAGCTCATTGAACCGCTCCGCGAACTGCTCCTGCAACAGCGGGCGGGCGTTTTGCAGCAGACGCGAGGCCTCTTCGGTGGCTTCCACATTGACCCGACGCCTGTCGACTGTCGACCGTATCCTGCGTACCAGCCCGCGTTGTTCCAGGCGATTGAGGATATCGGTGACCGTCGCCTGGCTCAGGTTGACATGTTGCGCCAACGTGCCAACCGACGCTTTACCCGCGGCCAGGAGACGTTTCAGCAGCAGCGCCTGGGGGCCCGTGAGCCCGTGGCTTTGCACCAGGCGTCGCGAATGCAGATCGATGGCACGCGTGATGCGGCGCAGGGACATCAAGACCTCATCGCTCAGATCGCGTCTTGCGCCCATTGAGATTCCAGAACTTTCACCGGGGAAAATATATCGTATCCTATCTATTGAATCAAACGTCCCCACAGACGAAAATCCAACCAAGGGTTATATTAGGGATTAGCATGGTGAGTAATCGCCGACGCGCCACGGGCCAGCGGATTATCTTATTTAAGGTACGTCGAATTGAAATCAATCGATTACCGCAGTTTATCTAGTCTTTGCATGGCACGACGTGGCCGATGACTGAGCGGCTCCTGGTTTGCACCGACCTGGACCGCACCCTGATCCCCAACGGTCCGGAATCCGAGTCGCGCGGGGCCCGCGCACGTTTTGCGGCGCTGGCTTCGCGGCCGGAGGTGACACTGGTCTATGTCAGCGGCAGGCATCGCGCGCTGGTGGAACGGGCCATCGTCAACTACGACCTGCCGCAGCCCGACTTCGTGGTTGGCGATGTGGGCACCACGATCTACCATGTCGGCAGCGGGCAGGACTGGCAGCGCCAGACCTCGTGGGAGACGCAGATCGCAGAGGATTGGGGCGGCCGGACCCACGCCGACCTCAAGGCCCTGCTGGGTCATCGTCCGGAGCTACGCCTGCAGGAATCGGCCAAGCAGAACAAGTACAAAGCCAGCTACTACGTACCCCTGCACACCGATTGCGCCAGCTTGTCGGCCGCGATTCGACAGCGCCTGGAGGCGGTCGGGGTAATGTCGCGCCTGATCTGGAGCGTGGACGAACCGGCCGGCATCGGCCTGCTGGACGTGCTGCCGTCGCGAGCATCGAAATACCATGCCATTGAAGCATTGATGCAGTTGCGCGGTTTTTCCGACGACAACAGCGTGTTCTGCGGCGACAGCGGCAACGACATAGAGGTGCTCTGCAGCCCGATCCCGGCGGTGCTGGTGGCCAACAGCCCGCCGGCGGTGCGCCGCCTCGCGACGCGCTTGACCCAGCGCAACGGGCAGACCGAACGGCTGTATATAGCGCGCGGCGGTTTCGCGGCGATGAACGGAAATTACAGCGCGGGCATACTGGAAGGTGTTGCGCACTACTATCCGCAGACCATACCCTGGATGGGTTTTACGGACGGAGAACGATCGGCATGAAAAATCCCGGCTTGTGCATCTTCGGTGAGGTGCTGTTCGACCACTTTCCTGACGGCCAGCGCGTGCTTGGCGGTGCGCCGTTCAACGTCGCCTGGCACCTGCATGCCTTTGGCCAACGACCGCTCTTTATCAGCCGCGTGGGCGACGACCCCGAGGGCGACAGCGTCCGCACCGCCATGCGCGACTGGGGCATGACCACCACGGGTCTACAGACCGATCCCGAGCGGCCCACGGGCCGCGTCAGCGTCAGCTTTCGCGACGGTGAGCCCGCCTACGACATCGTAGCACCCTGCGCCTACGACGCGATCGCGGCCGAGCCGCTACCGGCCGCCTGCCGCCTGCTCTATCACGGCAGCCTCGCGCTGCGCGAAGACGCGTCCTACGCCGCGGCGCAACAACTCGCGGCGAGCGGTCCCGACATCGTGTTCGTCGACGTGAATCTGCGCCCTCCCTGGTGGCAGCCGTCACGGGTTCTCCAAACGCTGGAAGCGGCGCATTGGGTCAAACTCAATCGCGATGAACTGGCGCAGCTCCATCCCGGAGCCACGGGTGATGCAGCATCGGCGGCCGACTTTGTCGCCGCTCACCGACTCAAAGGGCTGGTGCTGACGCGCGGCTCGGACGGCGCGGAAATACTGACCGACACCGGTGAGCGCCACGCGGTTCGACCCGAACGGGGTATCGAGGTGGTGGATACCGTCGGCGCCGGCGACTCCTTCACTTCGGTGGTCATTCTCGGGCTGGTCAACAACTGGCCGCTGGACCAAACGCTGCAGCGGGCGCAGACGTTTGCCTCCCGCGTGGTCGGCAGGCGCGGCGCCACGGTGGACGACACGGCGTTCTATCGACCCTTTGTCGACGCGTGGCAGCTGAGCGACTGAGGCGCCGGCAATCTTCATGTACGAGCAGATATCCCATTCGCTACTCAACCGGATTCTGGACGAACTTAGGTCCGACATCCGCAAGCGCGACCTGCGCCACTTCTATACCCGTCTGGGCGCGAACTTCTATGCGATCTATTCGCTGTTTCATCAACTGTACGGCCGGCGGGCGGACTTCGACAGCCAGGTGGCGCGCCTGGTGGAAGTCATGGCGATCCAGTACACCCGGCGCAGTGACGAACTGAAGGAGTTGGACGTCAGGCGCGAAAAGGACCACAACTGGTTTCTCAGCCAGGAATGGGTCGGTATGGCGCTTTACACGGACGGTTTCGCCGGTGATCTCGACGGCGTGCACGGACGGCTCAGCTATCTGCAGGAGCTGGGCGTCAACATGGTCCATTTGATGCCGGTGCTGGAAGGTCCCAAAGGGGCCAGCGACGGCGGCTACGCGGTCAGTGATTTCCGCAACGTGGACGAGCGGGTCGGCACCCTGGACGCGCTGCGGTCACTCGGCGCGGCGATGCGCAAACGCGGCATGCTGCTCACGCTGGACGTGGTGGTCAACCACACCTCCGACGAACACGCCTGGGCGCAACAGGCGCGCCAGGGCGACCTCGAATACCAGGACTACTACTACGTTTTCGAGAACCGCGATATCCCGGACATGTTCGAGGAGACCATGCCCGAGATCTTTCCCGAAACCGCTCCCGGCAACTTCACCTTCGACGAAGCCATGGGTAAGTGGGTGATGACGGTCTTCAACCGCTATCAATGGGACCTGAACTACAGCAATCCGGCGGTGTTCATCGAAATGCTGGACATCGTTCTTTTCTGGGCCAACGAGGGCGCCGATATCGTGCGCCTGGACGCGGTGGCGTTTCTGTGGAAAAAGATCGGCACCGTCTGCCAGAACGAGCGCGAAGCGCATCTTATTCTGCAACTGATGAAGGATTGCAGTCAGGTCACGGCGCCGGGGATACTGTTCATCGCCGAAGCAATCGTCGCCCCGGTGGAAATCACCAAGTACTTCGGCGAGGACGCGGTCATCGCCAAGGAATGCGAAATCGCCTACAACGCGACCTACATGGCACTGTTGTGGGAGGCGCTGGCGACCAAAAACGCCAACCTGCTCAATCATAGCATTCGCAGTCTGCCCGGCAAACTCGACCGCGCCACCTGGCTGAACTACGTTCGCTGCCACGACGATATCGGCCTGGGGTTCGACGACGCGGACATTGTCAGGGCGGGCTACCAGCCCTACGCTCACCGGCGCTTTCTGGTCGACTATTTCACGGGTGCTTACCCCGGCTCACCTGCCCGCGGCCAGCCTTTCGGGCGTAACGACAAGACCGGCGACGCCCGCGTCTCGGGTTCACTGGCCTCGCTGGTCGGACTGGAAAGCGCCCTGGAGAACGGCGACGAGTCCGCCGCGCAACGCAGCATCGACCAGATCCTGCTGCTGCACAGCATGATCATGTCCTTCGGCGGAATTCCGCTTTTATATTACGGCGACGAGATCGGCACGTTCAACGACTGCACCTTCCTCGAAGACGAGAACAAGGCGCACGACAACCGCTGGATGCATCGCCCCAGGATCGACTGGGACAAGGCGGCGCGGCGCAATCAGCACGGCACCGCGGAACAGCGCATATTCGAAGGCCTGCGCAAGATGATCGCGGTGCGCAAGAGCACGCCCGCTTTTGCCGACTACAACAACCGCGAGCTGCTGAGCGTGCGCAATCCGCACCTGTTCGTGTTCATCCGCGACAACCCGTTCTCCTTTGGCAACCACGTCCTGGTAGTCGCCAATTTTGACGGCTCGCCGCAGTCGCTAACGCTCAGCGATTTGAGCAATCGCGGTCATTTCCAGTACAGTCTACTGCAAGATCTCTATTCCGGTGAGTCGCCGCAACTGGTCGACGACCGCTTGGTGGTTCCGCCCTGCTCGTTCTACTGGCTGGCCGAACGGGGACTGACCTGATCGGCGTCATCCCGCCCGGGACCAACCTGCAAATCGCAGTTCCGCCAGTACCGGGAAGTGATCGGACGCGATCCGCGCGGTGTCGCTGTCGTGGCGCCAGCAGCGCGCGATCCCTACGGGCGAACGCGCCAGGATGCGATCCAGCGAGAAAAGCGGGAAGGGCCAGGTCGGAAAGCTGCGCACGGCGGTGCGCTCGAAACCGATATCGGCGAAGGGCGTCAGCGTTTTCGACCCCGGCCAGGCGTTGAAATCCCCGAGCAGCAACGCGCCCCGATGCCCGTCCGAAAGGACGCCGGACAACCGCTCGATCTGTTGTCTTCTTTCGTGCCTGGCAAGCCCGAGGTGCGTCGCGCACACTCTGAGGACGCCCTCGCCCACATCCACGGTCGCGTCTATCGCGCCGCGCGGCTCGCGCCCGGTCGCCGGTAGCTCGTGCAACCGGGTTTCGATCACCTTATGTCCTGTCAGTAGGACGTTGCCGTAACGCCCGACACCGCGTTCGAACAAAGTGCCGTCGACCGCCTGCAATCCGGTCGCCGCCTCGAAGCGTTCGATCAACCCGCCGGCATGATCCAGTGTCACTTCCTGCAGGGCGACCAGGTCCGCATCCAACTCGACCAGCAATGCGGCGATCCTGCCGGCGTCGAACCGTCCGTCTCGACCGATGCAATCGTGTACGTTGTAGGTGGCTACGCGCATGCTCCGCCGTACGCGCTCAACCCGAGCGCAGCCACCGTTTCGCCAGCCAGGCAAACAGCATCAGCAGGCAGCCGACCACAACCGTGATTCCGACGTTGGCCAACGAAGGTGCTGTCACGGCTCGCCACAGGGTATTGGAGAACAGCGTGATCGCGCCCAGACCCGGTGCCAGGCCGAGCAGACTGCCGAGCATGAACTGGCGTACGCCCAGGTGTGAGGCGCCGGCCACCAGGTTGAACACGGCAAACGGCGCGATGGGGATAAGCCGCAGTACAGCGACCGCCACCGTGCCGCGCTCCGCCAGGCGTTTACTCAACTTTTGCACACGCGAACCGCTGAGCCGCTCGATCGCGCCCCGACTGAAGACGCGCCCGCCCAGAAAACCGATCGCCGCACTGCCCATGGCGCCGAGCAACACATACCCGAACGCCTGCCAGCCCTCGAACACGACACCCCCCACCACGGCCAGCAAGGTCAGGGGCACCATCAGCAGGCTGGCTACTACGAAGCCGGCAATGGCGATCGCTGCGCGAGCGCCGGGCGAGGAAATCGAGGCAAGCGTCTGGCTCAGAAATTCCGGCGACAGATACTCCTGCAGCGGTGTCCAGCGCCAGGCCGCCGCCAGCCCGAGCAGACCGAGTATCACCACCAGGAAGGCCAGCAGCCGCTTGCGCCCGGTCGACCGGTGATCATCGGGCACATACTCGGCGACGAAGTAGTCGGGGCTGACGGGCTCCGACGGATCGATCAACCCAGAGTCCGGCACCAGGGTATCGACCTCCTCCGGCACACTGCAATCCAGGGCGCGAAGACTGCGCCGGTCGGTCCGGAGACTTTCGATCAAGGCGATCAGGCCCTCCTGCTGTGATTCCGCTTGCGCCAGGCGTTCGGGTGCGCAGTCCAAGTGCTCGCTCAGCAGCCGGTGCCGCAGCCTTCGAACGAAAGTCTCCACCGCGTCATCGCCCTGCCGCGCCTCGATGGCCAGGTCGCATTCGGTGTCCAGCCCCATGGACCGGCTGCTGGCGTTCGACGAACCGATGCGCAACAGGCGGTCGTCGACGATCATCAGCTTTGCGTGCACGCTGATGCATTGATCCCCCAAGCCCGGTTGATACGGAAAGTAAACGCGCAGTCGCCCGTGCTCATCGGCTTGCCGCAGACGGCCGACCACCCGGCCCCGCAGCACATCCATGGTGACCTGCTCCAGCCAACCGCCGGTTTGTCGGGGCAGCACCAGAACTACCTCCGGACCCTCGGGCTCAGCGAGGCGCTTGCTCAGCGCGTCGCCCAGACGGCGCGCCGTGAAATACTGGTTTTCGATGTAGATAAAACGCTGCGCGCTCGAGATCGCGTCCAGGTAGAGTTGCTGCACCTCCTGGACCATCGGCCTGCCTGCGTAGGCTGGCTCCGTGCGGGCAATGGCGACCGGCTGCGACTCCAGCTGCGCTGCCACCGATGCCGGCCAGGGCGACGACCCCACATCGCCGACCGGCTCTATACGCCAACCCCGCGCCCGCCGCCAACGCTCGCGTGCCAGATCCCCCAGTCGGGCGGCCACCCTGCCCTCGACCAGCATCATCATGTCGTGAAAGGGGGGATACGGCTTACCGTTCGGGTCGATGCGCCGCGCATCGTCGGGTTTGTGCTCCGGCGTGTCCCAGCGCCATCGGCTGAGATCGATGCCGCCGACGAATGCCACTCGGTCGTCGATCACCACCACCTTCTGGTGATGCGAAGCCCCATTGGGGTGCTTGCCGTCGAGCCGGAAATGAAACCGGTGCGGCGCTTGCAGGCGCAGCCGCAAAGCGGGCAATAACTCCCGCTCCGCGGCATAGATCATGTTGAAGTCCCACGACAACAGGTAGACCCGCAGCTCCGGGCGTCGCTTGACCAAGGACACCAAAAAGGCGCCGAGCTGATCGGGGAAGTCGCGATCCTGCTCGTCGCGGAACAATCGCTCGCAGCGATCGAAATCCCAACCCAGGATCAGTATTTGGCGCCGTGCGGCGCCGCAGGCCTCGGCAAACGCGGCGAAATAGGGCGCCGCATCAACGATCACGCCGATCCGCGATGCGTCTTCCGTACACCAGCAATTCCGGTCGGGCCTTAAGATGGTTTCAGACATGGGCTCAAGTGTCCTGTTCCGCGATAAAGTTACGTATCAGCAAGGCACAAAGCGTCCAGGCGCTAGGCGGGTGAGCGTAGGATTAGCTTGTTTCGGGCAAGACTAC
>CBDUNM010000187.1:0-9218 GCA_965368585.1 uncultured Chromatiales bacterium | reverse complement strand
AAGCAGGCTGCGTTCCTCGACGGCTTCCTCGGCAGCCGCACCGGCTTCCTCCTTTTGAGTTTCGTCGCTCATCGCTAGTCCTCCTGCTTGGTATCGTCGCCATCGCCGGCGGGCTCGATACCCAATTCACCGGCCATGCGGTTCAAATCTTCGTTGTTCTGCAAAACCTGCTCTAGCAGGCTTTCCAGATCGTCCGAACGGTCGACTTTGGTCATCAGATCACGCAATTTGTTGCGCGTCTCCAGCAGCTTGCGTAGCGGTTCCACCTGGTCGACCACCCGCCCCGGTTCGAAGTCCTCCATGGAGCCGAACTTGAGATCCACGGCCATCTGGCTGCCGTCGCCTTTCAACGTGTTGTCGACTTTGAGATTCAGCCCGGGCGTCATGCGCGCCATCACCTCGTTGATATTGTCGCGATCGATCTGGACGAATTTTCGGTCTTTCAGCGGCTTCAGCGGGGTGGTCGGGCTACCGGAAAAATCGCCGACGACACCGACCACAAACGGCAGTTCCTTCTGCACTACCGCACCTTCGGTCTCGACGGCATAGGTGATGTGCACCCGCGGCCTGCGAACCCTTTCCAACTTATCGTGAATACTCGCCATTGCTTGTTTGCTCCGTCCGTTTCCGGTCTAGACCGGAATGATCATATCAACTCGGTATGAATCTGCCTGCTTTTTCATCACGCTCATTCGGCGGCGTCGGGTTTCTTGATACCGGCCAGCCAGAAGAGGTTATTGCGTGCTTCGTCTTCGGTGATGATTTCGCCCAGCAATTCCGGCAGCGGCATCCTGCCCCAGCGCACCAGTCGCTCGATGCTGTAGGAAAGCGGTGAATGTGGCTCGGTTTTGCGGAAATAATCCGCCAACTGCAAGAGCTGTTGAAATGCCTGTTCGCGGTTCATCGTGGCGTCATCGACTTGGGGAATCGTAGCGGTCGAATCGTTTCCGACAGCGCCGGCAACTTCACCGGAAGGCGGCGTCGCCGCCTCGGTGAGGACGCGTTTGCTGACGTACTTGACGGCCTCCAGGCAGGCATCCAGTTCATTCTTGATATTGGAGCTCGGCGGCGCAGCGTCGGGGCCGCACAACTCGTCGAGCACCGCGGTCAATGCTTCGAATTCGCTGCGACACGCCTGCAGATCATCGTATTGACGTTTGAGAAACTCGCCGTCGGAATCGATGCTTGCCTTATCGATGTCATCCATGGTCGTCGCGCCGGATACGATGCGTCTTTGACGAGCCTCAGGATCCGCGATTTGTCGCACCGAGATCGCCTGCTGGAAATGCCAGGTCGCCAGTGGCCCGACGCCGCTGTCCTCGGTGATCGGCACGTTGCGGATCGGCACGATCAGAGTACCTTCGGCGTCCTGACCATTCAATCCGGCCAGCGAAGCCAGCCGTTCTTCGACGCCGTCATCGCCGGGCAGGGGGTAGAAATCGTCCCAATAGGTACCGACAAAGTCCCGCGCGAAGCGGAAGCCGTCGCGCAATCCGGCAAAACCGTACAGCCGCACTAGCGCTTCAATCAGCCAGGCAACCAGTTCCAGGTCCTTGCTGCGCTCGGTCAGGAGCGCCACGGATTGCTCGAGTACCGGGCGCCAATCGGCGCGTGTGTCGGGGATCTCGGACCGCGCATCCGGGTCCATGTTGTCGAGTCCGGCGCTGCGCTCCTTGGCACGGGAGGCCTTGCGGGCGTCTTTCAGTCGGTAGTACGCAGAAGTCGGCGACGCATCCGCGCGCAGGTCCTCACCTGCGGCGTTTTCCTCCGATACCGGCGCCAGCAACTGGTCGTGGTCGATCGTGGCAGGAGACCCCATTCAGCTTCCCGAAACAAATCCCATTGAATCAGCATAGTTACGTCAACAAGTGTATGCAACGTAACTATTCACAGTCGACAAAATGCGAATTGCCGCGCCGGGAGCGGAACCGTGCGAAACAGTAAGGAAGGGGTCAAGCGGCTGCGGAGTCGCCCAGACCGATCGCCAGGCGCCAGGTGGTCACTGAGCGATCCGTGACAACTCGCGTCGCTCTGCCAGCTGGCTGAGGAATATTCGGCGCAGGGTTTCATAGGCTTTGATCTGGGCCTGCTGATGACGGGTCTCCGGTTCCTGCACCAGCATCAAGCGCGCGTCAAAAAAGGCGACATCGGCCTCCAGGCAAGAAACGCTTTTATCCCCGTCGCTTTCGTTGTTCATCCTAAATTAAGCCCATGATCGGTCTGATAGTGACTCTCGGGCACATTCTAGCGAAGATTTTTTTTCAATCCAAAGCCGATTTTGCTGCACTGCACCACAGCCCGGCGAGCAGAAAAATAGTATGTTTATCTGAGTTTAAATTCTGCTAATGTCGCGAAATGCTTGTGCTAGACTCCCCTCAACGACAAGCCAACCCCTCATTAACCCTAGAACGGTACGGTCGTACTAATATGTCAGAAGACCTGGATCGCCGCCGCGCTGCCGCAGCCTATTCTGGCGGCAACGCAGCATTCATCGAGGGCCTGTACGAGGCCTATCTTGAAGACCCCGCCAGCATTCCCGAGGATTGGCGACTGCACTTCGAGGGGTTGCCGGCCAGCGACGACGCGGCGCCGGACACACCCCACGGACCGATCCGGGCGAACTTTCGCCGACTTGCCAAGGAACTGCATCACCGCATCGACACGTCCGGCCCCGCCCTCTCAGCGGGAGCGGCGGCGAAACAGGCCGCGGTGCTGCGGCTGATCAACGCCTACCGGGTGCGCGGCCACCAGAACGCGGTACTCGACCCGTTGGCACTGCGTCCCTCCGTAGCGCTGGCCGATCTCGACCCAAGTTTTCACGGCCTGAACGAAGGCGACATGCGCACCAGTTTCAATACCGGTTCTTTGTTCGCGCCCGATCGCATGGAATTGCGCGAGATCATTGAGATCGTCAAGCAGGTGTACACCGGAACCGTGGGTTCCGAATACATGCACATTACCGACACGAAAGAGAAGCGCTGGATTCAACAGCGGCTGGAAACCTACCGCGGCAAGCCGGAACTGACCACCGCAGACAAGCGCTGGATTCTGGGCTCGCTGACCGGCGCCGAAGGCCTGGAAAAATATCTGCACACCCGCTACGTGGGCCAGAAGCGGTTCTCGCTCGAAGGCGGCGATTCGCTGATTCCGTTACTCGACGAACTGATCCAGCGCGCCGGCAAGAATGGAGTGCAGGAGACCGTGATCGGCATGGCGCACCGCGGACGGCTCAACGTGCTGGTCAACATCATCGGCAAACCGCCGCGCACGCTGTTCGACGAATTCGAGGGTCGCGGGCAACGCAGCGGCATCATGACCTCGGGCGACGTGAAATACCACATGGGTTTTTCTTCGGATCTCGACACCCCCGGCGGCATTGTGCACGTCACCCTGGGCTTCAACCCTTCGCACCTGGAGATCATCGGACCGGTCATCGAGGGGTCGGTGCGGGCCCGCCAACAACGTCGTGACGACGTGGAAGGCAGACAGGTACTCCCGATTTCCATCCATGGCGATTCGGCTTTTGCCGGTCAGGGCGTGGTGATGGAAACCTTCAACATGTCGCAGGCACGCGGCTACAGTACCGGCGGCACCGTGCATATCGTGGTGAACAACCAGATCGGCTTCACCACCAGCGACCCCATCGACAGCCGTTCTACAACTTACTGCACCGATGTCGCCAAGATGGTCAATGCGCCCATTTTCCACGTCAACGGCGACGACCCGGAGGCCGTGATCTTCGTTACCCGCCTGGCACTGGACTACCGCAACCAGTTCCACAAAGACGTGGTAATCGACCTCGTGTGCTATCGCCGTCACGGCCATAACGAAGCTGACGAGCCCGCTGTCACCCAGCCGATGATGTACAAGAAGATTCGCAACCACCAGCCGGTGCGCGCCGCCTACGCCGATCGCCTGATCGCCGAGGGCGTCATCACCCCGGACGAGGCACACGCGCTGGTCGATGCGTACCGCGAGGCGCTGGAGGCCGGCAACCCGGTCGGGCGCCCCCCGGTGTGCGGGCTGAGCAACCCCTACCCGGTCAACTGGCGGCCTTTTCAGGAGTCGAACTGGGAAACGCCCGCCGATACCACTGTGCCGCTCGACCGGTTGCAGGCCTTGGCCGGGCAAATGAACACCCCGCCCGGCAACTGGACCCTGCACCCGCGCGTGCAGCGGATCGTGGACGACCGGTTCAAGATGGCGGCGGGAGACTCGCTGGCCGACTGGGGCTTTGGCGAAAACCTCGCCTATGCGACCCTGCTCGATGACGGCTACGCGGTGCGCATTTCCGGCCAGGACTGCCGCCGCGGCACGTTTTTCCATCGGCACGCCATGTTTCGCGACCAGGAGACAGGCGACAGCTACGTTCCGCTACAGCACCTGCACGCCGACCAGCCGGAATTCACCGTCATCGACTCGGTGCTCTCCGAAGAGGCGGTACTGGCGTTCGAGTATGGTTATGCGACGGCGGAACCCGGCTCGTTGACCATATGGGAGGCCCAGTTCGGCGATTTCGCCAACGGTGCCCAGGTGGTGATGGACCAGTTCATCAGTTCGGCCGGGACCAAATGGGGCCTGCATTGCGGCCTGGTGATGCTTCTGCCGCACGGCTATGAAGGCCAGGGACCAGAGCATTCGTCGGCGCGCATCGAACGCTACATGCAGTTGTGCGCAGAACAGAACATGCAGGTCTGTATTCCGTCGACGCCGGCGCAAACCTTTCACATGCTGCGCCGGCAGATGATCAGGCCATACCGCCGACCATTGGTGGTCATGACGCCCAAAAGCCTGTTGCGACATCCGCTGGCGACATCGCCCCTGCACGCCTTCACCAACGGCTCGTTTCAAACCGTGATCGACGAAATCGACGCCATCGACAAGGAGAAGGTCAGCCACGTCATCATGTGCTCGGGCAAGGTCTTTTACGACCTGCTGGAAGCGCGGCGGGCGCGCAGCATAGAAAACATCGCCATCGTGCGGCTCGAGCAACTCTATCCGTTTCCACGCAAGGACTTCAACGAAGTCGTCGACCGCTACCCCAACGCGAAAGACTTCATCTGGTGCCAGGAAGAGCCACAAAACCAGGGCGCCTGGGATCAGGTCAAGCATCGCTTCCACACCTTGAGCAACGACGGCAAGCATGTGTTCTACGTGGGCCGCCCTTCCGCCGCTGCGCCGGCGACGGGCTTTTATCGTCAGCATCAGGAAGAACAGGAGAAACTGGTGGATGACGCTCTTTCGGGTCGTTTCGACCCCAACATGAATCGCAGGCACTAAAGTTATGGCAACAGAGGTACGCGTACCGACCCTCCCCGAATCCGTCAGCGACGCCACCGTACTGACCTGGCACAAACAACCTGGTGATGCGATTCACCGCGACGAGAATCTGGTTGACCTGGAGACCGACAAAGTCGTGCTCGAGGTGCCGTCTCCGGTCGATGGGGTGCTGTCCAAACAACTGGCTGCCGACGGCGCCGTGGTCAAAGCCGACGATATCCTGGCCGAGATAGAGGCCGGCGCCGCCAAGAGTTCGGCGCCCGCGAAAGCGACCGGCAAGGCCGAACCCGCTAAAGCCGAGAGCACCGTCGTCGCGGAGGACGACGACGACCCCGTGCTGACGCCTGCGGTGCGCCGGCTGGTCAAGGAACTCGATATCGACGCGCGCGAGATCCAGGGTACGGGCAAGGATGGGCGCATACTGAAGTCGGATGTCATGACCTATCTCGACACGCGCGACACGAAGCAGGACCCGGACATCGCCGCTTCGGAACCGGCGCCGAAGCCACCGGCGGCGGGGGGCGAACGCACGGAACAACGCGTCGCGATGACGCGGCTGCGCGCCAGGGTCGCCGAGCGCCTGAAAGAGGCCCAGAACACGGCGGCCATTCTCACCACCTTCAACGAGGTGGACCTGAAGAATGTCATGGCGTTGCGCAATCAGTTCAAGGCGCAATTCGAAAAGGCGCACGACGTGAAGCTCGGGTTTATGTCCTTTTTCGTCAAAGCGGTCATCGAAGCACTGAAAAAATACCCCGTACTCAATGCCACGGTAGACGGCACCGACATCATCTATCACGGCTATTACGATATCGGCATCGCCGTCGGATCCCCGCGCGGCCTGGTGGTTCCCGTGCTGCGCGACGCCGACCGGCTGACCTTTGCCGATATCGAAGAGGCGATCAAGACATTCGGCGCCAAGGCGCAGGAGGGGGCGCTCACCTACGACGATCTCAACGGCGGCACCTTCACCATATCGAATGGCGGCGTGTACGGCTCGATGCTGTCCACACCGATCCTCAATCCGCCGCAAAGCGGCATTCTCGGCATGCACAACATCGTCGAACGACCGGTTGCGGTCGATGGCCAGATCGAGGTTCGGCCAATGATGTATCTGGCCATGTCGTACGACCACCGGATCATCGACGGACGTGAAGCGGTGCAATCGCTGGTGACCATCAAACAGTGCCTGGAAGATCCCGCTCGTTTACTGTTGCAGGTTTGAACGCGCGCCGCCGACCCGACGCGAGAGCGGCCAACGGCAGCGGATTTCGGGGAACTCGCCCCGGAATTCGCAAGCCGATATGGTGAATTGCGCGCACGGACTCGACGATGCGGGCGTTATCCTTTCCCTGTCAGTTACCGCTGCCCGGCTTTTCGCCGCTTACCCGCCGCCCGAATTCCTTCATCGAAGCGACTGATCAGCCTCGACCGCCCGCCGATGTCGCAAGGTGCCAAGATCAGCGTAGCTTCCCGTAATTGGAGACAGCACCATGACCACGATAAAAGCCAACGACCTCATCCAGAGCGTCGCCGATGCCCTGCAGTTTATCTCCTACTATCACCCGCTGGACTACATCCAGGCGGTGGGCCGTGCGTGGGAGCGGGAGCAATCGCCCGCCGCGAAAGATGCCCTGGCGCAGATACTGGTCAATTCGCGCATGGCCGCCGAAGGCCATCGCCCGATCTGCCAGGACACCGGCATTGTCGTGGTCTTCGTGAAGATCGGTATGCACGCCCGATTCGACGGTGACTTGTCGCTGCAGGAGATGATCGACGAAGGCGTGCGCCGTGCATATACGCACCCGGAAAACACCTTGCGCGCGTCGGTGGTCAACCCGCCGTATGGCGAACGGAAAAATACCCGCGACAACACCCCCGCGGTCGTTCACGTCGAAATGGTACCGGGACACCATGTCGAAGTCGGCTTGGCCGCCAAAGGCGGCGGCTCGGAAAACAAGAGTAAGTTCGCCATGCTCAATCCCAGCGACAGCCTGGTCGACTGGGTGTTGGAGACCGTGCCGAAGATGGGTGCCGGCTGGTGCCCACCCGGGATACTGGGGATTGGTATCGGCGGCACCGCGGAGAAGGCGATGCTCCTGGCCAAAGAATCGCTGATGGCAGCGATCGATATCGACGAGGTTCGCCAGCGCGGCCCGGCCAACCCGACCGAGGAACTGCGCCTGGAACTGTTCGACAAAGTCAACGCGCTGGGTATCGGCGCACAGGGCCTCGGCGGTCTCACCACAGTCGTAGACGTCAAGATTCTCGAGTGCCCCACCCATGCGGCGTCTTTACCGGTCGCCATGATCCCCAACTGCGCCGCCACTCGCCACGTCGAATTCACGCTGGACGGATCCGGACCCGCTGTTTTGCAGCCGCCCGCTATCAGTGACTGGCCGGCGGTGACCTGGGAGGCCAGCGCCGACAGCCGACGCGTCGATCTGGATACCGTCACCAAGGACGAAATCGCCACCTGGAAGCCCGGCGACCGGATCTTGTTGTCCGGCAAACTGCTGACGGGCCGCGACGCCGCGCACAAACGGATCAAGGACCTGCTCGATAGCGGCCAGGGTCTGCCCGCTGGCGTGGACTTTACCAATCGATTCATCTACTACGTCGGTCCGGTCGATCCGGTTGGCGATGAAGTCGTCGGCCCCGCCGGCCCCACCACGGCGACGCGCATGGATAAATTCACCGAAATGATGTTGTCGAAAACCGGTCTCATCGGTATGGTCGGCAAAGCGGAACGCGGGCCGGTTGCCATTGCCGCGATCAAGAAACACGGCGCCGTTTACCTTATGGCCGTGGGTGGGGCCGCCTATCTGGTGTCGCAGGCGATCAAGGCGTCGCGCGTCGTCGCCTTTGCCGAATTGGGCATGGAGGCGATCTACGAGTTCGAGGTCAAAGACATGCCCGTGACCGTCGCCGTCGACAGCCAAGGCGAGTCCGTGCACCAAACCGGTCCGGCGGAATGGAAAATCAGGATCGAGGAAATCAGCCGCGCATCGTGAGGTAAATGCCAGCAGTACGGTTATGCCCGGCAGTGCCGGGCCTTTTCGGCGCGGATCCGCCGCGAACTCGGGGTCGCATTCGCGATCAAACAATAGAGGTCGGTTGTTAGTACGTCCGCAAGGTGATTTTGCCGGGTTCAGCGTTCACAGAACGGTTCGCAACAAGGCGCAGTGCGCAGGCAATGGCCGACCCCCTTGGCAAGCGCTGCAACGCGGTTGCGGGATATTCTGCGGACGCCCTGCGGCGATATCATCTTGAAGGAGTACTGGTGTCCGGCTGTCGCTGAATCACCACACGAGGACCAAAGGTTTGTCATTGAAAGTCGGCGTCTTCGTTGACGCAGAAAATATAAAGTACAACGGCGGCTACAACCTGCGCTACGACGTGCTGCGGCGTTTCGCGGCCCGTTCAGGAAGTAAATTATTGCGCTTGAACATCTATCTCGCGTTTGACGCCGATCGCGCCAAAGACGATTCAGAATATGCCAAGCGCTCGTATACGTATCAAAACACCTTGCGCGAATTCGGCTGGAAGCTGATCACCAAACCCGTCAAGCGCTACGTCGACGAGGAAGGCAACACAACCACCAAGGCGAACTCGGACCTGGAACTGGCTGTCGATGCCTTGCTGCAGGCGGAGAACCTCGACGAGATCCTGCTCCTGACCGGCGACGGCGATTTCCTGCAGCTGGTGTCCGCGCTGCAAAACAAAGGCTGCCGCGTCGAACTCATTGCCTTCAACAATGTGTCCAGGCAATTGACCAGGCAGGTCGATGCCTACTACTCCGGCTTCTTGATCCCGGACCTCGTGCCGGTCGCCTACGAACCGCGCAACGAATGGGGCAAGGCGGGTTCATGCGTGCGCGGGTACTGCACGAAATGGTTTCCCGACAAAGGCTATGGCTTCCTCAACTTTATCAAGGA
>CBDUNM010000186.1:0-9221 GCA_965368585.1 uncultured Chromatiales bacterium | reverse complement strand
GACGGCGGATCACTGCTCGGCCATATGGATAATGCCTCCACCAGGCACAAGCTGATGACGACAACGGGAATTGTTTCGCATACAGGCACGGGCGGATTTACTCTCGGCGGCGGCCTTGGCCGTACCGACCGAAAGATGGGGCTGACTATCGACAACCTGCTTGCAGCGACTGTCGTGACGGCCAGTGGGGATGTCGTTCGCGCCAGCGAAAAGGAGAACAGCGACCTGTTCTGGGGCTTACGAGGTGGCGGCGGCAATTTTGGCATAGCTACCGAATTCGTCTACCGGCTACATCCCTTCAATCCGATGGTGTACGGCGGCGACCTGATTTACGCGGTCGATAAGGACTTCCTGTCGTTCTATGCGGAACTGCACGAAACGCTGCCCATTGAGGCAAACATCGAGCCACAGCTGGTTCCGGGTGCCGGCGAAAACGGGGAAACCCTCGCTATAGTCGGCGTCACCTGGTGCGGCGATCACGCGGCTGGTGAGAAGGCGCTCGCTCCGATGCTGGCGTTTCCTGGTCTCAAAGGTGGCAAGCTGGCGCCTTTCGCCTATCACGACGTTCAAACCAGCGCCGACGGACTTCTCGGCCCCGGCAAGCAGTACTACCTGAAGTCCGGTTTTCTCAACGAGCTCACGCCGGACGTCATCGATGTCATCGTCGAATTCGCAAACCGCGGTGCGGTCAACTCATGGTTCCAGCACATGGGCGGCGTCACATCGACCATTGCTTCCGACGCAACCGCTTTCACACATCGCGGCGCTGCATTTAACTTCGGCATCATGTATATCGGCGACGATCCTGCTCAGAACGAGTCCAGAATCGCGGCCGTCCGTGAGTACTACAAGGAAATGGAGCCGTACATGGCGGGCTTCTACACCAATCTCAACGAGGAATCCGAACAAAAGACCTGGGGCAACTACGGGCCAAACTACCCGCGGCTTGTCGAGCTCAAAAACAAATACGACCCGAAGAATCTGTTCAGGCTGAACGCGAATATCAAACCGAGCTAGTGCCATAGTCGATGAACACCATCCCGCGTGTCGCAATCTGAGTGACTGGCCCCGTTCGTTCCGCCCAGGTGGAGTGCCTGTTATTCGCGAAACCTGCCGTTGAAACGTCTGCTTGGGTGAAATTGCGGGCTGCCGCAATCGGCCAGAAACAGCCCTACGATAAACTAGCCCGGCAGGCTTTCCCGAATCGCACTCGCAGTTTCTTGCAACACCGATGCATCGACCTGCACGCGCTGCCGTCGTTCTTCATCCCGCGACCCGTCGTGCGGTGTGCCCCTGATTCGTCCAGCGCCATCAAAAACAGCTAGCTGCGGAGGTCCAATGCCCCAATCACTTCCCGGCTGTCGAGGCACCACATGATAGTGATAGTGCGGTACCTCCTGACCGCTATAGACACCGTTATTTTGGAACGTCAATACGCCCAGAGGCTGGTATGTAGCGACTAGCGCGTTGGCAACCCGTTTCGCAGCCTTGATGATTGCGGACGCTTCTTCGTCGTTTAGTTCCAGCAACGTACCCACATGTCGCTTTGTAATTACGCAACATTGACCAACTTCATATTGAGAAGGGTTAATGGCGGTCACAGTATGAGCGCTTTCTTCTATGACCGCCCATGTCGGATCACGGCCGGCCATACCTTCACAAAACTCACATGGCTCTTGCTCAGGAAGCTCAATCATTGGTCATTTGGTCTTTGGTTCGGAAAACAACGAGGGTCTGATTTCAATGTTCGCTTCGGGTCAGCGGCCGTCGTAGACGATTCTAACACCTGGACGACGACTTCCGGCCAGCAGCGTCCGTTTAAGGTCACAACTAACGATACATGCGGCCGACAGCGCGATGTGATTCGCGTCAGCGGCTCAGCTAAGCTGAGAGCGGGGGCACAGGACGTACGTGGAACTTTGTGCAGGAATTGACATCGTAGTCACACAATAGCCTATTTAGCTTGGAGGTTAAGATGAGGGATGCAGTATTTGCGATAGTCTTTCTGGTAGCTGGTACGGGCCTGACTGCCTCCGGCGCAATCGCCAGCGATCGGCAAGACGATGTCGCTGTTCTTACCGGGAAAAAGGTCGATGTCTGGCCAAGGCTTTATGCTGAGCGAGATGCGGATGGTCTGGATGAGTTTCTCGCTGACGGTTTTAAGGTTCTGGAACCTGACGGCTCCGTTCGGACGAAGGTCGAGGAGATCGCCTGGTTGCGGGAAACCCCGCCGGATCAAGCACAGAATGACTTCCTCTTCACAATTGAGGAAATTGTCTTCGCCGCAGACAACGTTGCAATAGTCTATGGCCATGGCGACTCAACGCGTGAGAATGAGGACGGCCGGCCCTGTCACCATAATTACTGGTCTTCGAATACATTTATCCGGCAAGACGGTATCTGGAAACCCGTCTTTTCTCATATTTCCGGCGTGACGTGCACGCCAACTACGTCAGACGCAAGATTGGGTGCTGGCGTCGCGAACAATTCATCCTCTTCAAGCAGGTTCTGACTTGAGTCCAACCACCCCAAGCATCAATCGCAATCACTAGCGGTGTGCTTACCTGGCCACCGCCACCACGTTCCTGACCGCCCCCTTCCGATCTTTGCTTGACCATATGGACTCAACTCCAAGATACGGAGAAACAACACAAGGTTGTTAGACTCTACAGATTATGCTTGTATCATGAAATGGAGCTAAGACAATTGGAGCATCTTCTCGCCGTCGTCGAGACTGGCAGTCTTACGGCGGCCGCAGACCAGATCGGACTTACCCAGCAGGCCTTGTCGAAAAGCCTGTCACGACTCGAGGGATCTGTTGGCGGCAAGCTTTTTGAGCGAGAAACCCGAGGCATGTCTCTGACACGATTGGGTGAAACGGTGGCCGAACATGCCAGGGACGTGGTTGCGAGTGCTGGTCGCTTGACCACCGCGGCAGCAGCAGAGCTTGGTCTGGAACGTGGCAAGCTCGTCATTGGCCTAAGCCCGATTGCAGCAACAACGCGGCCAGGTCGGCGCGTCGGCGCATTTGCTGAGCAACATCCCGGACTTCGTATCGATATTGAAGCCGGAATAGACAGAGATTTTGTCGCAGCATTGCATCGCGGCCAGATTGATCTGGCAATCACGTCGACTTTGGCTGGATCTCAAGACAGTGTATTGATCGAGCCCATCGACGAGGAGCCCTGGGGCGTTGCCGGGCGAATACGACATCCGCGCTTACGTGGCGCAAATACACTTGCGGATCTGGACGGGTGTCAGTGGATACTCGGCCGAAACACGGACCTGTTGGACGAGGCGATCGATGCTTCTTTTGCCGCCGGCGGTAGCGCGCGTCCTCAGCCAGGTGTTATGACAACGTCCGTTTTGTTTGCACTCGCGACGCTGGCACAATCGAACTATCTTGCCATTTTGCCGAGGTCACTGTGCGAGACGATGCCGTCGCTTCAATGGCACGATCTAAGTGACGGAGCGTGGTCAACACCGATCTACCTGATGCGCCGTAAGCGGGCGCACGTCAGCCTCGGCGTTCGAAACCTTCTCACTGAACTTTACCGATCGGATTGAGTTTCTGGCGGGGGGCACGGTGACTTGTCTATTTGTCCAGGAAACCGATGATTGCAGAGGCGCATTCCCGCGGTTTTTCGTGAAACAGAAAAGGACCGCCGCCCCTGATGTAAGTTATCTGACTGTCACCAATCAGTTCGAGAAGCTTTTCTGGCTTTTCCGCAAAGTGGTCGAATTCACCACACATGATCAGAGTGGGTTTGTCGATATGTTCAAGCAGTGGATCGCGATCCCATTTCAATACCGCAATGTGCGCGTCAAACGGTCGGCGCCGCGCCTCGAGACCGACGATAAACGACTTGAACGTTACCTCGGGTGAGACTCCCGGGGAACTCATTCGGCGGTAGACGTTCCATGTTTTTGCAAGATAGTCGCCGTCAGGATCGATCGGCAGATCTCGCGTCATCGGCGTGTCAAGAATTGCGCGTACTGCGGTTTCGGTGCGTATGCCAATCCCCGACAAGATAACTTTGTCTATGCGCTTCGAATGATTAACAGCAAGATCGATGGCAAGCACCGCACCGCTGTGATGGCCACAAACATGGACCCGGTCCAGGCCAAGCTCGTCCAATACCTCGATAACGACTGAGCTAAAGTCTTGAACGCTCAATTCGACGTCCGGGTCATCCGAGCGCCCATGACCGGGATAGTCTATCGCGAGGACTGTGTATCGCTCCGCGAGGTGCGGCGCAATGGCCGCGTACTCTTCGGATGACTGGCTAGCTTGATGCAACAGTAACAGCACAGGCCCGCTGCCTGTTTGCCAACAGTAGACATCACCGAATTCAGTCGCACAAAAGGATTTCTTGATTCTCATCTTGAGGGATTACCAGGGAATACCACCGACCCGATCGCACTGGTCCATCCCGTAGTCAACTCATTCTCGATCCAGATGCGATCCTTTTTGAAGGTGCCCTCGAAGTACCGAATCTCCTGTTGGTAATCGTCCCAGGTGTAGATGTTGGTTTGAGCAAGCTTCGCTTCGCCGTCGGCGCCATCATGAAGGCGGCAAACCAAACGTGACTTGTGTCTATCGATTTCGTTGTTGTTCTCATCAAGGTAGACATACTCTCCATCCCAAACCCCTTGTTGGTCGGCAACGATAGCTTGAGTCTCGGCAATAATATTCATGTTCGATAGTCTCTCAAAACCTAAATGGGCTTGGCGACACTCAAGAAGGTAATAATCGCTATGAACACCCAAAGCAGCACAAGGACTGATGTCGCTCTGACGTACGTCTGCTTGATAACAGCGTTGTGTTCGGACGACGCGTCGCCGGCTGCCATCTTTGTCCAAACTCGAAAGTGCCTGATCAGGGCAAAGCGTATTCCGACACCACTGGCGATGACGCCAACGAATGCCACCAGTTTCCATCGCATCCAATCAGGTATCAGCCATGCGGCTCCGATCAGGCCCGTTGCAACGGCTAGCAACACAGCCATGAGCACATACCGTGAAGAGCGATCGATGTGAGCCAGCAGTTGCCCGATCGGCCGCTTGCGCAAGCGATGAACCGCTTCGACAAACAGCAGCCACGCGGCACCGAAAATGCCGACAGCAACAACTACCGACCACCCACCCGGGATAAACCCATACGACGCAGCGAGCATAGTGCCCAGCGATGCCTGCAATACCAACGCGTAGCGAACATGTTGGTCCACGTGCATGACGTGATTCATTAGCCGGTCGCGCTCAGCAAAAGGCATGTCATCGGCGAAACAGACCAAACGATAGGTCGAATTGATGACCAATTCAGAGCCAAGCCAATAGCCCAGCACCGCAATATGCGCTATTAGCAGCCAGGCAATCACGGGCGGTCGTAGCGAACATGCTCAAGTCGCGTTAGTTCGTATCGGGTTTGCATGTAGCCGCCTACTTCGGCTTGCAGCAGGATGAAGTGACCGTCATTCGTACACCAAAGGTTGTATGGCGGATGTTCAAGAGGTAGGCCGGGTACGTCGGTGAATGAAAACTTTAGTGCATCGAACCGACCGGCCTTCACTTCTATTCGTTCTTCGCCATGATACTGAATCGCCAGGTCAACGGCGAACAACATCGGCCCCGTGGCGCCTCGGTGATCGGGAGATGAAAGCGGCAGATTTTTTATAACCTGGGTACCCGCTCCCTGTGTGCGGTCAAAGAGACTCAGGAGGAAGCCGTCGTTAGCAATAGCGTGATTTCCAAATGCCGGAGCGGGGCCATCCAAGCGCATCTGCTGGGAAACCCTGCCTTCGACTGTCGTCGATGCCTCGCACTCGGCCAAAGCACCGGCGAAGGTGAACCAGGCTGAGCCACGAAACGCACCCGCAACGAAGATTCGGGCAAAACAATCTGTGGGTTTGCCGTTTGAGTCGATTCGCAAACTGACGTCGCGCACTACGGGCGGCACATCATCAATCTCGGCGTGCGCCGATATGACTCGCCCGCCATCTGGATGCAGGTCCATCCGAAATGACTCGCGTCCACGTTCCTGGCCTGAACGCCCAGGTGCATCGCTGGTATATAGTATTTCGCCGACCAGGCTCTCAATCACGGCGCTCATTCGACAGGACCTTTTCTCGTAATGTACATGATCCTATTTCGCCCAGCCTGCTGCATCGCCGTAATTTTTTCCATCGACCATGCGGAAGGGAATTAGTTGGCAGGGATACGCATATACACCACCATCGGCAATCCGGTGGACGGGATCGCCGGTTCCTGCCCGCGCATCTACCCGGTTCCTCAATTCCTTGGGTGCTGTGAGCCTGACGTCCGTTTCGCTCTGACCTTCATCTTCTAAAGCGCACGTACAAATGCGGATAATCGACAGGATTGAAAAAGGTAATCGCATTGTTGGCCCCGCCAGTCGCTACTCGTCGAACGAGCACTCAATGTTGCATGAGAGAAGAACAAACGTTTGGCCTATATCCACAACCGACGGTTGTCTATTTTGACAATGTTTTGTTGGAATTTTGGTATCGCATGCCGTTAACTGATCGAAATGGGAGGAGTAACGATGGCCAGCCTGAGCAGTGTTAGATCCTGGGACGAAGAGTGCGACGTACTGATTTGCGGTTATGGATGCGCCGGCGCATCGGCCGCTATTGAGGCGCACGACACAGATCCGTCCGCACGTCTATTGCTGATAGAGAAAGCGCCCGAAGAGTTCGCGGGTGGCAACGCACGCGTTTCCGGTCAATCACTGTTGATTTCAAAAGACGCTGAGGCCCTGAAGTCGTATCAACGGGCAATGAGCAAGACGAATCCGATTCCGGAGCCGCTGCTCGATGCATGGGCGAACCATATGGTCAACCTGGAACCCTGGATTCAGCAGCTCGCACAAGATGCCGGCGCCGAATTTTTTCGCGGCTCTGGTTTTTCGGGTCGCGATGCTGTGCTGGAATTCCCGGAGTTTGGTGCCCGCGATGCGGTTGACCACACAGCGACCATTCTTCCGCATCCGTCTGGCGTCTGGCTTGCACTAAAAGCCAATGTTGAGAAACGTGATATTCCGGTCAGTTGCGACACGGCGCTCATCGATCTTATCCAGGATCCGGATACGCTCGAAGTCTACGGCGCCTACGTTAGTAAGGCCGGCGAACGGAAAGCTATTCGAGCACACCGCGGTGTAATCATGGCCGTGGGCGGTTATGAAGCGGACCTGCAAATGCAGCGCGACTACTACGGTTTGTCGGACGTTCGCCCGTTCGGGACGCCGTACAACACCGGTGATGGTGTGCGAATACTTCAGAAGGCGGGTGCTGAAATGTGGCACCTTCGCAATCAGGGGCAGTCGGGTGGTATCTGGCCGGGTATTCTCGCACCTGGCCAGGACACAACGCTCATGCGCAACTTCATGTTGCCTGCTTTTTCGTGGATGGATGTCGATGCTACGGGTAAGCGATTCTATGGCGAGACAAACGAGCTGCAGCTAACGCACTACAAGGAAAAGAAGCACGGCCGGTGGGTGGATGTACCGCTGCACCTGGCGTATCCGGATTACATGATATTCGATGAGAGCACACGAACCGCAGGCAAACTCGTCCTTGAGATAATGACCTGGAGCTCTGTCGTCAAGCAAACCCCATGGAGCGAAGACAACAGTGCAGAAATTGAATCTGGCCTCATCAAGGTCGCCGATGATATTGCATCATTGGCCTCACAAATCGGTCTCGATCCTGACGTCCTGACTTTGGAAGTCGAAACGTACAATGCAGCCTGTGAAGCAGGGATTGATGAGCAACACGGTCGTAATCCGGAGACGCTGTTACCGATCGCCAACGGACCGTTCTACGCAGTGCTAATCACACCGTCAATTGTGTGTACCGGCGGCGGCGCACGCCGTGATCTTGATGGCCATGTGTTTAGCCACAACGGCGACACTATTCCGCGCCTGTTTGAAGCGGGCGAACTTGGCTCAATGTTCTCTGATCTTTACCAGAACGGCTCCTACTTGACCGAGGCCATGATTACGGGCCGAGGCGCGGCGCGTGCCGCATTGGCATTGGAACCGGCGGTCATTCCTGCCGTGGCGGCCTGACTGAGATGCTGGTCAAGACACCCGCGATCAAGCTCGGTGTAGAGATTCGAGACGCCAAGACAGAAGACGGATTTCTAATCCTGTCCGGTGCAGCAAACGCGATGCCCTGTACTGTCGAAATGAGTGGTAAGGAACTTTGGTCGCTCACGGGCCGTTTACTGCGACCCTCGGTGATTGGATTGATGTTGAAATCACTTTTTGTGCCTGCCAAAGAATAGTCGAGTGCCTATCGAACCCTATTTTCTTCTGGTCACCTTGCATGTTGTTCTTTTCGCGTATTGGCTTGGCGGTGACTGGGGCGTATTTGTTTGTTCGCGTTACATCGCGAAGTCTGAGCTTTCACTCGCCGAACGCGAACGCTTTCTCGAAGCATTGATGGCCATTGATATTTTGCCACGTACTGCGATCGTGTTATTGCCGTTCGTCGGTTTGCAGCTCGCGGCGCTTCGAGGTTCGGTTCAGATCTCTCAAGCAGGCCTCGCGCTGGCCTGGTTCGTTGCTCTAGTTTGGCTAGGCGTGATCTGGGCCGCATACCGCAACATGCGAAAACCCTCTGGCGTTGTCTGGCAACGAATCGACGTAGGCTGGCGGATCGTCTTGATTCTTGTTCTGATAACAACGGGAATCGCGTCAGTATTGAACGCCTGGCCCTTCAATGCCAAGTGGATAGCAGCGAAGCTATTGATCTACGCAGCGCTATTGTGTGTTGGTCTCTACTTAAGGATAAGCATTCGTGGCTGGCGGGACGGATTTTCTCGACTGCGCGCTGGGCAGGCTGGGCCGGATATAGACGCCCTCTTTATCGATGGACGACGGCGAGCGAAGTATGCAGCTTGGTTATTCTGGTCGCTCATTGTCGTAATGGCTTGGTTCGGGATCCGGCAACCTTTTTGACGCAGTTGGTAAACCATCGTATAAACGAACGAGGTTGGCTACGCGAGCATCTGGAATACTGCTAACTTTGATTGCAAACGGAAAGCTTTAGACTGCGAAAAAGCGCCACTGACCACCATACGGCGTCTCTATTCAACCGTTACTGACTTGGCGAGGTTGCGCGGCTGATCGATGTCGGTGCCTTTCAATACCGCAACATGATAGGACAAGAGCTGCAGCGGAACGGTGTACACGATTGGTG
>CBDUNM010000185.1:0-9241 GCA_965368585.1 uncultured Chromatiales bacterium | reverse complement strand
CTGCGGTATGTTGGAAGGGGTCGGCGGGTTGATTGCGCCGGTGCTCTGCCGCAGCGGCAGCAACAGCACGACCGCGGCGGTGAAGGCAAACAATGCGAGCCCGATGATTTTCGATTTCATTGCTATTTCCTCTTGTGGGTTCAGTATAAGTTCGCGAGCCTGCGCAGTGCCGTCTCGGCGTTGCGCTGGGCCTGCTGAAAAGGATCGGGGTGCCGTGGCGCTGTCGTATCGGCCGCCTTGCCCGCGCCGCTGCGTCGCGGCACGACGACGAACAGGGCCTGCACCAGAAAAAAGGTCCAGACGCCGAGGAACAGACTCCCGGAATGCAGCAGCGCCCAGACTCCCCCCATCCAGGCCAGCGTGTTCAGCGCCAGATCAGCAACCGCCGCCAGGACGCCGGAGCGGTGATACAGGGTCCGAACCAGCCAGACCATGCCCAGGTGCGCTGCCAGGTAGAGCGTCAGGCTGGAAATGAACGACGCGGTCAATCCGGCCAGCAGCAGCCAAACCGCAGTCGTCGTTATGCGACCGACGTGTTCCCGGGCTCGATGCAACAGGTACAGCACGTAACCCAGCCCCAGGCCGCCAATGATCAGGCGCAGGGTCCATTCGCTACCGAACAACGGGCTCAATACCGGATGCGCGACGCTCGCGGTCAGCGCAGCCGACATCGCCACTGCGACACCTTCGAGAAAGCCGGGGTGTTTCATGACCTTGCCCTTCTTTGCTTTTCGCGCAACAGCGCCACTTCCACGTCTTCGTCGCGCACCGCAATATCCGGCACCGCCCAGTCGCCCAACGGATTCGAGTCGCGCTGCTGTGCGCTGAACGCCTCGGCCTTGTGCCGCAGGCTCTCGTATCGGGTGCGGTTTTCGTCCAGGCGGCGGCGGTGCAGCGACAGCTTGGCCCGCAGCGCCTCGAGCCGCTGCGCGAGTAGCTGCAGCGCGCGCTGAGTCTCCAGCTTGCGCTTCATCAAGGGACGGGCCAGATCGTCCTTACCCGCGCTGAAACAGACATCCAATTCTTCGTCCAGGGTTTCCTGCGTTGACTTCAGGTCCTGCTCTCTCAGTAACAGTTGCTCACACTCGTGCTCCATTCGTTTGATCCCTTGCTCGACCTCGGCGAGATCGTCTTCCATCTCCCTTAGCGCCTGTCGAAGCAACACATCGGGTTCTTCGATGCGGTCCAGGACGGCATGAAAATCGGCGCGAAACAAGCGCGCTACCCGTGTTATCAAGGCCATGTTCTTCACCTCCATCGGTGGCTCGGTCTGGATGGTGAATTCAGTGTAGGGGGTGTCGAAAACGGGCCGTAGGCACAGTTTGGTAACAACTGGCCGAAGGTTTTTACATAGAATTTACATGTGACCGGCAGGCATCGCTGGTAGGCTCTGCGTGGTGAGCGCGTTGCGCGATGCGGGGTCTTTGCGGTTGCACAGAACGGGACGTCTATGGATCGAAAATATCGTATCTTGATCGTCGAAGACGAGCCCGCCATCAGTACCGGACTGATCGATGTGTTCGTGTTTCACGGCTTCCGTGTCGAGCACGCCGCGACCGGACCGGACGGCCTGCGCATGGCGCTGCGCGGCACCTACGACCTGGTGCTACTGGACGTGATGTTGCCGGGGATGGACGGATTTGAGATCTGCCAACGCATCCGCGAACGCGAACCCGACCAGCCGGTTGTCATGTTGACCGCGAAGGCGGCCGACGAGGACATCATTCAGGGCCTGTCGCTGGGCGCCGACGACTATGTCGCCAAACCGTTTTCGGTGGCGCAACTGGTGCTGCGGGTGCAGGCGGTGTTGCGCCGGGCCCGTCCCGAGCCACCGGCCGATCTGCGGCTACGTCTCGGTGAGGATCTGGAGATCGACGTGCCCAACCTGTCCGGCAGGCGCGGCGTACAAAAGCTGTCCTTTACCCGCCGCGAAATGGAAGTACTGAGTTATCTGCACGCCAATGGCGAACGGCCGGTTTCCCGTGAAGAATTACTGACCAAGGTGTGGGGCTACGCCCGGGATCTTGACATCGAAACGCGCACCGTCGATATCCATATCGCCAAGCTGCGGCGCAAGCTCGAGACCGATCCAAAGTCGCCCCGTCATCTGGTCACGATTCGGGGCGCGGGTTACCGGCTGCACCGGTACTAACGTGCCAGGACTGCGTGACAAGCGCTTGATAAACAAGTCCCGGTTGCGCCGCCTGCTGGGCCTGTTCTTCGTCGCGCTGGCCATCCCCACGGCGACACTGGCCTGGCAGGCCTATAGTCGCTTGAAGTGGGAGAGCTTCCATCGCTATCAGCTACGGGCCGAGGAACTGGTCGGGCGCATCGATCGCCGCCTCAGTGAGCTGATTGCAAAGGAAGAGGCTCGCACCTTTGCCGACTACGGATTTCTGGTCGTGGAAGGCGCGCCGGTGGCCAATTACCTGCAGCGCTCACCGTTGTCGGGTTATCCGGTGCGCAGCGACATACCGGGTCTGCTGGGTTATTTTCAGATCGATGCCCAGGGACGCTTTACCACCCCCTTGTTACCCGACGAGCGCACGATTGCGCCGTTGACTTACGGCATTGTCGATGCGGAATTGGACGCCCGCAGGGGACTGCGCGACCGGCTGCTGCTGATTCTCAGCCAGGATACTTTGACCACGGGTCACGCCGCACAACAGCCTGAACGGAAACAGGCCGCAGCGACCGGATCGGCACGGCCGGCGACGCCCGATCTTGCCGCCGGCGATCGCGACGCCCTTTTGTACGACAGCAAAGAGCGAGCGAAGCGGGCCGATGCACCGACGGCGGCGGGTCAGGCAGTTGGCGCGGAGGTACGGGAGCAGAAGCTTGCACAAACGGTATTCGATCGGCTGGCCGAGGAACCGATACGCCGGCGCGCCGATGACCATGAACCGGTCGCCGGCCGCATCGGTCGCATCGACGACCTGCAACTCGCTCGCCCCTATCACGAGGACGCTCGGAAACAATCAGCGGAAAAAGAACCTACCAGCAAAAACGGGCAGCCACCGATCCGGACCGCGCGTCGCGAACGCAGTGTGCTGCCGTCGCCAACCGTAACCCTGGCGCCCGATCGCCCGTCTGATGAAGAAGCCGCTGGTGCGAGCGTCGCCCCGACTCGGGTGCGCATCTTCGAAAGCGAAATCGATCCCTTCGAGACCGGGCGGCTGGCGAGCGGACATCTCGTGCTCTACCGCAAGATCTGGCGTGACGGTCAACGTTACATACAAGGCGCGCTGATCGACACGGACGATTTTCTGCAAGGGTTGATCGAAGCCCCTTTTCGCGACACTGGCCTGTCTGACGTGAGTCGCATGGCCGTCGCCTTCGAGGGTGATATCCTCACGGCGATAGGCGACCCGCAGTCTGGACGCTATCTCTCCAGTGCCGAGCAGTTGACCGGCAGTCTGTTGTACCGCGGCCGTTTGTCGGCCCCGCTTGGCCAACTGGAAACGCTGTTTACCGTGACTCGTCTGCCGGCGGGACCCGGCGCCATGCTGGTGACCTGGGTGGCGGCGATTCTGGCCTTGATTCTGAGTGGCGGCCTGATCTTGATGTACCGATTGGGTGTCAAACAGATCGAGCTGAGCCAGCAGCAGCGTGATTTCGTGTCCGCCGTCAGTCATGAACTAAAGACGCCGCTCACATCGATACGCATGTACAGCGAAATGCTGCGCGAGGGCTGGGCCGACGAAGCGCGCAAGCGCAGCTACTACGAGTTCATACACGACGAAAGCGAGCGCCTGTCGCGGCTCATCACCAACGTGCTGCAACTGGCGCGCCTGGGTCGCGAAGAAATACAGGTTGAGTTGCGCCCTGTCGCGGTGGCGCAATTGCTCGACACGGTCCGTTCCAAATTGGCTACGCAGATCGAGCGCGCCGGATTCGAATTGCGCGTGCACGGCGCGGACGACGTTTTACAGCGTTGCATCGAAGTCGATGACGACGCGCTTACCCAGATCTTCATCAATCTTGCTGACAACGCGGTGAAGTTCGCGCCCAGGGCAGATACAAAGACGATCGAGGTCGGCTGCGAGCGACTCGGCGACGACCGGATACGGTTTCGCATTCGCGACTACGGACCCGGCATTCAGAAAAGCCAGATGAAAAAGATCTTTCTCTTGTTTTACCGGCCGGAAAATGAACTCACCCGTGAGGCGGTGGGTACGGGCATAGGCCTGGCCTTGGTCCATCGCCTGATGTCGGCCATGCACGGCGAGGTGGATGTGGTCAACCGGGAACCCGGTGCCGAGTTCAGACTGACCTTTCCGGCCCTGCCGAGCGGGACATAGAAGCTATCTTGCAAGCAGCGCGTCGATCGCCGCCAAGACGTCGCCGCGCAGGGCGGCCGACAGCCGTTCGCCCTTGGCGAGCGAGGCGAGCGTCGGATCGCCGTCGACTCCGGAGGGATTGTAATTGGACGCCTCGGGATCGCTGCGGCTTAAAGGTCCACGTGCATACCGCCGTTGTGCCGGCTCGGCCAAACGCATCTCGACCTGCCCGGGGGCGATGGCCAGCATCAGCGAGGTTTCGATCTCGTCCGCGTGGCCGCCCCAGGGCTGGTCCTCGACCTCCGCCTGCACCCGCGCGAGCCGAGGTCCGGCGTAGACGTTGACCAGCTGCACCGGCACGACCATAGGCGAAGCCGCTATGGCCCGCTCCAGCGGCTCGATGGTACTGATGCCCGTGTTGAGCACGGCGATGCGCTGCGCACCCGCCCGCACCAGCCCAGCCAGGATCTCTTCGACCACCGCGACAAAGGTCTCACGCGACAGCGAAATGCTGCCCGGGTAATCGACGAAAGCCGGGTAAAACCCGTAAGACACAGTGGGCCACACCACGACATCGCGACACTCCGCCAGTCGCTCCGCCAGCCATTCGGCCTGGATATAATCGGTGGCCAGCGGCAGGTGGCGGCCATGCTCCTTGGCCGCCGCGCCGATGGGCAGCACGGCCGTTGCACCATTGCCGAGCCGAGCCTCAATCTCGGGCCAGGCCACGGCGGCGGCGCGTATTCCGCGCTGACCCCCCCCTCGCGGAGTGCCGCCGGTCGGTGAACCCGTATTGTTCGTTGCCAATCGTCGGGGCCCGTTGAAGAAGCAGGTCTCAGTGTAACCCGATGCCAAATCCACCACGCGACCGGAATCGGGCGTCGCCCGGTGCGGTGCCGAGATTACGGCAACATCGACGTGTCGGCAGAGGACAGCGAGTAACTTGGGGCAAAAGGCAGGTCACGCATCGGTGGGCTGCTGAATCTCGGATAGCACCGTCTGTCGGCGGAGAACTCGCCACCCGGACCGCGCGGCGCGGCAGGCGGGACATCGCGTCGCGATGTCCCTTGCAGCCGTCTACTTGTAAGCGCCAACGCCGCAGAAAAAGCCTTTGTCGTTCTTGATCACGTAACTGGTCTTCTCTTTGATCTCCTCGGTCCCCGGGTACGGCCATTTGTAGTCGACCCAGCCTTCGCCGCTGGACGAAGCCACCGCGACCATGTTCTGAAACAGTTTATCGCCGTACTTGTCGAAGTCGATCAGGTTCTTGCCAACCAAATCGGGCTTCTTGGCGTGAGACAGCATCTTACCGTCCATATCCATGCAAAAGACGTAAAGGTCTTTGGACATAAAACCGCCATCGTTAGCGGCAAATACGTCGAACGCCGCCTCACCGCTTTGGTTGACCAGCGCCGCGGCTTGTTCGCTCATTGCCTTGGCTTCGTCCGGCGTGGCCATCTCTCCGGCACTGACACCCAGACTGGCGCTCAGCAGCGCAGCACCAACCACAGAATACGTATATTTCATTGCGACCATCTCCTCGATGAATTATTTGCTACAGCCGGAAAAAGATAGTTCATGCCGGTGACTAGTGACAGGCGGACCGAAACGGTCGTACCCGAACTGTTAGGTCAATCACAAAATAGTCCGTGATTACGTCAAATTCGCACCAGCAATCCATCGCGCTGCGACAACAGACGCCCGGCGGTGGCGCCCGCTGCTTCCCCCGGCGTAGCGATTCCGACAAACGGCCAAAACGCCATTGCGCGTCCGGCAGCGCCGACGGCGGACAATCATTAAGTCGTGCACCAGGAAGTGAACCGCACGCGCGTCCGCTGTAGAATGGGCCGCGGGGAGCGCAGGGTATTCGCATTCGCGATGACCGACGCATTTTGCAAGAGTGTTTTGCAGGAACGCGGAGGCGGACGCCGTCAGGCGTGCAAATGTGATCGGGCGGACATTGCTCGAACCGTAGTTTACGACACCCGCCACCGCGCTTAAGCACAAACAACAAAAGACCTCACAATACAGGTCAATTACCGAGGAGATATCGAGATATGTCGAGTTTAAACATGGCGTCCAGGATCGGTGTTTGCGCCTGGTGCGTCGCGGCGTCGCTGGCCAATGCCACCAACGGGTATTCACCAACGGGCTTCGGCACGACCAACAAGGGCCTGGCGGGCGCCGGCGTTGCGCTGCCGCAGGATACCCTGGCCGGCGCCACCAACCCCGCCGGCATGGTCTTGCTGGGCCATCGCCTGGACGTCGGCGCGGCACTCTTTAATCCGAATCGCGGCTTTACCGCGAACGCCGATGGCGGCGCCATCCCGCCCGGCGAATACGAGAGCGGCAACGACTGGTTTCTGATCCCGCACTTTGGCTGGAACCGTCCGCTGGACGAGAACAGCAGCATCGGCATCTCGATCGGCGGCAACGGCGGGATGAACACAGACTATAGTGCGGCAGTCTGGCAGAACTTCGCAGCACCTGGTGTCGCCACCGCGCCGACGGGTGTGGACTTCGCCCAGTTGTTCATGGGCGTCACCTACGCGCGCAAGATCAACGAAAAGCATGCCCTCGGCATCATGCCGATCCTGGCCGTGCAGCGTTTCCAGGCCGAGGGCCTCGAACCCTTCCGGGCTTTTTCCGTCAGCCCCACGAACGTCACCAACAACGACTACGATTACTCCTGGGGCTTTGGATTGCGCGTAGGCTGGCTCGGTCAACTTACGGACCGATTGTCGGTCGGCGTATCCGCCCAAACCAAGACCTACATGTCGGAATTCGACGACTATGCCGGCCTGTTTGCCGAGCAGGGCGATTTCGACGTCCCGCCCACAGTCACCGCCGGTCTGAGCTACAAGGCCACTCCAAAGGTCACGATCGTGTTCGATTGGCAGCACATCTTCTACAGCGAAGTGGCCTCCCTGGGTAATTCGAACAACCCGACAGGGCCGTTTTCTCTGGGGGCCGACGACGGCCTCGGATTCGGTTGGGGGGACATCAACATCTACAAGATTGGCGTGCAATGGGCATACAGCCCTAAGCTCACCTTGCGCGCTGGTTTCAGCCACGCGGATAAGCTGTTCGACAACGGTGAAGCACTGTTTAACATTCTCGCGCCGGCGACCATACGCAACCACGCCAGCTTGGGGTTCACCTACCAGATCGACGCCAATAACAGTATCTCGGCGGCGTACACGCGCGCCTTCGAAGAAACGATCTCGGGCCAGAACGCTCCATTCACCGGCACGCAGACCGGCTTCGTCGAGATGGATCAGCACGAACTCGAAATCAGCTGGGGCCTGAAATTCAACTGATCGAAGTGCAAAATGCGGTCTTCCCAAGAAGGCCGCATTTTCGGTTGCCAAGGCGGGAGGACCGGCGGTCACGATAGCGCCAGAGTCCCGTTGGAGGGCGAGCGCTGATCCTGGTGTTCGCGCTTTCAAGAAATGCGCCAGTAGAACCTACTGCGGGGTGAAGGTTTGAGTGACCGTTTGCTGCAGGGAAGCAGCAGTTGAGCCTACCAGGTGGTATCCACGGCGTGTCACTGAAAGCTTTACCCGGTGGCAGGCACCAGACCGGCGCCGAGCACGACGGTTAGGATCAAGGTGATACTCGGGATGATATTCGTTTTGGTCACGGTGCCACCTCCTGGTACGGGATGAAGATACAGGCCGAAAGCCCAATCTATTGACGAGCGTCTGTCAATGCTGGAAGCCCTGACGTTCGCTTCCACCGGGAACCTTGGCGGCCGTTCCTGTTGCGCTCGATATCATGGACCTACGCCCGGGAGAATACTTTTCAAGGTACGCTGCGGATATCGATGGCCGGGTAGAAAAAAAGTGCTATCGCGCCTCGACTTCCGCGCCTTTGGTTGCGCCAGGTAAGAGGGCTTTCACCGTATCCACGATGTCAACCCGGTCCCAGTCCAGGGGGCCACGCCCGATGTAGCGAATCGCGCCGGTGACGTCCAGCACATAGGTGGTCGGCAGCACCGTTGCTTCCCAACGTTCGAATGCGGAGCCGTCGCGGTCCAGCCAGACCGGAAAATCCAGTTCGAGACGAAGTACCATGTTGCGTGCCCGCCGATCGGCCTCGGCCACGTTGACGCCAAGTACGGTAAAGGGCTGCCCGCGCAGTTCATCGGCGAGCCTCTGTATGCTCGGCATCTCGTGAATACAGGGGGGACACCAGCTCGCCCAGAAATTGACGACCAGCACCTGACCTGCAAACTCCTGCAAGCTGCGTTGTCGACCGTGCAGATCGGGCAGACTCAGCTCGTACCGCGGCCCGTCGTGCACTTCGGACAGCTCGCCCGCCCCTGCCGTGGTCACACCCAGATCGCACGACCCCCACAACAGCACCGCCGCCTGAACTACTATTCGCGATTTCCATCGGGTTCTATTGAGCATTGACGCGCTCCCGGTTAAACGGAAAAAGGCCCTTCCCAGGCGGAAAGGGCCGTTGCGGGATGGCCAGCCGCGCCCCCGTCCATGGGGGCGGAAAACCGCGGCTAGAGTTCGTTCCGGTGGCACTCCGTGCAGCCGACTTCATGTCCCGCCGGGTAGTTTCTGCCGTTCAATTGGCGCTCGACCGGCAATTTGGAGAGCACCGTCCCCTCGCCGTTACGCCCGTGGCAGGCGCGGCACGCGTTGGGATCGTCCTCGGCAAGATCTTCGTGACCGCCGCGGGCAAAACGGGTACTGCTGCCGACCGGGTGCAAACCGTGCGGCCCCTCCAGCGTGTTGCCCAGTTCGCCGGTGTGGCAGGTCGCACACTCGCTGATCGTGCCCGCGTGTCCCTGCAGCTGGTTGGCTGCCACGTTGTCGTTGGCATCCGGGTTGGCGTTTGGCCAGATCGCGTGCGTGCTGCCGTGGCAACCTTCGCACATGATGCCGCCGTGACCCTTGCCGCTGCCGTCGTCGTTGCCGCTCAGGCGGTACAGGGTTTCGTTCTCG
>CBDUNM010000184.1:0-9307 GCA_965368585.1 uncultured Chromatiales bacterium | reverse complement strand
CGGGTCGACGGCTTCATGCCCTTCAAGAGATTCTGGTAGCCGGGGTTGTAGGAGACGACCAGCATGAAATCGGGTGACGCCTTGAGCGTCTCACCGGTGCGCTCGATCGGCAGAATGCGCCGATCGTCGGTCAAGGGATGCATGACCACGGTGGTATCCTTGCGCGCTTCGACCACTTCGTCCAGATAACAGATCGCGCCCTCACGCACCGCGCGCGTCAGCGGTCCATCGCACCAGTAGGTACCCTCCTCACCAATCAGGTGCCTGCCGACCAGATCGGCCGCCGTCAGGTCGTCGTGGCAAGCAACGGTGAACAAGGGCCGGTTCAGTCGGGCCGCCATGTAGCGTACGAAGCGGGTCTTGCCGCACCCGGTCGGCCCCTTGATCATCACCGGCAGTTGATGGTGCCAGGCGCGCTCGAACAATGCAATTTCGTTGCCCTGCGGTCGATAGAACGGCAGATCCTGAGCTGCAGCCGCATTCGCTTCAACTTTCATATCCATCAGCTTAGCCCATTCGCCCGAATGAATGCCCAGGTGATCAGGCCACCGGGCACCAGCAACCAGACCGGCACCACCCAGCGCCACGCGCTGCGCAATCCTCGCAATCCCATGAACCAATCGCCGATCAGGTGACCTTTAAACAATGCGATTCCCAGTACTAACAAAGAAACCTTGCTTCCGCTCATCTCCGCGGTGCCGACACGCCAGGTAACCAGGGTCAAGGCAATCAGCACGATATAAACCACTGTACAGGGGCGTACCCAGCGACGCTGTCCGGTATGCGTGTTCATCGCATCACGTACACGAGCGGAAACAGGATCAACCAGACCAAGTCGACCATATGCCAATAGCTGGCACCGGACTCGACTCCCGTGTGCTCTGTCGCCGAATAGTCGCCGGCACGCGCCTTCACGGCCACGGCGATCAGGATCACCATGCCCAATATGACATGCATGAAATGAAAAAACGTCAGCGACAGGTAAAACATATAGAAGGTGTTGGTACTCAGCGAGACACCGTGATCGAAATGGTGTCCATACTCGATCGATTTGACCACCACAAAGACCGCCGCGGCGGCGATCGCCAACCAGAGCCAGCGAACACAGACAAGCCTGTTGTCATCACGAATCGCGGCAACCGCCCTCACCACGAAGTAGCTGGACGTAATCAGCGCCAGGGTGTTGATCAGCGCGGCGTCACGGTCCAGCGTGGCCTGGTACTGATCGAACAACTCGACGTTGTTGACGCGCGCAAACGCATAGGCGGCGAAAAAGATCCCAAACACCAGCAATTCCGCCAGGATGAATATCCAGATCGCGAGATCGCCGGGAGGATACCGAAGAGCCGCGCTGCGCCCTGGCGTCACGGATTGTGTGACAGACCAATCGATGGCCGCTGCTTGTTCACTGCCGGACAAAGGACCGCCACCCCTGCTGGTAGATTCGATGACAATGTTTCAACCCGTCGCTGCTCACAAATCCCTGACCGGCGCGGAGCTGCGATCGTCCGCAACTCCGCACCGCATCACCCCTGCCTTTTACGCAGGCTCTGCCGCCGGTACGGCGGTATTTTCAGCCTCCTTGCTGCCAACAAAGAAGCTGGCGATGTAGAGGATCAGCCCAATCAGAAAGACCACACCGGCAATCTCACGCATCCAGAAGAACAAACTGATCTTGTCCTGCACCACCATGAAGGGCAGCGGGTTTTCGCTGAAACGCTGCAGATAGACCTGAAGAATGCCGGCCGCGGTCAGGAACAACGTGATGAACACCATAGAAACCGTCATCAACCAAAACGACCACATCTCCACGACCTGCGCTCGATTGCTGTTGGCGGCCTCGCGACCCCGCAACATCGGCATTGCGTAGGAGATGATCGCCAGTACGATCATGACATAAGCGCCATAGAAAGCCATGTGACCATGCGCCGCGGTGATCTGCGAGCCGTGCGTGTAGTAGTTGATCGGTGCCAGGGTATGCAGAAAACCCCACACGCCCGCGCCGAGAAACGCCATGACCGCAGTCCCGAGGGCCCACAATACGGCCGCCTTGTTCGGATGATTGCGGCGGCGGCGATTCACCATGTTGAAGGCGAATACCGTCATCATGAAGAACGGAATGGGCTCCAGCGCGGAGAAGATCGATCCCCACCACTGCCAGTATTCCGGTGCGCCGATCCAGTAGTAGTGGTGGCCAGTGCCGATGATGCCGGTGATCAGCGTCATGGCGATAATGACATACAGCCATTTCTCGACGACCTCCCGGTCCACGCCGGTGGTCTTGATGAGGACAAACGCCAGGATGGAGCCAAGAATCAACTCCCATACGCCTTCGACCCAGAGGTGAACCACCCACCACCAGTAATACTTGTCCAGTACCAGATTTTCCGGGTTATAAAAGGCAAACAGGAAGAACACCGCCAGCCCGGCCAGACCGATCAAAAGCACCAGATTGACCACGGTCTTGCGGCCTTTTAGTACGGTCAGGCCGACGTTTGCCAAAAACGCCAGGGCGACGACCACGATACCCAGCTTGGTGATCGTCGGTTGTTCGAGAAACTCCCGGCCCATGGTGGGCAGCAGCTCGTTCATGGTCAGTTCGGCGAGCGTCGCATAGGGAACCAGCAGGTAACCTGCGATGGTCGCGGCGCCCGCGATCAGAAAGATCCAGAACATCAGATACCCCAACCAGGGTGCGACCAGCTCGCGCTCCGCTTCTTCCGGCACCAGATAGTAGGCCGCGCCCATGAACCCGAAGAGCAGCCATACGATCAGCAGATTGGTGTGGACCATCCGCGCGACATTGAATGGAATCTCGGGGAACAGGAAATCCCCCATGACGTATTGCAGGCCGATAATGAGGCCGAACAGTATCTGCCCTACGAACAACCCAATGGCCGCAATGAAATAGGGCTTGGCTACAGCTTGTGATTTATATTGCATGATTCCGCTCCCCGATCAGCCTTGAATGTTCGGCGGCCAGTTTGCCGTATTGATTTCCGACGAGTACTTCAAAAATTCCGCGATCGCGTCGAGTTCTTCATCGCTGAAATTGAACTGCGGCATGCTGCGGCGTCCCGGTATACCGTCCTTGGGCCGGCTCTTGATAAAGCCGATGATTCCCTCTTTACCGCCCAGGCGCTTGTAGACGTTGCCCAGTTCGGGCGCGAAGTAGGCCCCCTCCCCCAACAGCGAGTGGCAGCCGATGCAGTTGTTCTGCTCCCACAGCAACTTCCCGTGCGCCACGGTTTCCGTCAGGTTTTGGCGATTATCCCGCTGCGGTAGCGCCGAGCTCGTATCAAACGTCAATGCAAGAAAAAGTAAGAAAAAAAACACGCTTCCACCGTAAAAAATGTTGCGTGCCATGGCTTTGGTAAAAGCCTGCGACATAGTTAAACCCTCCGGTTCATGGACGAGGTGCGCTAACTGTCGGATTTTCCTCGACACTCGCCCTTGATATTGATCAAGCTCGGTTGGTGCTCGTTGCGCCAAGTCAATACTTGGCGTAAAAATGACGGTCCTTGAAACCACCGCGCGCGTATTTAACCAAACTTGGAACAACGCATGAAAGAAGAGCTGCAGAACAGCTTGCTGTTCGCCCGCATGGATAACGCGCAAGTAAACAGAATAGTCAGTCGCGCAGTGCGCTTGAAGCTCGCCGCCGACGAACCTCTCTTTTACCAGGGTGACGCCGCGGAACGATTCTATTATGTCGTTTCAGGCCAGATCAAACTGTACCGATTGTCTCCCGCGGGTAACGAAAAGATCATCGATATCGTCCTGCCGGGGCAAACCTTCGCCGAAGCACTGATGTTTCTCGACAGTCCCCGCTACCCGGTCGGCGCACAGGCGTTGGAGGCCTCGGAAGTCATCAGCGTCGCCGCGCACGAATACACGCAGATCTTGCGCGAGTCGGGCACGCTGTGTTTTCAGCTGCTGGGCGATATGAGCCAGCGTTTGCGCAGCCTCATCCGAGAGATCGACGAGCTCAGTCTGCACAGCGCGACCTGCCGGGTTGCGGCTTACATTTACGAGCTGTCGTCGCCTGGCACGAAGCATTTCGATCTGCCGGTCGCCAAACAAGTCATCGCATCGCGCCTGTCGGTGAAACCGGAAACGTTCTCGAGAATCATCAAAAATCTTCAGTCGAACGGCATCATCAGCGTGAGCGGTGCGCGCGTCGAGGTACACGATCGTGCCAAACTCGCCTCCGCCGCCGACCTCAGCTGTAATTCCGAATAACACCGCCTGGCGCGGCTCACGACGGGCATCCATGCAACCGAACCACACGCTCGAATGGATCAGCCATTTGATCGGCTACGAGAGCCGGCGTTTGTCCTGGCGCGAGCGGCTGGTGTCGGGACTCGGGGGCTTCGTCTCCGTCCTGTCGGTACTGATCGTCAGCCGCTACTTCGTCGGTGACGGCAGCGGCCTGATCGTCGCCTCAATGGGCGCATCGGCGGTGCTCTTGTTCGCGGTACCGCACGGTCCGCTGTCGCAACCCTGGCAACTCGTCGCCGGGCACCTGCTGGCCGCGCTGATCGGCGTGACCTGCGCCCAATCGGTCGCCGAACCCGTGCTGGGCGCCGCGCTGGCCGTCGGCCTATCGATACTCGCCATGCGGGTGTTCGGCTGCATCCACCCGCCGGGCGGAGCGACCGCGCTGACGGCCGTCATCGGCGGTGGCGGTATCCTCGAACTGGGCTATCAATTCGTCCTGACGCCGGTATTGCTCAATGTGATGGTGATACTGGGGTCGGCGCTGATATTCAATAACCTGTTTCGCTGGCGGCGCTACCCGCTGATGCTGCACGTACAGGAACCGACGGAGCAGTCGCTGCCCTCGGAACTGCAGATCGACCACGGTGACCTGGTCTACGCGCTCAGTGAAATGGACACCTTCACCGACGTATCCGAAGCGGACCTGCTGCATCTGTACGCGATCGCCATGCAGCATCATGTCTCACCTGCCCAGCCGGTCGACAAGATCGAGGTGGGCGCCTGCTACAGCAATGGCCGGTACGGTGCGGACTGGCAGGTCCGCGAGGTGCTCGGCATAGAAGTGCGCGGCGACGAAGGCCGCCGGCTGGTCAGTTTCAGAGTCGTGGCCGGTCGCGGCCGCCGCCGCCCGGGGCAGACCGGCCTGCTCGAATTCTCCCGCTGGGCCAGGCACCGCCTGGAACGCAACGAAAACTCCTGGCAGCGGGTGGAGGAATAGCCGGCATACCCGCGCCGTCTCTACCCGACGGCGGAAATCAATGGCTGGTGCCAGCGGAACGAGTGATCTTGTTATAGACGTTATATTTTCCGGACGGCTTTTTCATCGGCAGACGTTTGGTTTCTTCCAGCGATACGGCGTCGTAGACCACCACGGCGCCGTCGGGATCCCAGATACTGAGCAAACTGTGCTTGCCTGCTTTGTCGAACTCGACGTGAGCTGCCGTCTTTCCGGGCGCCGGTCGCAGCGTTTTGACGATCTCCAGGGTACGCTTGTCGATGATATGGACCTTGTCTTTGTTGGGTCCGAAAAACACGTCCACCCAGGCGTAGGGCGTATTCTCGTGGCTGCGCATGAAAAATCCCGGGCCTTCGGTCTGGATACGCTTGATGGTCTTCCAGGTCGTCATGTCGATGACGCTGACCTCGCCCTTCTTCAGGTTCGGCGTCGCCAGTACGGGGCGCCCCTGATACTCCCAGGTGATGCCTGAACCCAGGTGAGGCATCCCGTCGAGGTCCAAATCCGCGATCTTGCGGCCGACGTCCATTTGCACGACCTGTCCGTTGTTGGCGTTGCGCGCGGCGCCGATCAGCAGGCGATAGCTTTGGTCAAAGAAGAAATCGTCGAGGTAATCGTTGAGACGAATACGACGCACCGGGAATCGACCGGTCTGCAGCGACACGCCCTCTCCCATGCGATAGTCGTGCATGGGACCGTTGTAAACCGGCAGATGATCATCGGCGTAGGGAATCTCCCAGACCTCGGTCAAATCCTTGAGCGCCGCGACGAAACTCTGTCTGGGCGGTGCATCGTAGACAGCGCTGACCCGCGAGGATTTGCCTTGATCGCCCTTTACCTCGATCAATTTGATGGGGTTCAGATCCCGAGCATCCAGGACGATCAGCGTGTGCGGCAGGTAATTCGCGACCATGACGAACCGGCCGTCGCTGGAAACCGCGAGATTGCGGGTGTTGATGCCGGCGCGCACCTCAGCCACCGATTGCAGGCCCCACATATCGAATTTGCTGATCCAACCGTCGCGCGAGGCAAAGTAGACGTACCGTCCGTCGGGTGAGTACTTGGGACCGCCGTGCAGAGCGATGTGCGTCTTGAAGCGATGGATGGGCTCCAGGCGATCCCCGTCGAGCACGGTGGCGTGATGATCGCCGACTTCAACGACGATAAACATGTTCATCGGATCCGCGCCATGGACCGGTTGTGCCGCCAGATCGCCCTCGGCCACCAGCAGCTTGTGGGTCTGCTCGATATCCGTCAGGGTCCAGTCCGGGGGTTCCGCGGGCGGGGAGTACGCAAATTGCGCGAGCCCCGAAATCTGCTCGCTGCGAAGCATGCCGCCGAATGCCGGCATCTGGGTCGCGACGCGCCCTTCGGTGATCACCCTGACCGCCTCTTCGCGCTTCAGACGCTGCAGGTTCTGGGGCAACAGCGCCGGCCCCATGCCGCCCAGGCGGTTGACCCCGTGGCAACTCGCACAGTGCTGCGCGTACAGCGCGGCGACCTCGCCACCCGCCGCCCACGCAGGCGCGACCAGCAGGGCGAGAAAAAGCAGCAGCCCGCGACGCAGTATCATCATCGCGCCGCTTCCAGGTCGATGCGATACGCGGCGTGGCAGGCGATGCAGTTTTCCATCAGCGCGGGCAGTGTGGGCAGGGCGACGGTCGCGTCTCCCAGTTCTTCGATATCCAGCGCCAGTTGATCAAAGCGCTGATGGGTATCAAACCCCAGGCGCTTGAAGGACAAGGGCAGTTTGCCGACCCGGCTGGCCGGCACCTCACGCTGAGCCTGAGCACCGACGGCGCGCGCGGCCGCCGCGGCAGCGTCCGCACTATTGCCATGCGCCGCGGCGAGAATCTGCTGCAACGCGGTCAGGAACGCCCGCATTTCCTGCAGCACCAGATCGCGCTCACCCGCAGACAACTGCACCGCCACCCGACCGTCACTGGACGTCAGTGTCTTTCCGGCGATCAGAAACTTGTAGGCGAAGGCCCCCGTCGTCAGCGCGAAGACGACGGCCAGTGTCCAACAGATTCGCGGCATTCCGAAATATCCTCATGCTTGGTCTTACCGGTCCAACGGTAGGGCGTGGTCTGCAACCTGGCGCCCGAGGTCGTTACACCGATTTCGTCGTCGGTCAGATAGCAGCCGGGATCTTCCGCCCAGGGATTTCCCGTCAGCTGCCAGGCCCGAGTGCGACTGTTGCCCCGACACATCGGCAGGTGACGACAGGCGGCGCAACGGCCTTCGACGGGTCTGACGGCCTGCTTGAGACCGGCCATCAGCGGCTCGCTCGTATCCTGCCAGATCTCCGAGAACGCCCGCTGCTTGACGTTACCCAGTGAGTAGTCCCACCACATGGTATCGGGATGCACGTTGCCGAGGTTGTCGATATTCGCGATGTTCACCCCGGAGGAATTGCCCCCCCAGCGGGTCAGCATGGCCCTCACGCGTTCGGCGTGCTGCGGTATTTCACGCTTTACCCACTGCAGCAGATAGGCACCGTCGGCATCATTGTTGCCGGTCACGAATTCTCTGGGCCGCCCCTGCTGCAGCTGATTCCAGCAGGTATCGAACAACAGATCCATGGCAGCGCGAGTCAGTCGGTGTTGGGCGTCGTCACCGCGGTTCTTGTTGCCGCGTCCGGCATAGTTCAGATGCGACAGATAAAACTTGTCGATCGCCTCACGCTCCATCAAGCGCAGAAGTTCGGGGAAATCGCGTACGTTGTCGCTGGTCAGAGTAAAGCGCATCCCGACCTTGATGCCTGCGTCGCGGCACAGACGGATGCCATTCAACGCCTCGTCGAACGCGCCTAGCCGACGTCTGAACCGATCGTGCGTCTCGCGCATGCCGTCCAGGCTGACCCCGACATAGTCGTAACCGATGGCCGCGATGTCAGCGATATTCTCGCCCGTAATCAAGGTACCGTTGCTGGATAGTCCGACATAAAATCCCATGGCTTTGGCGCGCCGGGATATCGTGAAGATATCCGGGCGCATCAACGGTTCGCCGCCCGACAGAATCAGCACAGGCACGCCGAAGGCCTTGCAGTCGTCCATGACCGAAAATACCTCTTGCGTCGAGAGTTCTCCGGGAAAGTCTTTGTCCGCCGAAGTCGCATAGCAATGCTTACAGGTGAGATTGCAACGGCGGATGAGGTTCCAGATGACCACCGGGCCGGTCGGTTCTCGAACCTGCGGTCGTGGCGGCGGCTGGTCGGCGTTCATCAATGCCTGCATGTACCGGGTCAGTCGAAACATAGGTGTTCCTCAAGCGACCAGACGCAGTCCGGTCTTTTTCAAGATGGCGCTGCTGAACAATACGTCCCGGGCCCGGCAGGCAGGCCCCAGCAGCCCTGAGATGACGGCGGACTTCTCCATGACCTCGGCGCGCTCACGGCCGTGCACCATCGCGAACAGATTGTAAGCCCAGACCCCGGGATGGCGTGGGCGCCTATAGCAATGACTGACAAAGGACAAGTTTGAGATCTTGCGGCCAAACTCGTCCACCTGCGCATCCGGAACGTCCCACACGGTCATGCCGTTGCCGCGCAAGCCGAGCCGGTAGTGATTGGGTATGGCGCCGATGCGCCGAACGACACCGGTCGCCAGCATGGCGTCCAGCCGGCCGATCAATTCATCCGTCGGGATATCCAGCGATTTTGCGATAGCCCGATACGGCGCGCTCAGCAGAGGCAGGCCCGCCTGGGTTGCCTTGACGATGCGGTAGTCGAGATCGTCCAACGCTCGCGGTTTCGATCGGCGGACAACGGGGGGTTTGACAGTGTCTATGACCCCGCCGTCTTCCAGACTCAGCCACAAGCCGAGAAAGTATTCGGTGAGTTTGGGGAAATTGAAGACCGGCAAGCCGGTGGTCGACGCGATCCGCGCCAGACAGTCTTCGACCTCGTCCGACGTACCCGCGGCCACCACGAACCACATGTTCAAGCGATGCTCACGCCGATAATTGTGCGCGACGGCCGCGAAAGCATTGACCTGTTCGGCCACCGCCGCGAAGCGCTCTTGCGGCACGCGCAGCGCGGCCAGGGACTGCGCGCCGCCCAACCGGCTG
>CBDUNM010000183.1:0-9351 GCA_965368585.1 uncultured Chromatiales bacterium | reverse complement strand
CGCCGCGGCCGCGGCGCGTGGCCAGGCGGTCGACTACGACAGTGCCCGCGAAGCGATTTACGGTATGAGCTACGACGAATGGAAAGGCAAATACCAGGAAAAAGCGTCGCCAGAGCAAATGGCCCGGTACGAAACGACCAAGCCTCTGCACGCAAAAATCAGCGGCCACAATTGATCATTCGCGCGGAAGGGATGCCGCGCGGAGATTAATTCTCCGCCGCATTCCGAGGTGTCGGCCCATTATCGGCGGTCAGGCGAATCCGGCTATGGAAAGAGCCTAGCGAAACGCTCGTCGAGCGGTTGCCGTTTTTCCGGCGCAACGGCGCCCACGGAAAGGTAGTCGAACTGTAGCCGGCGGATGGTCTTGTCCTTGTCTTTTTCGCCGCCTTTCATTGCGTCTTCCAACAGGTCGACCTGGCGAGCCATACGCAGCTGACCGGCGTCCGCGGGGGAGTCCATGCCGCGTAGAATTTCCAGGTCGACGCAGAGCGTCTCTCGGATCTCGGCATGTCGATCGAGATCGCCCAATACTGTCAGCGCCCGCTCGCCTGCCAGCACCTGCCGCGCGACAATGTAGCGCTGGGTTAGTTTTTCGACAGTCGGTTTGTAAGTCTCAGGTTTTGCTGCCGCTTCCCACGCATCATCGATGTCGGCGACGGCTTGCGCATCCGGTGGCTGCGAATGCGCCAGGGTCTCGGCGCGCTCGCAGATCGAATGCAGATCATGCAGTTGCTGCAGCGCTTGAGCGGCGTATGCGCGATCGGCCTCCGCAATGCTTTGTTGGGCTTTCCGCACGGCTTGGCCGAAGCGGCGCTCCAGCGCCTCACGCGGCCCTTTCGGCAGCGCACCGAGGTGACGGAATTCATCTTCGGCCTGGGTCAACTCCGCGCGTTTTTGACGCGCGGCGATCGCTTCGCTGTCGGCAAGCTGCTCGACGCGCTGGCATAGTGTTTCGGCGACCACGCGGTGTTCGTCCAATTCCGCCTTGAACTCATCCCGCGCCTCCCGGTCGCGTGCGAATACGGCGTCCATTGCCTTGTTGAAGGCTTGCCAAAGTTTGCGTTCCTCGCTCGGCTTTGACGTGACGGTGACTTGCCAGGCGTTGCGCAGATTGCGCGCCTCCACGACGGCGGCGCGGTTGTCTTCGACATCGCGCAGGGCTTCCGCATCACGCACCAGCGCCTGACGCTGCAGGAAATTGTGACGTCGTTCCTTGGCCAGGTGCTCGTCCAAATCCTCGATGGCCCGGTCGAACCGGGTCTTGATCGCTTTCCATGCCTTGTGCGGGACGCCGCCGGTGTCACGCCATTTTCGCCGGGCCGATTGCAGGGCCTTGTCGACCGCGCGCCAATCGGGTGATTCCCAGTCGGTGTCCTCAACCAGCGATTCCACATCGGCGCAAATACTGGCGCGGACAGCCAAATTCTGTTCGCGTGCCTGTTGCTCCTTGGTGTGCTCCGCCTTGATGGGGGCGTATGCGGCCGTACACGCGGCGTCAAACGTTTTCCACATTGCCTGCACGCCGTGCCCGGAACCGCCGAGCGATTTCCATTGCTCACGCAAGCGGTTCAATTCCTTGGCGCGCTGGTTGATGTCGACCGCGGAGACCGCCAGGGTCTTTGCCGCTTCGATCAATTCTTCGCGCGCGTGGTCGGTACCCCAGTTGCGCCACGACTGCAGTTCGCGCAGCTGGGGTTCGACCTGCCGCAGTCTGCGTTCGAGTTTCTGTATCGGGCCGGGCAAATTCTTACCGAGCTCCTGCAAGATGCGCAGGGCTGCCTTGTGCGCCGCGCTGGCTTGGTCGAGGGCTTTCTCGGTCAGCGCCGCTTCGAGTGTCTCAATGTGATTTTTCAGTTGCTTTCGTAATGACTGCTTATGCTTTTGCTCCTCTTCAAACTGGCCGCGCAGGCGTTCGGTAAGAGTGCGCAAGCGGTGAATGGGCTTTTCGAAACTGTGCGGATCCTTTAACGAGGCAATGGTTTCGGCGCTGTTGCGCTCGGTGCGCTCGACTTGACGCAGCGAGAGATCGCCCCGCTCGAGCTGTTGCTGCAGGTTGTCGATGGCTGAGTTCAGCCGGTTTTCCTGCTGCCCCAACGCGCGTCGTGACCTGAGGCGATTCTCCAACACCGTCGTTTTTTCCAGCCATTCATCCTGAAACCGTCGTTCTGCCCAGGCATCCTGCAACGGCGTCGCTTCTGACCAACCGGTTTGCAGGATCCTGATCGCGGCGGATATGTCATTGGGATCGGCGACATCGACTTCTTTAGTCAAGGCCTGCAGGCGCTGGAGCAGGTCTTCCCGCGCCGATTTTCGCGAGCGATCCTCCCGTTCCAGTTGCTTCTGTTCCGCGAGGCGAGCGTCAAGCGTGGCTTTGGCCCGCGCGAACAGGCGCTGTTGTTCGGCACTGGCCTCGTGCTGCAGCGAGTCCCAGGTCGCCATCATGCGCTGCCAGGCGGGTTCGTCGATAGGCGAATGGCTGCTGACCGTCTCGGCCAGTTCGGCGATCAAGCGCTCGCGGTCTTCAGACCGTTGCTGGCGGTCGTGTATTTCGTTCAGACGTTGTTCCGCGAGTTTGGCGATCGTCTTGTCACGCCCTCGCGTGTACTTCGCGATTTCGCTGAGCGCGGCTTCCGTTTGTACCCGGTCGAGCGCGGCGCGCCGGACATCAACGGCCTTATCGCCGGTGACGGTCAACTTGAGTAAATCTTCGTCGTCTATCGTTCTGATCGCGGCCAGACGAACGCGCGCCGATCTGGCTTGTTGCGCAAGGGCGCGACGTTGCGGTTCGTCGTCAATGACGTCCAGCACCGACGTCAGCGTCGCATCGTCGTGCTCGTCGGCATCTTCGATAAGCGCAACCAGCCGCAGCGTCGCAGCGCGTCGCAGGTCGGGGGATTGGCGCACCAGCGCCAGCAACGATTCAACCGATTCGATGCGTTGGATCGCCTGTTCGCGTACTTCCATTGCGGTGTCGTTCAGGGCGATGTCGAAACACGCCGCGACGCTTACCTTGCCTTCGGCTACGGTACGGGCACGAACCTTGGCGTTCTGGTGTTGCCATTTAGGCCGAAATAATTTACCTAACATGTCTACTCGTCTTCAAGATGGCTTGTGTATCGCTAGCGGCTTGCGCAGTAATGAGGATGATACGCCACCGAATGTCCGACAATATCCAGCAACGACCGAACTGATACCATTTTGATGTCGAACGAGGGCGATCAGCGGGCTATCGAATCCGCAAGCGGGTCCGAAAACGAAATACGGTTGTTGCAGCCGGTCTGGCATGCGATTGACGCCGCTCGAAACAGGCTCCGTTGCAGGTGCGTTGCCGCGTACTAGCGCATTACCCATCGATCTTTCGATACTTGATGCGATGCGGCTGAACGGCCTCATCGCCCAGACGCTTTTTCTTGTCTTCCTCATAATCCTGAAAGTTGCCCTCAAACCAAACGACTTCGGAATCGCCTTCAAAGGCCAGTATGTGGGTGGCGATCCGATCCAGGAACCAACGATCGTGGCTGATCACGACCACGCAGCCCGGGAATGCCAATAACGCCTCTTCGAGCGCTCGCAGCGTTTCCACGTCGAGGTCGTTGGTCGGTTCATCGAGGAGCAATACGTTGCCGCCGGATTTCAACAGCTTGGCCAAATGGACGCGGTTGCGCTCTCCGCCGGACAGGTCACCTACCTTCTTCTGCTGGTCGGCGCCCTTGAAGTTGAATCTAGAACAGTAGGCGCGCGATTGCATGGTGTATCGCCCGACGGAAATCATATCCTGGCCGTCGGAAATCTCTTCCCAGACCGTTTTATCGCCGCCCAGTGCGTCGCGCGACTGGTCGACGTAGGCGAGATTGACGGTCGGCCCGATGCGCATTTCGCCGCCGTCGGGTTGTTCCTGACCGGTCATCACGCGGAACAGGGTGGTCTTTCCCGCCCCGTTTGGTCCGATGATGCCGACAATGCCGCCCTGTGGCAAATTAAAGCTGAGACCGTCGTACAACAGCTTGTCGCCATAGGCTTTTCTTAAACCTAGCGCCTCGATGACCAGTTCTCCCAAGCGCTCGCCGGGCGGGATGTAGATTTCGTTGGTTTCGTTGCGCTGTTGGAACTCGCTGCTCTGCAACTCGTCAAACCGCGCCAGGCGCGCCTTGCTCTTGGCTTGCCGGCCTTTGGGGTTCTGGCGAACCCATTCGAGTTCTTGTTTCATTGCCTTGACGCGGGCCGCTTCCTGCTTCTGCTCCTGCTCGAGACGTTGTTCCTTCTGCTCCAGCCACGACGAGTAATTGCCTTCCCAAGGGATGCCGTAGCCTCGGTCGAGTTCCAGAATCCATCCGGCGACGTTGTCGAGAAAGTAGCGATCGTGGGTCACCGCCACCACCGTACCGGGGTAGTCGTGTAAAAAGCGCTCCAGCCAGGCGACCGATTCCGCATCGAGATGGTTGGTCGGTTCGTCCAGCAGCAACATATCGGGGCGTTCCAGCAGCAATCGACACAAGGCCACTCGCCGCCGCTCGCCACCCGACAGTTTTTCGATGTCCGATTCCCACGGAGGCAGACGCAGCGCGTCGGCGGCGATTTCCAATTGGCGGTCTAGATTGTGGCCGTCTTTGGCCTGGATCAGGTTCTCCAGGTCGGCTTGCATTTTCGCCAAGGCATCAAAGTCCGCGTCCGGCTCAGCGTAGGCGGCGTATACCTGATCCAGTTCCACCAGCGCGCTCGTCACGTCGGCGACCGCTTCTTCGACGTTGCCGCGCACGTCTTTTTTTGGGTCCAACCGCGGTTCCTGGGGCAAATAGCCGACGCGGATTCCCGATTGCGGGCGCGCCTCACCTTCGATATCGGTATCGACGCCGGCCATGATGCGCAGCAGGGTCGACTTGCCCGAGCCGTTCAGACCCAATACGCCGATCTTGGCACCCGGAAAAAAAGAGAGTGAAATGTCGCGCAAAATCTGTCGTTTCGGCGGGACGACTTTGCCGACACGGTTCATCGTATAGATGTACTGGGCCATGTTGTTTCGGGATTACGCTAAAATGGGGTAGAAGGCGTAGATTCTCGCACAGTCGCGACGACGCGTGTATTCGCGCGGTAGTGAAATTGGCCGTTCGCCTGACTTGATTGAAGGTATCGCTGAGACCAACCGAGCATGGGTGCGCGGTCTTGTTAGCGGCGAAACGGAGGGGTTAGGACCGTCGCGCCGTGCGTTGCTCGAGACGGATGGTAGAGACCGACCGATCGATTCGGCAGCATGGTTGGCGATTTGGTTGTAAAATCGTGAGCCAGGTCGTATGCGTGACGGACAGGCGGAAAGTGAGCCGATAGTTGCCGATTGATACGGTGTTTTGTCAGTAATTTTTACATTTTTTAAACTTAAGATTGGTGATCTTTGTGTAACTATCAGATACGAATAGAAAAACGTCTTTTGGCAGAAAGTTTGCATGCTTGAGCCGGTATAAAACAAATACATAGCTATGTTAGGTGGGTCGTCAATGAATACGTTAGGGAACGAGCGGATTGTGCCCGTGATGCACAGTCTGCCGCTGATCGTGCTCGGTACGGGGATGCTGTCGGTCATCTTGGCGGGGTTTGCGGGGAGCGAACTGCCAACGATGCCGACAGGTGCGGGCATTAAGCAGACAGAAGTACTGGCAGATATCGGCCTGATCAGGGATGAGATGACGGTGCAGGAGGTCACCAGCTTGCCAACGGCCGATCCCATAGTTGCCGCTGATGGTATCGGCGAAGCCGGCCAGCTGTTCGAACCGGCGCTGATGGGCGGGGCGCGCACTGATGCCTCGCAAGCGGCGATTAAGATCGCAGTTCCGAACAGTTTCGGCGAGCTTGGAGCGCAGACCCCAATGCCAAAGGTGGCGTCGACTTTGCGGCCGGTGGAGAAAACGGGCGGCAATTGGGAGCGCAGAGGGTTTACGCGTCCGCGGTCCACGGTGCCTGGTATTACGCGATTCGGCGGTGGCACGACGGAGCCGGTCACGACCAACAACTACCTTCCGGTCGCCGCACCTGCGGCACTGGTCAAAGCGCCGACGGCAACCGATTCGGGTGACTCGGGCGTGGCTATGACCGCGCATGCGGCCCCTGAGGCTGCGGTCGATTTCACGCCGGAGCTGACCGAATCCGTACTTCCCGTCGTGGGCGTGGAAGATGCGGTGGGTGACTGGATGCTGCCCGGACAGCACAGCGGGGACTTCGATCTGGCCGGCGGGACGTTGCTGTTCGAGATCGCGGGGACCGAGGCAGGGGTCGACTACGACCAGCTCCTGGTTGAGGGGATGGCTAACCTCGACAGCGGCAATGTCGTATTCGCATTCATGGATAATTTCGTCGCCGACCCGACTGACTTCTTCGATCTGATCCTGGCGTCGGAAATCTATATTGGCGAGGATGTGGATTTCTACTACGGCTTCTTTGATCTGTATGCGCCAAAGGATCTGAGTTTTTACAGCGTCGTCGACGACAAGTTCTCGATGGCAGAGCTGGAGACTGACCTCGAGGGGGTCGTGAATGGCCAGAGCGTGAATTTCCAGGAACTCTTTCGTATTCAGTACAATCAAGGTCCGGGCGTCAAACAGGTTAGTGAACTGGTTGAGCCGACTGCCGTCCCGTTGCCCGGTTCACTGGTGCTGATGGGCGTCGGCTTGTTGGCAGTGGGCGGCTTCCGCGGCCAAAAGGCTTAATCTCTCGACAGCGAAGCCAGCCAAGCTTTATCCACCGCTTGATCTTTAATTCCTTCGCGAGAGACCAAAGAGGGGACGTAAACGACGGTTTGCGTCCCTTTATTTCGGATATACGGGTTGGTGGAAACGACGTGTAGTGGGGTCTTTTTCTAGCCTTTAGCGGTGGTTAGCGCGCGCAAACCCCGTGATGTGCTTGAGCAATATCAACGCCTTCGATTCGTTGCGATCGTACCCTATGCCATTGGGAATGCGGAACTATCTATCTGGCGCAAAGGTATGGGTTTGTTCGACTCGCTCTCGAATTCAATGCCTGTTGCTGCGTTGCGGCATCTCGGCGCCAGCGTTTGCATGTGCGGCTTGGCGCTCGCCCCGTCCGTATGTCTGGCGGAGCGACCGTCGCTCCCCGCCGACTACTGTCATTGGTCGATGAGGAACGCTGCTATCGAGGCGCCGCTGTGCGCGCTGAAGGGCGACGCCGACCGAGGGCGTGCGATCGTGGCCGATACACATCGCGGAAATTGTCTGGCCTGTCACGCCATGCCGATTCCGGATGAGCCGTTTCACGGCACCGTGGGTCCACCGCTCAATGGCGTAGGAGGACGTTATACCGCAGGACAACTGCGCGCGCGCGTGGTCGACGAGCAAGGCATCAACCCCGTCACCATCATGCCGGGCTTCTACCGGGATCCGCGCGAAGCCAATCGGGTAGCCGGCGAATACTGGGGTCAGACATTCCTTTCGGCACAGCAAATTGAAGACGTCGTGGCGTATCTGGTGACGCTCAAATGAAAGATTGTTTGCTGCGCGGCCTGGTGATACTGCTCGCCATGGGCATCGGCACATGCTTCGCCGAACCGCTTTCGGGGTATGCGTTTCTGGGTGAGGATGCGCAGGCGATGCAGGATGACGACTTCGCCAATCCCGGTATGGTGGCGGTGTCCCGGGGTGCTGAACTGTTCGCCGAACGCCGCACGGATGAGCCCAGTGCGTGCGCTGATTGCCATGGCGACGCGGGCGAAAAACTCCAACCGGCAGGGATTGCGCGCTACCCGGTCTACGATCCCAATCTGGGCGGTTTGGTCACGTTGCAGGACCGCGTACACCATTGTTGGGAAATCAATCTCGACCGCTTCCCGATTGACTACGATGATCCTCAAGCCATTGCTCTGGAAGCCTTCGTTCGCAATATCGCCCAAGGCGAACCGCTGGCGGTCCGCACCGACGGCCCGTTGGCTGCGCTGTTAGCAAAAGGCCAGGTCCTGTACACGACGCGCTACGGGCAACTCGACATGTCCTGCCAACACTGCCACGTTCAACACCAGGGTCAAATGCTGCGTGGTCAGCAACTCAGTCAAGGCCAGGCGAACGGATTTCCGGAGTACCGTCTGGGGCGGGGGCGTATCACCAGTTTGCACCAGCGCATGCGCGAATGTTTCGTCTCTTTTCGCGCTGATCCGTTCGAATCCGGGTCCGAGGAATATAAATTGTTAGAGCTGTATGTGATGTCCCGTGGTAACGGCTTGCCGATAGAAACGCCGGCGGTACGTTTTTAGCGCTCGCTAACCGTCCGTTTGTCGCCTTCGGTAGTCGCTCACACGTTCGAGTGCAGTTCGGCCGCCTGCAGCGTGTTTTCGAGCAGCGTTGCGACGGTCATCGGGCCAACACCGCCCGGTACAGGTGTTATCCAGGACGCCTTGGCGCTCGCAGTCTCGAAATCCACATCGCCGCACAAACTGCCGTCGTCGAGTCGGTTGATGCCGACGTCGACGACGACCGCGCCCGGCTTGAGCCAGTCTCCCTGCACGAACCTGGGGCGGCCGACCGCCGCCACGAGAATGTCAGCGCTGCCGATCTTGTCGACGAGGTCTTTGGTGCGGCTGTGGCACACCGTAATCGTGCAGCGCGCCATCAGCAACTCGAGCGCCATCGGACGACCGACGATGTTGGACTGGCCGAGGATAACGGCGTCCTTTCCGGACAGCTCGGTTCCAGTGCGCTCCAGCAGGGTCATGATGCCTCGCGGCGTACAGGGCCGCAGCGCCGGAATACGCAATGCCAGTCGGCCGATATTGTAGGGGTGGAAGCCGTCGACGTCCTTGGTTGGCAGGATACGCTCCGTTACCTCTTCTTCATCGATCTGGTCGGGTAGTGGCAGCTGGACAAGAATTCCATCGATATCCCGGCGCTCGTTTAGGCTGTCGATCAGCTCCAGCAGCGCCGACTGCGAGGTCGTTTTGGGTAAGGTGATCAATTTGGAGAGGAAGCCAACCTGTTCGCAGGCGTTTTGCTTGTTGCGCACATAGACTTGGGACGCGGGATTCTCGCCGACCAGGACGACCGCGAGCCCCGGGGCGCGTTGGCCGCCGGCGATCCGCTGCTGCACCTCAGCTTTGATTCTGTTGCGTAGATCCGCCGCGATTGCCTTTCCGTCGAGAATCTGTGCGACCACGATTTCGCCTCTTTGCATGCATTTGGGAAACGCGAGATGATAGCGGAAATGAGGCCTGCAAGGGTGCTCCGGGGAAATTTACGGCGGATTGACGCATGCCGGTTTGAGGCGTAACATTCCGCGACTTCAAACGGGTGTTGCACAATCCGTTTTCGGGGTATAGCGCAGTCTGGTAGCGCGCCTGCTTTGGGAGCAGGATGTCGGGAG
>CBDUNM010000182.1:0-9420 GCA_965368585.1 uncultured Chromatiales bacterium | reverse complement strand
CAACGCACGGCCGATCTGTCAGGTCTCGACAATGCAACGCTGGACTTCGACTGGGCGACACATTCAGGCGTCGATACCAGTGACGCCGTGGTGGTTGAGGTATCCAGCGACGGCGGGTCAAGCTGGACCGTGCTGCATACCTTTACGGGCTTCAGCGGCGCCAAGTCGGGTCACAAGACGTTCGACATCACCGGCTACGTCTCCAGTCAGACCACCGTGCGCTTCCGCGTGTCCAAGTACTACGGTGCCGCGAACGAGACCTTCAAGGTGGACAACTTCACCATCACAGGTTCCGGCAGCGATGTCGCCACCGGGTTCACCAACGAAGCCTGTGTGGCGGGCACCGGCGGAGGCCAGAGTGTCGGCGATTGCGACACGTCTGAAGTGGTGGTCGACGCTGTCGTAGAGCCGCCACCGGTCTCGACCGTATCGACCTGTAAGGACCTCAAGCCCGTGACGGGACTCAGGATGATCTGGGACGGTCCGGACGGTGTGGATGTAGAGACCGAACTGGGACAGACCTTTAATGGTGTGAACAAGGGTGATGTCCTTATGATTGATTCCCCGCAGGAGCAGACGGGTAATGACTTCGAGGTTTTCGTCAGCGGTGCACTGAACGGAACATCGACGTTCCACCTGTCCTGTTCTGATGACGATATGAACGGAGTCGAAGATTGTGGCAAGCTGGCCGGTGACGGCAAGAAAGATGACAGCGGCTACCTGAACGAGTGGATCTTTCACGGCATGATCGGCGAGAAAGGAGCGTTTTACTGCCCGTAATTATGCAAACGTACGGGACCTGGCCACAAAGCGCCGGTTAGGATTCTAGGATTCTAAAAACGAACCCGACACACATAAATTTGTCCGGGGGCCTTACGGCCCCCTTTTTATTGCTCGTTTCGCCCTCCCGCCCGGTACCTAGCCTGGCTTGGGTTGTTGTTTTCCAGCTAATATCGGGCCGCGCCCCGGCGCTCGAACTGCCCCCTCGATAAAGTTCTTCCAGCGAGCGTCGATATGCCTTGCATATTCCAGATCACGGTGTTCAACCGTTAGGCAGTCTTTACGTTCCCGTTTTACAAACGACGTTCTACGCGAGGCAGCCCGGAAATCAGGGGTTTTCAAGCATGGCAGCAAGTATTCTGGCAGTAGACGACTCGGTTTCGATGCGGCAAATGGTCTCATTTACCCTCAAAGGCGCCGGTTACGATGTTGTTGAGGCCGGTGACGGCGTCGAAGCGCTCGATATCGCGCGAGAAAAGTCTGTCAATCTCGTGATTACCGACGTCAATATGCCGAATATGGACGGTATATCGCTTATCAAAGAATTGCGTTCTCTGCCTTCCTACAAGTTCACGCCTCTGTTGATGCTGACCACCGAATCGAGTTCGGAAAAGAAGCAGCAGGGCCGGGCCGCGGGCGCCACCGGTTGGATCGTCAAGCCGTTCAATCCCGAACAACTGCTGAATATGGTCAAGAAGGTACTCGGATAACTCCATCCGCGGGCGGCGGCAGCGCAAGCCGGGAGGTGCGATGAGCATCGATATGGCACAGTTTCATCAGGTGTTTTTCGAAGAAAGCTTCGAGGGCCTGGATGTGATGGAACAGGGATTGTTGAACCTGGAAGCAGGCACGGCAGATCCCGAAGAAATCAATTCCGTTTTTCGCGCAGCACATTCTATCAAGGGCGGGGGCGGCACATTCGGTTTTACCCACGTGTCGGATTTCACGCACATCATGGAAACCCTGCTCGACGAAATGCGCGAGGGCAAACGTTCGGTCACTAATGACGCGACCGAGGTGTTGCTGAGTTCGGTCGACGTGTTGCGCGAAATGCTGATTGCCGCGCGCGACGGCGGTGAGGTCGTTGCCGACCGGGGCGAACATCAACGTGAAGAACTGCGGCGTATTCTGTCTGGCCAGGGGTCCAATGCCGGCGACACGGTAGCTGCAACCGAGTCAGCCGTCAGTTTGTCGACCGAGACCGAACCCGCCATAGTCGGTTGGCATATCGTGTTTCGACCGCACCCGCACTTGTTACGTTCGGGCAACGACCCGTTACGGATACTGCGTGAACTGGCCGAACTGGGCGATCTGAAAAGCGAGTGCGACGTCAGTGCGCTACCCAGATTCTCCGAGTTTAGGCCTGAAGACAGCTATCTGTCCTGGGATCTGCATTTGCACGGGTCTATCGACCAAGTGCAGATCAATGAAGTATTCGAATGGGTGGAAGACGATTGCGACTTCGCCATCATCCCGATTCTGATCGAATCGTCCCGGCCGCAGATGACTGTCGCATCGGGGGTACTCGATCAGGTCGAAGAGCGTTTGCCCGAAGAGAATACGGCGCAAGCGACGGCTGTGCCAGCGTTCGAGGAGCGCCGTTCCGACGGCGACCGCCGCGCCGCGGGTGACCGGCGCAAAACGGCTGGCCCTGGGTCGAGCTCCATCCGTGTCGGTATCGATAAGATCGATTCCTTGATCAATATGGTCGGCGAGCTCGTGATCACGCAGTCCATGCTGGGGATGCTGGGCGAAGAGTTCGACGAGACACACAAACCGCAGCACGTCGAGCGGTTACGCGAAGGCTTGGCGCAACTCGAGCGCCACACGCGCGAACTTCAGGAAAGCGTGATGCAGGTGCGGATGCTGCCGATCAGCTTCACCTTCAGTCGGTTCCCGCGCCTGGTGCACGATATTTCAACCAAGCTGGGTAAGAAGATCGAGCTGCAGCTGAACGGCGAAACGACCGAAGTCGACAAGACCGTGATCGAAAAGATCGGCGACCCGCTGGTGCACCTGGTGCGCAACAGTCTCGACCACGGGATCGAATCTCCGTACGAACGCATCGCGGCGGGCAAGCCCGAGACCGGAACCGTGCAGCTGAACGCTTCCCACAAGGGCGGCAGTATCGTCATCGAAATACGTGACGACGGGCGAGGACTGAACCGCGACAAGATCCTTTCCAAGGGTATTGAACGCGGCCTGGTGGCGGCAGACGACAATCTGCCGGACCAACAGATATATGAATTGATCTTCCAGCCCGGTTTCTCTACCGCCGATCAGATCAGTGACGTCTCGGGCCGAGGTGTCGGTATGGATGTCGTGCGCCGCAATATCAACGAACTCGGCGGCAGCATCGAAATCGAATCCGAGTTGGGCAAAGGCAGCGCCATCATCATCCGTCTGCCGCTCACATTGGCCATCCTCGATGGGCAAACGATATGCGTGGGTGAGCAGACCTACATCGTGCCGCTCCTGTCGATTGTCGAATCCATCCAGATCAAGTCTGAAATGATCAACCGTGTCGCCGGCAAGGGCGAGACGTTCAAACTGCGCAGCAATTTTCTGCCGGTGCTGCGGCTGCACCAATTGTTCAATATCGAGGCGCCGCGAGCGACCGAGTTGCAGGACGGTCTGTTGGTGGTCGTCGAAGGCGACGGCCGGCGCTGCGGACTGTTCGTGGACGATCTGCTGGGACAACAGCAGGTGGTGATCAAATCGCTGGAAGCCAACTACCAGCGGGTGGACGGCATCTCCGGAGCCACGATACTCGGTGACGGATCGGTGGCGCTGATCCTGGATATACCCAGTCTCATGCGGTTGGGACGGCAGGTGCGGCCGAACAAGAGCCATACCGATTCCGCCTTGACGGCTTGATCTCACCCGTCGCGGCCAGCCCGCGCCGGGTTCTTGCCGTTCTTCGCCGATCCCGTACCACGGGTACATTCTTTTCAATACAGAAGATGACAGACAATATGTTTGCAACACGGAACTCAATTGCATTCAAGCTGACCGGCATCGGTCTATTGGCGCTGCTCGCACTGATCTCAAGCGGTGCGCTGTTCTTGCGGATCTTCGATTCGACGCTTATGGACGATCGAAAACTCAACGTGCGGCAGCAGGTCGAAACGGTATTCGGTGTCGTCAATCGCTACTATGAAATGCAGCGCGCGGGCGAGTTGACCGAAACCGAGGCGCAACAACGGGCCGCCCGGACCGTTTCCGAACTGCGGTTCGGCGACGGCAACTATTTCTGGATCAACGACCTGCAGCCGGTTATGGTCATGCACCCGATCAAGCCGCAGCTCGACGGCAAGAGTCTTGCCGAGTTCAAGGACCCCAACGGCGTCTTTCTGTTTCGGGAATTCGTAGCGCGGGCGAAACTCGGCGGCGGTTTCATCGGCTACGAGTGGCCCAAGCCCGGCGCGGAGCGACCACAGCCGAAAGTGTCCTACGTCAAATCGTTCGCGCCCTGGGGATGGGTGATCGGGACGGGCATCTACGTCGATGATGTCAAGCGGGCCGTATGGGCGGCCGGCAGGAAGCTGCTGTGGGAGGGGCTGATACTCGTCGCGCTGATCGGGAGTGTCATCTGGCTAGTATCGCGCCGGTTGGTCGGCAATATACGCAGCGCCGCCAGCGTCGCCGATGCCATCGCCTCGGGGCGGCTCGACAATCAGATACACATAGCGAGCCGTGATGAAACCGGTCAGTTGTTGGCCTCTCTGGAGGGTATGCAGGGCCAATTGAAGGAGCGTCTGGAGTTCGATGCGCGCATCGCCGCGGAAAATCTTCGCATCCGCCAGGCGTTGGACAATGTGTCGTCTCCGGTCACTGTGGTGGATTCAGACAGTGTCCTGATTTATATGAATAATGCCGGGCGGGCATTCTTCGAGTCCATCAGCCAGATGTTGCGCGTACGCGATACGGCGTTCAACGTCGATGGCATGATCGGAAGCAAGTTCTCGATACTGTTCGACGACCGGGCCTTGCAGCAGGCATACGGTGAGAAGCTGACCGCAGAACGCGTCCTCGACGGCGCTCTGGCCGGGCGCCAGTTGCGGCTGGTCGCCAGCCCCGTGTACGACGACAGCGGCGTCTATCAGGGTCGCATCACGCAATGGACCGACCGCACCGAGGAGCTCGCGGCCGCCGCCGAGAAAGAAGCGCGCGACGCGGAAGAACGCCGTGTCGCCGCCGTCAATCTGCGGCTGAAGGTGGCGCTGGACAACGTCAGCTCCAACGTCATGGTGGCCGACGAGAAGCATCAGATCATTTACATGAACGAGACGGCGCTGAAGCTGTTCAGCGACGCCGAAGCCGACATCCGCAAGGACCTGCCGCAGTTTGCCGCGGATCGGATCGTTGGCTCGAATATCGACCTCTTTCACAAGAACCCCGTGCACCAGCGTCGCCTGCTCGAAGGTATGAAAGATACCCATCACGCCGGTTTCGCGGTGGGCGGGCGCAGCATGCGTTTCGTCGCCAATCCGGTGACCGACGAACGGGGCCAGTTGCTCGGCACCGTGGTGGAATGGAGCGATCGCACCGCCGAAGTGGCGGTGGAGCGCGAGATCGACGAACTGGTCGCCGCCGCACGCGCCGGTAACCTGCAAAAGCGGATCGACCTGTCGGGCAAACAGGGTTTCTTCTACCAGCTCGGTAGCGGATTCAATGCCCTGTTGGACGAGTTGTCCGGCGTCTTTGGTCAGATTGCCGAAGTCATGGGTGAGCTGTCCCGGGGCAACTTGCAGCGCCGGATCGACCAGGATTACCAGGGTACTTTCGGCCGGGTCAAAGACGACATCAACCGCACCGTGGTCAAGCTGGACCAGATCGTCAAGGAGCTGAGCAGCGCTGCCGATCGGGTGGAGACCGGCTCGGAGGAGATCAGTCAGGGCAATATCAACCTGTCATCGCGCACCGAGCAGCAGGCCTCCAGTCTGCAGGAGACCGCTAGTTCCATGGAGCAACTCACCTCCACGGTGCGCAATAACGCCGACAATGCCCAGCAAGCCAACCAGGTCGCGGCCAATGCCCGACAGTTGGCCGAGCGCGGCGGTGACGTGGTGGGTAACGCGATCAGCGCGATGGAACAGATCAACACCGCTTCCGGCAAGATCGCGAAAATTATTGGCGTGATCGACGAAATCGCTTTTCAGACCAACCTGTTGGCGCTGAATGCCTCGGTCGAAGCTGCCCGGGCCGGCGAACAGGGCCGTGGCTTTGCCGTGGTGGCGACCGAGGTCCGCAACCTGGCCGGTCGCAGCGCGACGGCGGCCAAGGAGATCAAGGAACTGATTCAGGACTCGGTCAGCAAGGTGCAGGCCGGCTCGGCATTGGTCGACGAATCGGGCGCGACGCTCGAGGAGATCGTCACTGGCGTAAAAAAATTGGGAAACATCATCGCGGCGATCGCCGCCGCCAGTGCCGAGCAGTCCTCGGGCATCAATCAGGTCAATCAGGCGATCACCAGCATGGACGAGGTCACCCAGCAGAACGCGGCGCTGGCCGAGCAAACCTCGGCCGCCTCCGGTGCCATGATCGACAACGCGCGCCAGGTTCAGCAGCTGCTCGCGTTCTTTCAGCGTGACGGTGTGACCAGGTCTGTGACCACCGCGCCCGCAGCTACCCGCACCCCTGTCGTTGCCCGTCCGGTCGCGCCGCTCCCGGCACGACCCCAGGCGCGGGCGGCGCCCGCGCGCCTCAAGCCCGCGACCGCCGCACCGACTCCGATCGATACCGGCGACGGCCTCATAGACGACAGCGAGTGGGAAGAGTTTTAGTCGACAGCGTTCCGTAGCGCATAGATGCGCGCCCTCTCCACCGGAAGCAGGAACGGCAATTGAATGCAAGACCAGGCGATCGCGCCGTAATTCGTCGCTTGGATGTATCGATTCCGTTGCGTGTGCCATAGGCGCCTCGGAAACGCCTTAAAGAGCCGTTGCGTATGACCGATATTCCTGAGGAACCTCGCAACAAGCGTCGCGCGGTGGGCGTGAACGGTGCAGATCGTCTTCTTAGTCGTGCCCCGTCCCGACCCCGATTTACCTGGCGAAGAGGTGTTAACGTCAAGCCGAAGGGTTTGAAGGAAGTGATGCGATGAAGCGATTTTCGATCGGTGCAAAGATCGGCGGCGGTTATCTGGTCATGGGTGTGTTGCTGGTGGTCAGCGGGTTGGCGGGTTACCGTGCTACCCGGTCGGTTGCACAGTCACTCGAATTCATAACCGGTCCGGTAGCGCGTACCACCGCCGGCGTGGGTCAGGGCATCAAGGGAATGTACTCTCAAATGCTGGCGGTGGATCAGGTGCTGCTGGGCGGCTCCCGGTCGGCGCAGGCCCTGCTCGACGAAGGCGCTGCTCTGACGCAGAAGGCGCGTGCCGAGATCGCCGACGTCGGTCTGCTCTCCACGGAGCACCTCGCCGATCTGGACCAGGCCAGCCGCGATTTCGAACAGGCGCGGGATGGCCTGTTGCAGGGTCGCGAGCGCTACGTTGCCTCGCAGGCCTTGCTTTCCAAGAACATCGATTTAATAAACAATCTGCTCACCCGAGTCGACGAGTTTGCCAGTCAGCGTATCGTCAATGCCGAGTGGAATGCGGATCGCACCGGCGATGCGGGTACCCGCGACACCGACGAGTGGGTGGTTACCGGCGCTACCACCGAATCGCGCCTCGCACTGATGAAGCGGCTCTATTATTTCGAACAGCTCAAACAGCGGCCCGATAGCAGGGATACGCGCGACGCCGCCAATGCGGCGTTGGCGGACCTGTAAATCTACATGGACGACATCACCGCCGCCGGCTTCATGCAGGACGTCAAAGCGGGCGTGGCGCCGTTCAAGGATCAGACCTTCGTGGCCGTGTTACCCGCCCTGGTCGCGGAGCATGTACAGCTCTACGAGCAGACGCTGAACACCTATCAAAGCCTGGGGACTGGGCGCGATCTCTATCAGGCCGCAGCGGCCAAGCTGACCCAGCTGGCGGGTACCATCGAGGCGGAGAGTGCGATATTCCAACAACGGGAAGTCAAGCGGTCGGCGGAAAATCGTACCGCTGCCAGCTTTACCGTAGTGGTTATGCTCTTGATCGGACTGGTCGTGGTGGTGGCCGCCTACCTGGTGAACAAGCGGACGGTGGTGGAGCCAATCCGCCGCGTCTCCCGGCGCCTGCAGGACATTGCGCGCGGCGACGGCGACCTCCGGGTTCGACTCGAGGTCAAGGGGAATGACGAGATCACCGATCTGTGTCGGGGGTTCAACGGTTTTACCGGCAAGACGCGCGATATGGTCACCCGTCTCGCCGACGCGGTGGTCCATCTCAATCAGGAAACCGACCGTCTGCAGGCGCTGACCCAGTCGGGCGTCGAGCAATTGAAGGATCAACAACGCGAAACCACCCAGGTCGCCACCGCTATGCAACAGATGAGCGCCTCCGTACTTCACGTTGCGGATTCCACCACCGGCGCCACCCGGAATGCCGAAGCGGCGGAGGCAGCGGCCAACAACGGAAAGACAACGCTGAAACACACCCTGCACGCCCTGGAGCAGCTCGCCGGTCAGGTCGAACAGGGCACTGAGACCATAGTGAAACTGGAACAGGAGAGCGACGCGATCGGCGGCGTCCTGGACGTGATCCGAAGTATCGCGGAGCAGACTAATCTGCTCGCCCTGAATGCGGCCATCGAGGCGGCGCGTGCCGGAGAAAAGGGTCGTGGCTTTGCCGTGGTGGCAGACGAGGTTCGCACCCTGGCCAGTCGCACCCAGTCTTCGACGGCGGAAATCCAGGCGATGATCGAACGCCTGCAGACCGGGGCACGTGATGCTGCGATGGCGATGAAGGAGAGCCACGCCCAGGCCCAGAAGACGGTGGCGCGCAGTAGCCTCACCGAACAGACCCTGGACAGCATCACCACCGCGGTTGCAACCATAAACGGCATGAACCAGCAGATTGCCTGTGCCGTGGACCAGCAGAGCAGTAACGCCGAAGAGGTCGCGCGCAGCATGACCAACATCAGAAACGCGGGGCAGCAGATCGTCGGCAATTCGGACGACATGCTCTCGGCGACACGCGCCCTGAGTCAGTTAAGCAGCGATCTCCAGGACATGGTGGCGCAGTTCAAGTTCTGACTCCAACGTATTGACTCGCCAATGGCAGCTTTCGTTCGGGCCGGAAGCAGCCGCGATTCGGTACGTCCGGCGCAGCGACAAAAATACAAAACACCAATTCTGTGACGTACCTCACATTGTAATAATGATTTCTATCAAACTTCTGCAATACTTTAGTTCCTGAGAGCAGTTTCCGGCTAGTAAGCCCACGCATTACGAGATGGGTTCAAAAGCTCTCGGATACCGCCGCATGCAGCGTGCGGCAAAACTATAAATTGCAAGGAGAAGTGATCATGTCTTCATACACGAAGCTCCATTTCGGTGATTATTTAAGTGGGGGATACGGCGATCCGGACGACGACGGGAAAGGCGGATCGTCCGGTTCGGGTTCCGGCAAGGGCTCAGGTTCGGGCGGTTCGGGTTCCGGCAAGGCATCAGGTTCCGGCGGTTCGGGTTCCGGCAAGGGCTCAGGCTCGGGCGGTTCGGGTTCCGGCAAGGGCTCAGGCTCCGGCGGTTCGGGTTCCGGCAAGG
>CBDUNM010000181.1:0-9452 GCA_965368585.1 uncultured Chromatiales bacterium | reverse complement strand
GAGCAGGGGCTCGCGCTACCGGGTTGCGATCGAGCGCCGCCCGGTCACGCGATTGTTTCAGCCTATAGTAGATGCCCGCTTGACGGGCGTCGACGGTTGGACCTCGGGCAAGGCCCCGGTCGGTCTCGTGAACGCCTTGCGGTAGCGCTGCATGGTCAATCCCTCCAACGCGATTTCCGGGCGTTGCTGGTTGATCACGTCTGACAGCAGTCGCGCGGAACCGCAGGCCATGGTCCAGCCCAGCGTGCCGTGTCCGGTGTTCAGAAACAGATTGTCGTAGGGCGTCGGACCGATCACCGGGGTGCCGTCGGGCGTCATCGGGCGCAGGCCTGTCCACAGCTCGGCCTGGCTCAGGTCGCCGCCTTCCGGAAACAGATCGGCAACCACATGCGCCACCGTACGTTGCCGCGATGCCTGCAGTTCGAGTGAATACCCCGTCAGTTCGGCCGTGCCGGCGGCGCGTATCCGATTGCCCAGCCGGGTGACGGCTACCTTGTGCGTTTCATCCATCACTGTCGATACCGGCGCGCCGGAGGGATCGGCAACCGGCAGCGTAAGCGAATAACCCTTGACCGGATAGACGGGGAGACGGATGCCAATCGGCCGCAGCATAAGCGGCGAATAGCTGCCCAGGGCCACGATGTAGCGGTCCGCGGTGAGGGTTCCCTGGTCGGTCAGCACACCGGCGATGCGCGCGCCCTTGGCGTGCAGGGCCTGCGCTGTCACGCCGAAACGAAAGGTCACGCCTAGCGTTTTGCAGACCTTGGCGATGCGATTGGTGAACTGGTGACAGTCGCCGGTTTCGTCGCGCGGCAGCCGCACGCCGCCTGCAATTTTGTGCGCGACGTTCGCCAGCGCCGGTTCAGCCGCGACACATTGGTCACGATTCAACTGTTCGTAGGGCACACCGCAGCGCTCCAGGATGGCGACGTCTCGCCGCGCGTGCCTCACCTGCGCGTCGCTGCGAAACAGTTGCAGCGTCCCGCGGGTGCGTCCGTCGTATTCGATGTCGACGGCGCTGCGCAGTTCGCCCAGCGCCTGCCGGCTGTATTCGGCCAGGCGCAGCATGCGGCCTTTGTTGATTTCGTAGCGGCGCGCAGTGCAGTTGCGCAGCATGGCAAAAATGAATCGCAGCATGGGTAGGTCCACACGGTGGTCGATCACCAGCGGCGAATAGTCGCTCAGCAACCACTTGATCGCCTTCAGCGGTACCCCCGGCGCTGCCCAGGGCGCCGAATACCCCGGCGAGATCTGACCGGCATTGGCGAAGCTGGTCTCCAGGCCTGCGCCGGGCTGCCGGTCCAACACCGTCACACGGTGCCCGGACCTGGCGAGATAGTAGGCGGTCGTGGTGCCGATAATGCCGCTGCCGATCACCATTGTATGCATAATTTTCCTCTGGAACAGGGGTCTCTCCGTGGAGAAGATAATAGAACGAATTCGGCAAAAAAAATTGGTTTTGTGCCTAAAATAACGATATATATTTCGGTTATTAGACAATAATCGGTAAATTTTTTGGCCAAACTTCCGCTTGTCTTGAGAAAGCTGGACCGTATCGACCGCCGCATCCTGCGCGCGTTGCAGGACGAGGGTCGGATTTCGTACGTGGATCTCGCCGACAGGGTCGGATTGAGCACCTCGCCGTGTCTGGAGCGGGTGAAACGCCTGGAGCGGGACGGATTCATCAGCCGATATACGGCGGTACTGGACCCCGCCCGGCTCGACGCCGCGTTGCTGGTGTTCGTCGAGATCAGCCTCAGCTACACCTCCGGGACGGTGTTCGAGGACTTCCGCAGCGCCGTCATCCGCTGGCCGGAAGTCCTGGAATGCCATCTGGTGTCCGGCGATTTCGATTATCTGCTCAAGGTGAGGATCGCCGATATGGCGTCGTACCGCGAGCTGCTCGGCGAGATATTGCATACCCTACCCGGGGTGCGCGATTCGCGTACCCTGGTTGCCATGGAAACGGTGCAGGAGTCCAACCGGCTGTCGATTAGAGACTGACCCCGGCCGAACCTACGGGCGGGCTGGGTAAGCCGTTTTCGAGTTATTGTTTTCATTCCCTTTCAGGTTGATGTCGCGACTTCGCGGATTAGGCGCAACGAAAACGCTAAGCGGATGCTCGGTATAAGAGCGATCCCCAACGGTCTGCACCCCGCCGGCATGACGGCCGTGGCTTGAGCGGCGCTGACTTTCGGCGGGGGTTGAACGGGCAGTTCCAGCCTTGGTCACTCCAAGAGTAACTTCAGCTCGTTGGCGGGCTCAGCGTGACGGGTCAACTTGAGGGCGCCGCCGTCGGTGGTTGGAATCTCAGCAGCGATCGCCTGGTCGGCGGCAAACTTAGTGATCCCCTGGCTCTCGCGAAGGCTTTGCAGACCGGCGCCCGCTTACCGCGCGGCCTGGGTGCTTACTGAGCGGCGTTCGGGAAGAACAGTTGCTGGCCACCCAATCGGTAGCCGGCGATCGCCGCCTGACCTTCCCGGCCCAGAATCCAATCGATGAAGGCCTGGCCTTCGGCGGCTTTTACCTTGGCGTGTTTTTCCGGGTTGACGAGCATCACGCCGTATTGATTGAAGAGCTCTCGGTCGCCCTCGACGGCAATCTGGAAGTCCCGCTTGTTCTTGAAACTGATCCAGGTGCCGCGATCGGTCAACGCATAGGCGCCCATGCCGACAGCTGCATTCAGCGTGGCGCCCATGCCGGAACCGGTTTCACGATACCAGCGGCCGCTGGCTGCAGTCGGATCGACGCCGGCGGCTTGCCAAAGGCGCAGTTCTTTCTTGTGAGTCCCGGAATTATCGCCGCGTGATACGAACACAGATTGCGACGCGGCTACTTTTCGTAAGGCCAACGCCGCATCCTGACTCCCGGAAATGCCCGCCGGGTCGCCCGGCGGGCCGACGATAATGAAATCGTTGTACATCACGTCGAAGCGCTTCACGCCATAGCCTTCGGCCACGAATTTCTCCTCGGCTGGCTTGGCGTGCACCAGCAATACGTCGCCGTCGCCGTTGCGCGCGTTGTTGATCGCCTGGCCGGTGCCGACCGCGACGACGTCGACCCTGATGCCGGTCTGTTCGGTAAAGCGGGGCAGAATGGCGTCGTACAGACCGGAATTGGCGGTTGACGTGGTCGATTGCAGAATGATCGATTTGTCTGCAGCGACAACCGGGTTGCCGGTCAGCACGGCTGCGGCGCAGGCAAGCGCAATCGAGCGGATAAGGGTTCTGCTCAACACGGATCTTTTCCTCTTTTGTGTGTCATGGTCGTGGTGGCAAACGCAGGCTTAGCCGACCTGCCAAATAGTCGCGGGCGGCCTCTGACTGGGGTCGGTCAAAGAAAAGCGCAGCGGGGGTGTGTTCGGCAAGACGGCCGCGGTCGAGAAACACAACGTCGTCGGCCAAGCGGCGTGCTTGTCCGAGATCATGGGTGACGAACACGATCTTGGTGCCGCCGACGTGTGCTTTCTGCACCATGCCCTCGATGGCCGCGGTGGACGCCGGGTCCAGGCTGGCGGTGGGTTCGTCCAGGAACAGCACTGAGGGCTCCAGCGCCAGTGCGCGCGCCAGGTTCAAGCGTTGCTGCTCGCCGCCCGACAGCAAACGCGCCGGTTGATGGGCCCGGCTCGCCAGTCCCACCTCGTCGAGAATCTGAACCACGTTTCGGTGGGTCTTGCCCTTGCGCAGCTTGAGCGCGAAGCGGATATTTGCGGCGACCGAGCGGCGCAGCAGCACCGGACGTTGGAACACCATGGCCTGGTGTTCGCGGACCGCGTCGCTGAGGGGTGCCCCGCCCCAGGTGATCTCGCCGCCGGTGGCCGCCAGCATGCCGTGCATCAGCCGCAGCAGCAGGCTCTTGCCGGCGCCGTTGGCGCCCATCACCACAGTCAGGGTGTCGCGAGTCAGTTCGAGGTCGATGCGGTCGATCAGCCGCTGCCCGGCGCTTTGGTAGCACAGCGCTTGAGCTATGCCCGGCAGCAGGAACCCGGGGGCGTGCACGGGTTCCGGGTTAAGCATAGGCGTAGCGCGCGGCGGTGAGTCGCAAGGTCATTACCGCGGCATTGACGCTCAAGGCAATGGCCATCAGGACGACGCCGAGCCCCAGCGCCATCGCCAGATCGCCTTTGGATGTTTCCAAGGCGATCGCCGTGGTCATGACCCGGGTCAGGTGGTCGATATTACCGCCGACGATAATGACCGCGCCGACTTCGGCAATGGCTCGGCCGAAGCCGGCCAAGGCGACCGTGAGGAGGCTGTAGCGGGCGTCCCAGAGGAGCGCCCCGGCCGCCGTCGATCCGGGGACACACATCGAACGGAACTGTTCGGCATATTCGGTGTGCAGCTGTTCGATCACTTCCCGTGACAAGGCGGCCACGATGGGGGTGATGAGTATCGTCTGCGCGACGATCATCGCGGCGGGCGTATAGAGCAGGCTCAGCCAGCCCAACGGGCCGGCGTTGGACAACATCAGATAAACCATCAATCCCACCACCACGGGCGGCAGTCCCATCAGAGCGTTGAGCAATACAAGCACCCCCGCCCGGCCGCGGAAGCGCGCCATTGCAACGGCGGCTCCCAACGGCAAGCCGATCAAACAGGCGGTTGCCACGGCCGTCAGGCTGACCCGTAACGACAACCAGACGATCTCGACGAGGTCAGGATCGGCGGAGAACACCAAATCAAAAGCCAGTCGAAAAGCCGCGCCAAAATCCTGCATTGCGAGTTAATTATGCATTATCTTGCAAAAATCACGCGGAGCTTGCACTATTTTTTAAATTTCGACAACCTTTGCGTCGATAAGGACGTTCCTAACTCGCCACGGTTGGTGCATGCAGCGTTTTCACAACCCGATCTCTGACGGTATCCCGCATGGCCCGCCACAGCGCGGGCGTTGCCGATGACAGACCGGCAAACGGGGCGCGACAAATTCGCAGTCTTGCCGCTATGAGGCCGTGCACGCTATTGCACGACCAACGGCGCAATCGGCCGCTTCGGATTTTGCAACGACCACCTCCGGCGCCGGTGTCGTCCAGACGCGACAAATCGAATTGAGCGTGGACGAACAACGCTGGCTGATCGAGCATCCGGAAACGACTCCTACCGGCTACCCGACCTGGTTTCCGTTCGAGGTACTGACCCAAAGCGGAAACTATGTCGGCATCGTTGCCGAGACCGCCACCCTCATCGAAGCGAAGACGGGCGTCAAGTTCAAGTTTCTGTCGAGCAGCAGTTGGTCGGACGCGTTGCGCACGGCCGCGAATGGAGAGGCGGACGTCATTTCGGGCGACTTGGCCGACGAGATCATCAAACGCACCCGCCGTTTCACGGTTTCGTATCTCGAGCAGACGCTGGCGGTCGTCACGCATCGCGCTCACAAGGCACTATTCAACGATCTGCGACAGATTCGAGTATCTGCGTATCGCGGTTATCCAGGAATACGGCTACACCTGGGGTCGTAGCCGGATGGACCGGCCGGACGGGCAGCATCGCGCCTTCGAGTCCGAGCACGAAGATGATCGGGTGCTAGGTTTCCAACGCCTCCAGCACGGCCTGATAGTCCGGTTCCTGGGCAATCTCCGGGACCAGTTCCTGGTGGATGATCTTGCCGCTCTCGTCGACGACCACGATCGCTCGCGCCAATAACCCCCCCAGACGGCCTTCGGCCATGTAGACGCCGTAATCGGTTCCAAATTCGGGTGCCCGGTATACCGAGGCGGTTTCGACGTTGTCTATGCCCTCTGCGCCGCAAAATCGCGTCAGCGCGAACGGCAGGTCGGCCGAGACACACAGCACTCTGGTATTCGGCATGCGGCCGGCCTGCTGGTTGAACTGCCTGACCGACTTGGCGCAGGTCGGTGTGTCGATACTGGGGAAGATGTTCAACACCAGGCGGGAGCCGGCATAGTCCGCCAGGGTGACTGGGGTAAGGTCAGACTTGCGCAGTGAAAAATCGGGGGCGGCGCTACCCACTGGCGGCAATTCACCGCTGGTTTCCACCCTTTCTCCCCGGGATGAGATCGTTGCCATGTTTGTTACCTGTTGTTCGACAAAGACGACTGCTCGCCGCGCGCGCGGCGAACCGTATGCCGGTAAGTTTAGGCGCTGCCGCGGAAAATGGGGCGTAGCGCGGTTGTCTGTTTTTCGATGCTCGGTTTCATACCAGATGGACAACGCCGCCCGGGAAATCTCGGCTATTCTTAGCACAACCCGGTTTTTGCGCCGATGGTGGTTTGTACCGAGAACGTCAGATGATCAAGCAGCTTACGCACTATATCAACGGCAGGTGCGTCGCCGGCACCAGCGACCGGTTCGGCGACGTCTTCAACCCCACGACGGGTGAGGTTGCGGCGCGTGTTCCCTTGGCATCCGCGGCGGAGACCGCTGCGGCCATCGGGATCGCGCGGCAGGCCTTCCCTGCCTGGCAGGATACGCCGCCGTTGCGTCGTGCCGCGGTGCTGTTCCGGTTCAAGGAGTTATTGGACAGGCACCACGACGAACTGGCGCGTCTGGTATCGTCCGAACACGGCAAGGTGCTCGACGACGCGCGGGGTTCGGTAACGCGAGGTATCGAGGTCGTTGAGTTTGCCTGTGGTGCGCCGCATCTGCTTAAAGGCAGCTTCTCGGAGAACGTCGGCACCGATGTCGACAGTCATTCCCTGCGGCAGCCGCTGGGGGTTTGCGCCGGTATCACCCCGTTCAATTTTCCGGCCATGGTCCCAATGTGGATGTTTCCCATGGCACTGGCCACCGGCAACTGCTTTATCCTCAAAACCTCCGAGCGCGTGCCCTCCACCGCGTTGCGGCTGGCGGAGTTGTTGACCGAGGCGGGGCTTCCCGACGGGGTAATGAACGTGGTCAACGGCGACAAAGAGGCCGTCGATACGCTGTTGACGCACCCGGAAGTGGCGGCGGTGAGTTTTGTCGGTTCGACGCCAATCGCAGAGTACGTTTACCAAACGGCGACCCGGCACGGCAAGCGAGTCCAGGCACTCGGCGGTGCGAAGAATCACATGGTCGTGATGCCCGACGCGGATTTCGATCAGGCCACTGACGCATTGATCGGCGCCGCGTACGGCTCGGCGGGTGAGCGGTGCATGGCTATTTCGGTGGCGGTCGCCGTGGGCGACGAGGCCGCGGACGCGCTGATCGGACGCCTCGCTCCGCGCGTTGCGGCGCTCAAGGTCGGACCTGCCACCGACAGCGGGGCCGAGATGGGTCCATTGGTGACCAGAGCCCATTTGGAGAAGGTCAGTGGTTATGTCGATGTCGGGGTCGAGGAGGGCGCCGAACTGTTGGTCGACGGCCGCGGCCTGAGCATCCCCGGGCATGAAAACGGGTTCTTTCTCGGCGGCTGTCTGTTCGATCGTGTGACCACCTCGATGCGGATCTATCGCGAAGAGATCTTTGGTCCGGTGCTGTGCGTGGTGCGGGTGCCGGATTTCGACCGTGCGCTGCAGATCGTGAATGAGCATGAGTACGGCAACGGTACGGCGATATTTACCCGTGACGGCGACACCGCGCGTACCTACGCATCGCGCGTTCAGGTGGGTATGGTAGGCGTGAACGTTCCCATACCGGTACCGATGGCCTTCCACAGTTTTGGCGGCTGGAAGCGGTCGTTGTTCGGCGATATCCACATGCACGGCGTCGAAGGCGTACATTTCTATACCAAACTGAAAACCGTCACCTCGCGCTGGCCGACGGGTATGCGGGCGGGTGCTGATTTCCATATGCCCACCATGAAGTAAACCACCGATTTCCGCACAGGAGCTAGGCGATGCCAACCATCCATGTCAACGTTGAACAGGTCGATCATTCGTCATCGCGCGGTCGCGCGCGCGAGCACGAGTGGATCATGGACCGGCCGGAGTCTAAAGGGGGGCAGAACAAGGGTCCAATGGGCGGAGAGGCCCTGTTGATGGGGCTCGGCGGCTGCTTCATGAGCAACCTGCTGGCCGCGGCCAAGGCGCGCGACATCGACCTGCAAGACGCCAAGGCGGAGATTTCGGGGGAACTGGCGGACGCCCCGGCACGCTACACGGCCATCCACATGCAGGTCAGCGCGCGGTGCGATCCGGCTGCAGAACTCCCCAAACTGGTGGTTATCGCGGAGCGCGGGTGTATCTCGGCGAATACGCTGGGAAAAGCGGTTGCGCTGACGATCGAATGTGCCTGAGTCAGAAGTTTGTTACCTTGCCCGGAGATGCACAGCACGATATCGAGAAGACGTCTGCGTACTGAAGCAAATTCGACGCGCGTTCACACCAATTGGTCTCTGGGTTGTTTTCCCGACATGATGGCGTCGAGGTTGTCCAGCGCCCGGAATCCCATGGCATCGCGGGTTTCTCGGGTCGCGCTGCCTATATGCGGCAGCAAGAACGTATTGTCCAGCGCCCTGTAGCGCCGATCGATGTTCGGCTCATCGTTGAACACGTCGAGCCCCGCGGCGAACAATTTGCCGGTTGTCAGGGCGGCAATCAACGCGTCGTCGTCCACAATAGCGCCGCGCGCGGTGTTGATCAGTATCGCGCCGTCCGGCAGCTGCGCAAGCAGTTCTGCGTTGACCAGGCGATGGGTTGCGGGGGTCGCCGGACAGTGAATCGATAGAACCTGGCACAGCGGCAGCAGGCTCTGCAGTTGCGCATGGTAAGTGGCGCCTGACTCGACCTCGGGATCCAGCCGGCGGCGGTTGTAGTAGTGAATCTCCATATCGAAGCCGCGCGCGCGCCTGGCAACGATCTGGCCGACCCGTCCCATACCGATGATGCCCAGACGCTTGCCGGTAATTTCGATGCCGAGTTGGTCGGTGGCGCTCCAGTCCTGCCACGTCGAAGTTCGCAGCATGCGCGCGTTTTCGTGCGCTCGTCGCGCCGCACCCAACAGCAGCAGCATGGTCACCTCGGCGGTCGCATTGTTGAGTACCTCGGGCGTGTTGGTCACGACGATGCCGCGCGCTTTGGCGGCATCGAGGTCAATGTGGTCGTAGCCGACCGAGAAACTGCAGATGGCGCGTACACTCGTGGGCAGTCGGGCGATAACGTCGGCGTCAAGCCGCTCGGTATGACAGGGAATGATCGCGTCCGCGCCGCCCGCGAGCTCGAGCAGCTTGCTGCTGGAATAGACCTCGTCCTCGGCATTAAGCCGCGCAGAGTAATCGCGCCGCAGGCGTTGCTCTACAGCCGGAGGGAGTCGGCGCGTCACCAGGACGACGGGTTTCCCATTCATGCGATCCTACTTGTCCTCATATCGGGGGCTGCTACCCAAAAGCCTGTTTGGGTCGCTTATCCGCGCATACTCTCTTTCGTGTCGATGGTCGTACTTGCCGCGAATTCGCGGCGGCGTCCTGCACCTCCACTTGCCGGCCGCGAAAAAGCACGCTTCAGTGTGCGAGTATAGTGGCTCGGCGCCGGCGTATCGGTCTGGGTGACGGCGCCGGAGTTCGAAGCAAGCCAA
>CBDUNM010000180.1:0-9493 GCA_965368585.1 uncultured Chromatiales bacterium | reverse complement strand
GTTTGACGTGCTGATACACCGGGTCGAGCCGGCGGAGCTGCACTGATGGAGATCCAACTGGCCAACCCCCGGGGTTTTTGCGCTGGCGTCGACCGGGCCATCGATATTGTTAATCGTGCGCTGGAAGTGTTTGGTGCCCCGATCTACGTTCGCCACGAGGTGGTACACAACAAGTTTGTTGTCGATGACCTGCGGTCGCGCGGGGCAGTGTTTGTCGATGAACTGGAGGAAGTGCCCGACGATTGCATTGTTATTTTCAGCGCGCACGGCGTTTCCCAGGCTGTACGTAGTGAAGCGCAGAGGCGCCATTTGCAGGTGTTTGACGCAACCTGCCCGCTGGTGACCAAGGTACATATGGAAGTGGCCAGTTTTAGTACCGAGGGCCGTGAGTGTGTCCTCATTGGTCACGCCGGCCACCCTGAGGTCGAAGGCACCATGGGCCAGTATGATCATAGCGCCGGTGGCAAAATTTACCTTGTAGAAGATGAGCAGCAGGCCTCCAGCCTGCAGGAGACCGCCAGCTCGATGGAAGAATTGACGTCGACTGTGCGCGACAACGCCGACAACGCCCAGCAGGCCAATCAGGTGGCGGCCAGCGCGCGGCAGCTGGCGGAGCGGGGCGGCGAAGTGGTGCACAACGCCATCGACGCCATGGGCCAGATCAACACCGCCTCGAGCAAGATCGCCGAGATCATCGGCGTGATCGACGCAATCGCCTTCCAGACCAACCTGCTGGCGCTGAACGCCTCGGTCGAGGCCGCCCGGGCCGGAGAACAGGGACGCGGCTTCGCCGTGGTCGCCACGGAGGTCCGCAACCTGGCCGGGCGCAGCGCAACCGCCGCCAAGGAAATAAAGGAACTGATCCAGGACTCGGCCGGCAAGGTGCAGGCGGGTTCGGAACTGGTGAACCAATCGGGCGAGACGTTGGGCGAGATCGTCACCGGGGTCAAGAAGGTTGGCGACATCATCGCGGAGATCGCCGCCGCCAGCGCCGAGCAGGCGGCAGGGATCGATCAGGTGAATCAGGCCATTACGTCGATGGACGAGGTCACCCAACAGAACGCGGCGTTGGCCGAGCAGACGTCGGCGGCTTCGTCGTCGCTGTACGACAAGGCACAGGAGATGGAGCGCATGATGGCGTTTTTCGAAACGCCGCACAATCCGGACGCCCTGCTGGATCAGATCGAACAGCACGATGCGGCGGCGATCGACGCGGGCGGCCAGCCGGCCAAACTGAACTTCTACGCCGCGCGTTCGCCGCGCGCGGCGCATCGGGCGTAGTGCCATTCTCGACGGGGCGCAATCCTTGACCCGCGAGGAGGCGGTTTCGCACCGTGATTGCGTACTCGGCAAATTACTGTACCGCTCGAGTATGCGGGATTGCGGGCACATGGCCGACATGCAGCAGATGGAACGCGAGCACGAACAGTTGCACGGGCCCATCCGCGAGATCGTTAATCTCACGAACAGCGGTAATGCCGCACGGGCCGAGCGGGAGTGTGGCGACATCGAATCATTGTCGGACAGCATCGTTCACACGCTCATGGCAGTCGAGCTGAAAGTCGCGTCCTGATCCGAAGGTGGAAGCGCAGTAATGACTATGCAACCGGGTTCGACCGATCCGGACCCCGGCGCGGCCGCCGAGGCCGGCCGCCAGTTCCTTAGTTTCTACCTCGGCGGCGAGGTATACGGCGTGGATATTCTGCGCGTGCGGGAAATCAGGGGATGGGAGACCGCTAGGTCCCTACCCGATGCGCCGGCGTACGTAAAAGGCGTGCTGGACCTGCGCGGCACCATCGTACCGGTCATCGATCTGCGGGTGCGTTTCGGCCTGCCGGACCCAGAATACTCCGCCACCACCGTGGTGATCGTGATGAGCGTACGCGATGCCCAAGGCGGCGTACGGGTCATCGGGGCGGTGGTCGATGCCGTGTCCGACGTAATGGACATTGCCGGCCCGGACATCAAGCCGGCACCGCGCCTGGGCGGCTGCATCGGTTCATCCTATCTCAATGGCATGGTGACCGTCGCCGATGGCATGGTCATCCTGCTCGACATCGATCAGTTGTTCGACATGCGCGAACTGCACCTCATCGATCCACAATAACCGCCGGGCGAGCGAACCTCACACATGCGCACCATTGCAGTCATCGGCCAGAAAGGCGGCGTCGGAAAGACCACGACAACGGTCAACTTCGGGCATGCCCTGGCCCTGGAAGGGCATCGCGTGGCCTTGGCGGATCTGGACCCGCAAGGCCATCTTTCACCCTGTCTGGGCATTTTTCGCGCGCCGCGTCGCGGCATGGACGAGGTCTTTCTCAACGCCAGCCCGATGTTCGAACACGCCGTCGATACGCGCGAACTTCTGCAGCTGATTCCCGCCGGAGAGCGGTTGTCGGAGGTCGAGGAACTGTCGGGAGGGACGGAGCGCGCCCGCTATCTGGGTGAGGCCATCGACGCGGTGCGTGAGGATATCGACTATCTGATCTTCGATTGTCCGCCGTCGTCAGGGCTGCTGGTCGCCAACGCGGTGCTGGGGGTGGACGACGTGCTGGTGCCGGTCGCCGGTGACTATCTCCCGCTGACCGGGCTGGCCAGGCTGATGATTACCTTCAAGCGCTTCGTATCGTACCGCGTCGCGCCGCTCCATACTTACCTGTTCATGAGCCGTTACTTGACGCGCCGCCGCCTGGCGCGCGAAGTGCAGGAGAAGCTGCTGCAGCATTTCCCGTCGTACCTGCTGGCGACCGCCGTTCGGGAAGCGGCCGTTATCGCGGAAAGCGCGGGCGCCGGGCGCACGGTTTTCGAGTATCGCGCGCACAGTAAATCGGCGGAGGAGTTCCGGTACCTCTGTCGCGACTATCTCAACCAACGGTTACTGGTTAATGAGCAACAGTAAACCACTCATGTCGCCTGATCCGCTGGCGGATCCGGGTATCGAGGCAGCGCCGGCACCGGGCGCTGCGCAATCCGTGCTGCGCCTCGAGGCCAGTCTGGTTATCGGCGACGTTGGCGAGTTCTACCAGGCGTGTCATCGGGCCTTGGAAAACGCCGGGCCGCTGACCATCGACGGCAGCGCGATCGAGGTCATCGACGGCGCGGGTCTGCAGCTGCTCGCCGCCTGCGTCAAGGAGGCTGTCGGACAGGGCCGGGAGGTCTGTTGGCAGGCGGCCTCCGACGCGCTGCGGCGCGCGTCGCGGGTGATGGGTGTGGACCAGCCGCTCGGTCTGGGCCGGACATCGATGGACTAACCAGCGAGGACTGCAAACGCCATGGATCTCAATAGCAAATCCGCCTCCTCCACGTTGCGGGAGCCCAACCTGGACTGCAGCGCAAGAGATCGGTATTGAGTTGTTTGCGGACGTGCGCTGACGCTGCCGGAAACTGCGTTTACCGAAGTGAACGAAGTTGTTGAGGAGAACTGGAGATCGACTGCCATGCATGCGGCTGAGAACCGCGAGTTCAGGTTTACCAAAGCAGATTTTGATTTCCTGCGCAGCCTGGCGAACGCGCGCACGGGCATCGTGGTCAGCGATGACAAGTTCAGCATGTTTTATTCGCGCCTGTCGCGACGCGTGCGGGCCTTGGGTCTCAGTGATTTCCGGTCTTACTGCGAGTACCTGGAGAGCCCGGCGGGGGACAGCGAAACGGGTGAACTGGTCAACGCGATCACGACCAACCTCACCGCCTTTTTCCGCGAAAACCACCATTTCGAGTTCGTGCGCGCCACGGCGCTGCCCGAGCTACTGGTGAAAAATCGTAAGCAACGCGAACTGCGGATCTGGTCGGCGGGCTGCTCGACCGGCGAGGAACCTAATTCGCTGGCGATAACCGTGAGCGAGAATTTACCTGCGTCGCCCGCGTGGGACCTGAAAATATACGCGACCGATATCGATTCGAACGTGCTCGCCCGGGCGAGTCGCGGGGTGTACGGCATGAGCCGAGTGGAGGGCGTCGACAAGCAGCGCCTGCGGCGCTGGTTTCTCAAGGGAAAGGGGGCCATGACCGGCCAGGCCAGGGTGCGCGAATCCATTCGCCAGCTGATCGAGTTCTCGCAGTTGAATCTCATGGATCAGTGGACCATGCCGCCTGTCGACATGATCTTTTGCCGCAACGTCATCATCTATTTCGACAAACCAACCAAGGAGCGCCTGGTGTCGCGCTTCGCCGACGTGTTGCCGATGGGCGGCTATCTGTTCATCGGGCACTCGGAGTCCCTGTACACGACGACCGACCGGTTCGAGCTGGTCGGCAATACGATCTACCGCAAAGTCGGGTAAGCGCATGCCGGTGCTGCCATCAATACACCCGACAGGCGCGGCGCTCGATCGGCCGTTGCCGGGGTTCGAACAGATCAATCGCTACTGGGACAAGTCGCACTGTAGGGCGGCCGCCAAGATTCTGCCCGGCGAATACTACGTCACCATCCAGGATGAACTGGTGACGACGGTTCTGGGTTCCTGCGTTTCGGCCTGCATTCGCGACCGAGCCTTCGGTATCGGCGGGATGAATCATTTCATGCTGCCGATCGGCAGCGACGCGAAGGGCTGGAACGGTGCCAACGACATCCTCAGCTCCGCGACGCGCTACGGCAATTTCGCCATGGAGCACATGATCAACGACATCCTGAAGAACGGCGGCGGCAAGAAGCACCTCGTGGCCAAGATATTCGGCGGCGGACAGATCATTCCCTCGATGACCGATATCGGCGAGAGAAATATCGCGTTTGTACGCGAGTATCTGGACGCGGAGAACATCCCTTTGATCGGCGAGGACGTAGCGGACATTCACCCGAGAAAGGTCGTCTATTTTCCGAAGTCCGGCCGTGTTCTGGTCAAGCGCCTGCGGCACCTGCACAACGATACCGTGGTGCGTCGCGAGTCCGCTTACCGGAACAAGCTCGTCCACACACCGGTGCAAGGCGAGGTCGAGCTATTTTCAACGGACCGTGGGCAGCGCGATGAGTGACAAGAAGATTAGACTACTGATCGTCGACGATTCGGCGCTGGTCAGACAGATGCTCAGCAGCATCTTCGCGCGCACGACCGATATCGAGGTGGTGGGCGTGGCGCACGACGCCTATGTGGCGCGCGACAAGATCAAGCAGTTGAACCCCGACGTCCTGACCCTCGACGTCGCAATGCCGCGTATGGACGGCGTTACCTTTCTCGGCAACCTCATGCGGCTCCGGCCGATGCCGGTCGTCATGGTGTCGTCGCTGACCGCACAAGGCGCGGAAATTACCCTGCGCGCCCTTGAATTCGGTGCGGTGGACTACGTCGCGAAGCCGAAGGTCTATGGCGCCGGGGGTTTGCAGGAATGCGCTGACGAGCTATTGGACAAAGTGCGCGCCGCGGCCCAGGCGCGCGTCCGCCCGCTCGAACGAAATACCCGGCGCCAGGTGAGCAACGACATACCCGAGCGGCTGGGTGCCGACGCGGTGCACACGCCGCGCCGCGCGATGGTTCGTTTTCGCGCCACCGACCGAGTCATCGGTATCGGCGCCTCGACTGGTGGCACCGAGGCCATCAAGGACGTGCTGGCGCGCCTGCCTCCGGATATGCCCGGCATCGTGATCACCCAGCATATTCCGGTCGCGTTCAGCGCGGCTTTCGCCAAACGGGTCGACAGCGTGTCGCCGTTGACTGTCGTACAGGCGGTTGACGGGCAGCAAGTGCTGCCCGGGCGTGCCTACCTCGCGCCGGGCGACCGTCATCTGATGATCGTGCGCGACGGCGCGCGTTACGTGTGCAGGCTGAACGACGGCCCCCCGGTTAACCGGCACAAGCCCTCGGTCGACGTGATGATGCGTTCGCTGGCGCGGAACGCGGGTCCCAATGCGATTGGCCTGATGTTGACCGGGATGGGCGCCGATGGTGTCGAGGGTTTGGGTGAGATGCGGGCGGCCGGGGCCACTGTTGTTGCGCAGGACGAGAAGACCAGCGTGGTGTGGGGTATGCCGGGTGAAGTCGTGAAACGCGGCTTCGCGCACGAAGTGCTGTCGCTCGGCAGGATACCGGAGCGGCTGGTCGAACTGGTCGAGGCGTGAATGAGCGCGAATCAGCAAGCCTGCGCGCCGCTTGCGGCTTCCTGCCGAGGTTCAAGTTTTGGCGCAACGCCGCCGATACTGCAGGTGACCGATCAACCAGGGATTCGCGCCATCACGGCGTGAACGCATACACGCAGAGTTGCAATCTCGGTGGAGAACTCCAGCGCCAGGCCTTACATTTTTCCCGTGGCGATCAGCGTTTGTGTGGCGCTGCTGAGCCGGGTCTGGCCGCAATGGTTTCCCGGGACGGCGGTTGCGCTCATCGGCGGCGGCGCGGCCGTCGCCTGGGTGTTCGCGCAGCGTCGCAGGACGGTAGCCGCCGCCAGCGCGAATCGGTCCCTCAACGACCAGGTGGCGCGGGTGGAGCACGGAGTCACCGAGCTGCTCCGCCACGTGGAAACCCACCTGCTTCTGGTCGTCGAGGAGATGCGCGCCGACTTACGGCAGATCCAGGCGCTGGTGTCGGATGCCGTCAGAACGCTGCAGGACGCCTTCAACGGCTTGAATGGCGAATCCAGCACCCAACAGCAAGCGGTCACTCACCTGATGGAGCAGATGCGCAGTGATCAGGGCGCGAGTGACGGACAAGTCACCTTCACCGAATTCGCAGAAGAGATCGATACGGTCTTGCGGCATGTTGTCGACTATGTCGTCGCCACCAGTGCCAACAGCATGGAAATGGACGAGCGGATCAATGCTGTCGTGAGCCATATGGAGCAGGCCAATGCCTTGTTGAACGACGTCAAGCTGATTGCCGATCAAACCAATCTGCTGGCGTTGAATGCCGCAATCGAGGCGGCCCGGGCGGGTGACGACGGGCGTGGTTTCGCGGTCGTCGCCGACGAGGTGCGCAAGCTCTCGCTCAGGTCGGACCGGTTCAACGACGAGATACGCGAAGTCGTCCACAGCTCGATGGACAACATCGGCGGGGCGCGCGAGGCCATTCGCAGGCTCGCGTCGCAGGACATGAAGTTCGCGATTGAATCCAAGACCAAGGTCAACGCGATGACGGAACGGATCCAGGTTCTGCACGGATCGGTCGAAAAGGCGTTGGGTGAGGTTTCCACGTCGTCCGCGCAGATCGACAGTTTGGTCGGCAACGCGGTCAGGTCGCTGCAATTCGAAGACATCGTGTGCCAGTTGTCGACCTATGCGGAACAGCATCTGGCCCGTATTCAGGGGTTGGTCGGCAATACGCGAAGCGGGCTGACGTCGCTGCGCCGGGCCGAAAACGGCACCAGCGACGACTTCGTTGGCGAGCTCGAGCAGCTGAAGGCGGCGCTCGACGCGTACGTTGCCGAGACCAATGCGCGCCAGCGCAAGCCCGTGGCACAGGCAAGCATGAACGAAGGCGCGATTGAGCTTTTCTGACTTTCTGATGACGTCGACGGGCGCGAGGATCGATGGCACCCGTTCATTGCCAAGCCGATCAATCCGCAGGCGCTCGGGTCGCGGGTCAACGCGGTGATCCGACGCAGCGACAGCTTTCAGGCGCAGTATCGCGAACGCCGCGAGCTTGCCTACCATCGGGTCCGGATCGAAATCGAACAGGCGGCCGCGCACCACGTATTCCGGTCGAAAGTCGATCGCGATCGCCTGGACCTGCCCAATACCCGCTACAGCCTGTCGCCGATGTCGCTCTGCAACGGCGCTCTGCTGCTGGCCGCGGAGAAACCCGACGGCAGCGCGAATCTGTTGATCGGTGACTTTACCGGTCACGGTCCGACGGCTGCGACGGGCAGTCTGCCCGCGGCGGACGTTTTCTACGCCATCTCGGCGAAGGGCTTCGGCATCGAGGAAGTGATGGCGGAAACCAATCGCCGTCTGGCGGGGCTGCTGCCGGCGGGGATCTTTCTCGCCGCTTGCGGGATCGAGTTCAACCGCGCACAGAGTTCCGCACGGATCTGGATCGGCGGCATCCCGGATGTCCTGATCCGGCGCAGGGGCGGCGCCAATCCGGAGCAGCTGCCGGCTTGCCGTGTGCCGACCGGCGTGCCGGGCCGGGAGCCTGACTCCGGGTTCGCAAATCGCCTATCAAAAGCAACTGATCGAGCGGTTGAACCGTCGCGAGGCGGGCGGCATAGCGATTCACGTCGCCGACGAACCCGTCCCGACCGCCGGTCGGTTGAATATCACGGTGAAGGTGATGGCGGATGACCCGTCATCGGCGGATGGGGAGGCGGGCGCCTTTGGCGAGTCGCGGCGTCTGCGCGAGCTGTGTGATCGGGTGGAGCGGGTTTCTTCCGGGACCGGGGTCTCGGTGGAGTGCCAGTGGCGGTATTTGACAACCCAATAATGTGTACTGAGAGGTAAGAGTAATGAGTATAGCGAGCAACGTATCCGCCGATGGTGGTACGGTAACGATTCAAGTCGACGGACGCTTCGATTTTTCGACGCACCAGGATTTCCTGAAGTCCTACAAACAATTTCCGAAAGGTGAGAAGCGTTACGTGGTCGATCTGCAGGCGGCCGACCATATGGACAGCTCCGCGATGGGCATGTTGTTGCAGTTGCGCGATCACGGTAGCGGTGCCGCCAAGGTGCAACTGGTCAACGGCAACGACGGCATCAAGGAGATCCTGCGCATCGCGAATTTCGACAAGTTGTTCCAGATCGCTTGATCGGGTTTTCCAATACTAAGCTCGAACCGGCTCGCTCGCGCATCATGGCGCGGGCGGTCGAAACGCCGCCGCCGTTTGACCGGCATTGGCGGCGGCTGGTGTAATTCGCGGCTGACTTCCTCCAAAACGGCTTTCACTTGATGCAAATTCGACCTGTGATCCTTTCCGGCGGTTCGGGTACGCGGCTCTGGCCGCTGTCGCGCAGCGCGTATCCCAAGCAGTTCCTGCCGCTGGTGCACGAACAAACCCTGCTGCAGGCAACTGCTGCCCGCCTGGACGGTTTGACCGGCGCACAGGTCTTGCCGCCCTACGTGGTGTGCAACGAGGCGCACCGTTTTCTGGTCGCGGAGCAGTTGCGTGCCGGCGGCCACCGGGCCGGATTGATTCTGCTCGAGCCGGTCGGGCGCAATACCGCGCCCGCACTGACCCTTGCCGCCTTGGCGGCCCGCGCCAACGGCGAGGACCCGGTGTTGATCGCGATGCCCGCGGATCACGTGATCCGCGATCTCGACGCCTTCCGCACGGCGGTGGCCGCCGGTGCCGCCAACGCGGCGGAGGGTGCCGTGGTGACCTTCGGCATCGTGCCCGGCACGCCGGAGACCGGCTTCGGTTACATCCGTAAAGGGGCCCGGGAGGGTGCAGGACCGGCCTGTCTGCTGGAGGCCTTCGTCGAAAAACCCGACCAGGCTACCGCCCAGTCCTACCTGGACAGTGGCAACTACCTGTGGAACAGCGGCATTTTCATGCTGCGCGCCTCGCGCTGGCTGGCGCTTTTGGGCCGCTACAACGATCCGATGCTGAGCGCGGTGGAGGCGGCCTGGGC
>CBDUNM010000179.1:0-9561 GCA_965368585.1 uncultured Chromatiales bacterium | reverse complement strand
CGCCGCATCCCTGCCGATGCATTCGCGCCCGTCCCCGATCGGCTGGTGCAACATGCAGGCCAGGCTCAATGGCGCTTACTTAAGGAATCGAGGGTCACTGAGATCTGGCTGAGCGATTGATGCATCTCAAGAAGGCTGGCCTGCCTTGTTAGAATGTTTGTTACCAGGCAACCATTCCTGCAAGCACGGGGCCCAGCATGCTCGGTTGAATTTGTTCGCCATGCGTAATGCCCAAACTCTGGATGCCAGGCGTATACGTTTCCCACATTCCGAGTCATGTCCAAAACCAATCCGCGTCATGAGATTCCGGAACAGTCCCATCCGCATGATGTTGGAAACAACAAGAACGGCGCCCGTAAAACGGGCTTTCACCGCGGCCAACGGCTCGTTGCTCGCGATCACCTCGTCTCATGGCCGAAGCCGAAACAGCGTCTGCAGTGGATGACGGCAGGGCAGTTCGAGGCCTGTCCGAACGAGTTGACACTACGAGAGACCAAGGTCAAAGGTCAGGTGCTGGTCACGACATTGCTGGATGATCAGGACGTCCGCAAGCAGGCTTGTAAACGCGGACCTAAACGTTCTCGGTGGCTGAAAGTGCCACGCGAGCAGGCGCGTCAACAGGTCACCCGTCTTGGCTGCTTACCCAACGGTTAAAGTAGATACCCTTGGTTTTGATGCGACCTATCCCGCATATTGCACGAGGGCGGACATCATGCCGAGGGTGGCGTGCACGAATCACGGGGTTTGGCGTCCATTGAGGCCATGGTCTTCGACGGTACGTTTTGTCCTGATCGGTTTTCTGAAAAATCTGGCGTTGCCTCTCGCCCGATCCCCCTCGAGCCATAGCGACGGCTAGGCCTCGTCGGCCGATCGGCCAAGCTGGTCCGACGGCGCAGCACCGGCAATCCTAACGAACGCGGCCATGGGCGGGGCGTTGGGACCACCGCCGCATCCGCCCGAGTTGTGTCTCCTTTATCGACGCAGGCATCGGCGGACCCGTGTTGCGCCGGCGGAGACCGACCCGCCCTGTCGCCTCAGCGCAACTGGCGTGAGGCCAGCCCAGGGCCTTGGGCAGTCGCTTTTTCGAGATCGATCAACGCCTTGATATCGCGCAGCTTCTGTTGGGTCGACAGCCGTTGTTGAGGATCCCTGATCGAGTCGGCCATCCTGCTGGCGGCCGTGGTTTCGCCGACCCAGGCAAGGTTTCTTGCGATGACCGCCTTGGCCCGCTCAAACGCTTCGCCGACCTGCTCAGGCATCATTCGGCTCGCGTTCTGCTTGAGGCGGTCGAAGTTTTCACGGTCGCCGCGGCCTGTTGCGCGCATCAGTTCACTGGCCACTACCTGGGCTGCCGGTTGTGCCAGCTCGACACTGTCGCGTCGGGCGTCTTCTGCCATCGCGTCGGCCAGCGCTTCCTCGCCCTGATAGCGCGCAAGCAGGCTGATCTGGGCACGTGTGGTCGCGCGCTGGGCGTCGCTGTTGATCAACGACAGCAGACCTTCGGCCGGCAGAATCTTGCCTTGCAGTGCGGCATCGCGCGCCAGTCGCGCCAGACGCAGATCGCGCTCCAGGTGCGAGGTGAAGAAGTACCGGGTTGTCATCGCGGCCTCGTCGATCATCCCGATGGTCGCGTAGGCGAGGGCTGAGGATTCGACGATGTCGGCGCGGCGCGGCGAGGCCGGCAGCGACATCAGGCCGCGCCTCGACCAGCCGAGAAGTTCACGCGCAGTGTCGATATCGTTGGCCTCGAAGTAGCGAACGGCCAACACCGGCAGGGCCGCCAGCTGATCGATCGGATTGCGCATCGTCAGTAGCGTCTCGTTGGCCGCGGCAAACCATTCCCAGGCCGCTGTTGAATCGCCTTGGCGGAATCGGGTCGAGGCTATCAGTGCCTCGGCCTTGAGGCGATCCAGGGTGCCCGACGAGTCGGATTGGAACAACGCGCGCAACGCGGTATCGGGCGCAGTCGACGCGGCGGGTGTGCCCTGCAGCTTTTCCAATGACAACATCCCGGCCACCTTGTCGTGCAGCTGCGGAAGCTGTTCGATCTGGGCCAGGATCTGGTACGGCTGCAAGCGGCCTCTCTGCGGCTCTCCGGCCGCTGCGCCGGCATTGGCGATCCGGGTTTGCAGGTCCACCTTGTGCGGCGATGAGTGGAACAGACTCGCCGCCTGCTGAGCGGCGTCGAGTTGGCCGCTGGCAAGATGCGCCTCGGCGACCGTGTCGATGCGCGCCTGTGCCAAGGGGTCCTGTTCCATACCGCGATACCACTGCGCAGTGCTCTCCAGCGCAGGGGCCGATGGATCAGGGCTGGACTGCGGGACTGGGGGTAACTGCCCGGGCAACCCGTCGGCGGCATCGGCTATGGTCGCCGGCAGCGTCTTGGCGAGGCCCGGGGGGGCGTTGGTATCGAATTGGCCGACCAGTTGATTGGCGATCGTCAATGCCCGATCGGCGTTACTTGCCGGTGTCACCCGTGCTGTTTGCGCCGCGGCCGCGGCCACATCGGCAGGCGGATTGGCCCACATGTTGTAACCGACCGCGCCGGCGATACCCAGTATGAACGTGGCGGCCGCCGCGCTGATGCTCTGAATGCGCGCCTTGCGGCCGTGCTCGGCAAATTCCTTGCGCAGTTCCTTTTCGATCTCTTTGCGCAGGTCGGCCTGGCGCAGGCGTTCCAGTTCGCGCTCCTGTTGGTTCTGCCGCGCGTCGCGGGCCGCCAGCAGGCTGTTGCGAATCCTTTCGCGTTCACGTTTACTCGCCTCCACGGCATCGTACTTGGACTGCACGACGCCGCATTCGGGGCATATATCGGGCGCCTCCCGGCCCTCGTCAACGTCGCAACTGTGTTCGCAGGCGAGGCACTTGAACACCTGTTTGGGAACCGTCTCTTTCGTTTCCTCGAGTTCCCACTGTTGCCACTGGCCAGTGCTGTTGGTGTTGCGGTAGTTGGCCGACGCGCCGGCCATCACCAGCGCCCGGACGATACCCTGGGCCTTGGCCTCGTCGCTTGTGCTGCTGAGTATCACGCCATGATGACTGGCGAACAGTCGGGCAACCTGCTGGTCGTCGAGTCGCAGCAAGGTGCGTACCCGCTCGATGACGGCCAGTTTCTCGTCGCCACTTCGCTTGGTGCCATAGAAGATGATTTCGAACTGATCTGGCATTGCAGACTCCTTTTGCTGCCGGTTCAGGCTTGCGTTGCTGCGTTCTTGCCCGCCAGTCGGACCTCGTCATCCGGGTTCATGCGGCGGGTGGTTATGTTTCGGCAGTATTGCCGGATCGGGCGAGAGCCAACGTGATGCTGTCGTCCCCAGGGCGCTGCCTTGCCCGCTTATCGGCAATATCGGCGTAAGTTTAAATCCTGCCGATCGAGATCTGTGGGTACCTCCCGAGCAACCAGCCGTGTGTTCCGCAAACCTGGTTGACACCGGCTCATCAATAGGCCCAGCGTGGATGCGCGAACCATGGCAGAGCCCCCGCACGCCCGGACGGCGCCACAAAGCACACGCCGGAGCGTTGTCAGCGATCCGTTTCACCGCCCGCCCCACGGAGTCATCGCATCAGACCTCCAGCTACGGGCGGCTGTGCCATTTTCATCCGGCAGGAGGAAAACACATGTCCGAAAGATTCCGCCTCGTGACCCGCAGTGACTTCGATGCCCTGGTCTGCGCCGCGTCGCTCAAAGAACTGAACATGATCGACGACGTCCTGTTCGCACACCCGCAAGAGATGCAGAATGACAAGGTCGAAATCGGCACGAAGGACATCACCACCAACCTGCCGACCATCTCGATCCACGCCGATGTACTGGGCCGGCCAGTTCCCGGACCGATGGTGTACCAAGACCATGCGTTCGCAAATCGCGCCACTGGAGAAGGTCGCGAAAATGCTGCGCGCTCAACGTCCGCTGCTGCTCAACTGCTTTCGGGCCACAGGCCGACTTTCCAGCGGCGTCGTGGAAGGCTTCACTGCCAAGGCGCAACTGACCTCCAGAAAAACCTTCGAATTTCGAACCTTACACGCAATGGAAATCGCGCTCTATCATGCACTTGGCGCTCTACCAGAACCGCAGTTCACCTACAGATATCGCTGACGAGCCAAGAGAAAAATACGCATTCGCCACTTACAGCTAATCGATGGACATAAACATGCGCTGGACCAGGACAGGCGGCCGCAAGTCGGCTGACCGCGGCCGCCGTCTCCTAGCCGACTCAATCCTCGTTCAGGGGAGGAAGGTCGCAGGTCGTATCGGGGCCGTCACTTGAACACGTGCCACCGAGCGCGAAAACCGCTTCGATCATGTCATCACAGGCTGCGCCGAACGCGCAGTGGTAGCGGGCCTGGTCGATTCCGTCAAATCCCGGCTCCAGCGTGAAGTCACCCGGTGAGCAGCCGCCGGGGGCGCTGGAGCGGACCCAACCGTCCGGACAGCTGTCTATCGCACGCAATCCTGCCAGTTCAAGCGTCAGGTAGTCGGGTGAACAACCGCCCGGGGCGCTGGAGCGGACCCAGCCGTCCGGACAGGAACGTCGCGAGTCGCGCGCGCCGTTCGTCTTCAGCGTAAAAAAACCGGGAGAGCACCCGCCAGGGGCGCTGGAACTCACCCAGCCTTTGGGACAGCTATCAGTCGAAGCAATTCCGGCGAGCTTCAACGTAAAGAACCCGGGTGAGCACCCGCCGGGGGCGCTGGACCTTATCCAACCAGCGGGACAGTCATCGGACACCGCCTTCGTGTATGCAGTGGCGCCGTGGAAGAGGTCGCGGGCGTTGACGCCGCCAGCGGCAAAGAGCACGAGCGCCACGACGACCGGCACTATACGCGCGGACTCACGCGACGACCGGCTGACTCCTGTCGTAGCGAATAGGATATCCTGAATTTTCATCGAAGTTTCTCCTCACAATCTGGTTAATGTCGACCGAGGCGGCTAAGCCGCGGCCTCCATACCTCTGCACGGACGGATGGAGAACTTTTTGCCGAGAATTTCGCGATTGTATCGATTGTTTCCGGTTTGCCCGGCATCGCCGTCTCGGAAAGGCAGCACAGATTTCCCAGACTTCCTTGGCTCGTCAACCAACTGCCCTGCCTGCTAACATTCAAGCGAGGCCCGGCGGTGCTGACATTCACCTCAGCGGGTTCTTGGTCGCGATAATTCGACGCCCGCAATGCGACGATTCCCACGTTGAACTTCGGTTTGATCGCCGAGGTGATGTGCAACGGCTCGACCAAACGCGGATGCGGCCGGTGCGAAACGCGCTCGTAACCGCATTGCCTTATAGCTTGGCAGAGAACACCGGGCGCGTGCCGTCAATCGATCTGCAGGACCTTGGCGCCCCGCACCGGACCTCTCTTGAGTTCAACCAACGCCTGGTTGGCCTGTTCGAGCTTATAAGGCGTCACCTCCGGGCGAATGGGGATTTGCGCCGCGAGCGGCAGCACCTGGGCAAGATCCGCGTGCGTGACATTGGCCACCGTCTTGATCTCCTTTTCCATCCACAAGTGATCGTGATAGCTCAGGTCGAGCAGGCATTGCTTGTCCGCATCCTCCTTGCGGATCGCGTTGATGACCAGGCGGCCGCCGGGACGTAGATTGGCCAACGCTTCAACCACCGGGAGCCACGCCGGGGTGGTATCGATGATCGCGTGCAATGCCACGGGTGCGCGTTCGGTGGTATGCCCGGTCCACGCGGCACCGAGCTCTTCGGCGAATCGCCGCGCCTGAGCATCGCGGGCGAAGACGTAGACCTGCGTGTCGGGGTACAGGTGTCGCGCCATCTGCAGCACGAGATGCGCCGACCCGCCGAAGCCGGTGAGGCCGAGCGCGCCGCCATTCGCGATACCCGTCAGTCGCAGCGCCCGGTAACCGACACCGCCGGCGCACAGCAAGGGCGCCGCCTCCAGATCCGAGAAAACCTCCGGAATGGGATAGACATAGGTCTCGGGTACCGTGATGTATTCCGCGTAGCCACCGTGCACGTCTCTGCCCGTCCCCTTGAAGTCAGGGTCGAGGTTTTCGTCCACAGTACCCGAAGAGGAATGGATCCAACCCGCGCCGACCCGTTCGCCACCGCGAAATTTGCACGTACCGGGACCCAGCTTGTCGATACGGCCAACGATCTCGTGGCCCGGCACCACCGGCAGGCGCGGCGGCGGCGTGCGGCCCTCGATCTCATCCAGCTCGGTGTGGCACACGCCACAGGTCGATATCTTGATCCTCAGCTCCCCCTCAAGGGGCTCAGGCACCGGCAGATCCACGAGCGTTAACGGCTTCTCGTCGTGAATCAAGGACACAATCCGATCGATGACCATCGCTCTCATTTCAGACTCCTGCGCCATTCCGATGCGCATTGCGCTGAGGAAGCCAAGACGACCACCCGGTAGTATCAGTCGAACCACCGACACGTATGTGGGCCTTTAGAACCATACCACCCAAAGCCGGGCGCGACGACACCGGCCCGCAACGCGGTCCTCCTCCCCCGTCGGAGGGCCGGTCAATCGATCGGCGTAGGGACCAGCTATCCATCCGGGACCAGCCTGGCCGCCCGCATGGCCTCATTGATGTCAAGGTGCTCTACCCAAGTGCCGGCGTCTCCATTTGAAGCGATTGAGTTTGATTCGGATGTCTTATGGGGTTGAGTCGGCTAGCGAAATTCAGAGAACAAAAATTTCTCCACTGAAATCCCCGGAAATCCTCTGGCAAAGTTGCCGTTGACTCTTCATATGTGTTAGCTAGACTTAGCTAAGTTCAGTCAGACGGCGATTTCGGTAATGACCATTCAAATCAACATGCACGAGGCCAAATCGCGGCTTTCCGAGTTGGGAGAATTGGTCTGGCAGGGAGAACGCGTGATCATTGCCAAGGCCGGTAAGCCTTACCTGGACCTCTTGCCGCATAAAGGCACCCGCGAACAACGCGTGCCTGGCAGGCTCAAAGGACAGATCACGATTTCTGAGGACTTTGACACTACGCCGCCCGAAGTAATAAGCGACTTCGAGGCGAGTGAATGAGAAGACTGTTGCTGGACACCCACATCTTCTTGTGGTGGCTTACGGATGATTCACGGCTTGGCCCAGCGGCACGTGCGCTGATCGCTGACGCAAATAACCAGATCTTTGTAAGCGCGGTTACGGCGTGGGAGATTTCAATCAAGAAATCACTCGGCCAACTCGAAGCACCGGACGATTTATATGCCATGGTGGAAGAAGAAGGCTTTGAAACGCTTACGATCACCTTTTTTCACGGTGAACGTGCCGGGGAACTACCGCAACTACACAGGGATCCGTTCGATCGTATGCTGGTCGCGCAGTCACAGGCCGAAGGTTTGGAAATCGTCACCGCAGATAAGGCGATCCCGAAATACGGCATCAAGGCATTCGACGCCCTCAAGTGAATTGATGTATCGGGATCTGTCCCAATGATTGGGCTGTCCACCATTAGCTCGAACGCCTAGACTTACCCGTATGCAAACACTACTTACACCCGACCTATACCAACACTACTTACACCCGACCTATACCAAGCGCTCTTGGAACTGCCGAGTTTGCTGACCGGCGAAATCCTAAATGGCCAGTTGCACGCGCATCCAAGGCCTAGCGGCAGACATATACGGGTTTCCACAAACCTTAGTTCGGAAATTCATGGTTCCTATCAGCGCGGGCGAGGAGGCCCGGGGGGCTGGTGGATATTGCAAAAACCCGAAATTCACTTCGTTCTCGATCAAGAGGTTGCCGTTCCAGATATTGCCGCTTGGCGAAAGGAACGCCTCCCGACCATTCCCGAAAGCCACAAATTTACGGTGGTGCCTGATTGGATTTGCGAAGTGTTGTCACCGTCGACAGAAAGCGTCGATCGAGAGGTCAAAAAACCACTGTATGCGAACTATGGCGTTCGGTATCTGTGGTTGATTTCTCCTGCGGCTCAAACGCTTGAAGCATACAAGCTGGATCAATCAGACTGGCATTCTCAAGGCATTTTCGTGACCGAGGATACCGTCGCTATTGAACCATTTGAATCTTTGACTATCGTCATCGAGGAGCTATTTACGTAGCCTAGATTGCACTTCGTAATATGGGGGAAGAAAACGGGATCTGCCCCCCTTTACTCCCGAGATGGCATCGAAACGAAACCGTGGTCTGTCCCTGAATACTCGTTGCGCCGGCGTGCGGCGAGGTCCGGGTCGGTTCATGGGCGGTTCCTATGTCACGGAAGAGACGGTTGGAACTCTACGAAGGACGAATGACTTTGGATAGAACGGTGCCGGTGAAGCGCTTACGATCAAAGAGACCAAGCCCTCTTTTACTCCAAACGCGGCTTTCCTCGAATCCTAAAGTGCCTTGAGAAACCAAACTTTCGGCTCACGCTGAATCATTCCAGATCGAACGCTGGAATAGCGCCAGACTTGGCCCATTGTCAAAAGTTCATCTTTAGCGTTATCGGGTTCGGCCCTGAACCGTTATCGATACCCTGGTACTACGACGTCGAAATCAGTCAGCCGAAGCTCACTCAAATGGTCGTCCCAGGTAAGACCCGCAAAGAAACCATCGGCGACGGCAACCCACTTCGCCGCAACATAGCCATTGAACCGCAAGGACAATTCCTTGCGCGACGCTTCTTGAAGGATTTCTACCTGCAGGTCATAACTGGCGATGTTGTTGTCGTCGAAATCCAGCAGAAACGCGAGAAATATCGGATCTCGTCCACCCGAAACGGGTGGTAAGGCTGCTGGCCTCCAGTTCGTCGGGTTTGTTCGAATCTCAAACGAAACCATGCGCTGCTCTTTGTCGAGCAAGATGTCTAAGGCGCCGAGAACGACGCGATATTCGTTTTCGCGAATACCTAACTGCTTGTCTAATGCGTCCACCATACTTACGACTGGTTCGGAAGGCCTTATCGCATAGCCCAGCGACAGAGAAAGTACCGACGACGTTTCGTCCCAAAAAACACACGATCTACAATCTGTGTGTCTCGGCTCAATATGCACGTGGGGAGGTTTCTGAGTCATTGCATTGGCCAGGCGGTCGAAAGCGAAATCCCGATTATTTGAAGAGAAAGTGGAGGATAGTCCAGTCTTTCTCTCTAACAACCACCTCCAAGGTATATCGTTTCCCGTTTCGCCACATCTTCGCTGTATAGAGAAACGCCCCTTTGACGCCTTGCGGATCCGGTATTCGCTTGCCGTACTTAAGCGCGAGGTGAAGTATATGGATCGGCACATGCCGACCCTTGATGACCATGTGCGCGGCCGAAGTCGCCGTGAACTTCAGGCTTCGCAACGCAAGACCTTTGAACGCGACCCGCATCGCGACAACTGCAGCTGCGGCGAGCGTGCGCGCCGACCAGCACGCCGCCGACAACGAAGATCAGATCAATCGGATCGATTAAGGGGGTCTCAAGCCCCTTTTCCTCCATGCCCACGACTTTGCCGCCGAGGTCGTAGAGCTTGTAAACGCCCGTCGCACTTTAATGCCGGTAGCCGATCACGGCACTCAGAGTGTCGCCCGTTCTCACGACGCTGGCATTCGGAATACCGCTGGGACGGAACTCGAAAACTGCATCCTGC
>CBDUNM010000178.1:0-9936 GCA_965368585.1 uncultured Chromatiales bacterium | reverse complement strand
AGTGTGGTACGCCTGCGTGCGGAAAAATAGGGGCGGATTCTTTGGCGCTTACGATTAATGGGTTATTCCGTAGAGCGCAGAGAGTCTGTGCTGAAGAAGATGCTGCCACCGAACAATGCGTCGATTGCAGCCCTGGCGATAGAGGAAGGCATATCCGATGCGACGCTGTATCTTTGGCGTAAGCAAGCCGGAGAACAGGGGCGACTGATGCCGGATTCGGACACGACGGTCAATGGCTGGACATCGCGCGACAAGTTTGCAGCAGTACTGGAAACCGCCACTATGAGCGAAACGGATGTGGCTGCTTACTGTCGGGAAAAAGGTATCTATCCTGAGCAGTTGCGACGGTGGCGCGAAGCCTGCGAACAGGCCAATGACTGGAGTCAGGCTTCAGAGAAGGAGCTCAAGTCGGCTACCAAAGCGGATCGTCAAAAATTGGCTCAGTTGGAAAAGGAGCTGGCGCGTAAGGAGTAAAGCCCTGGCGGAGGCGGCGGCATTGCTGATATTGCGAAAAAAGTACAATGCGCTGTTCGAGGACCCCGAGGACGAGAAGTGAGCCTCGAGCAACGCCAGAAGATTATCGTCATGATTAATCAGGCCCGCCGCAAAGGCGCATGCCTGGCTCCCGCATGTGAAACTGCGGAGATCGATCCGGCTACCTATCGGCGCTGGCAGAGCGCCGGTCAGGTCGTCGCTGATCGGCGAGCAACTGCCGCACGCCCAATGCCGTATAACAAACTAACATCGCAAGAGCGTGAGATGATCCTGCTGACCTGTCATCTGCCTGAATTCCAGAGTCTGCCGCCCAGCCAGATCGTACCGACACTGGCAGACCAGGGCCTATTTCTGGCCAGTGAATCAAGCTTCTATCGGTTATTGCGGGAGGTAAACGAACAGCATGATCGTGGGCGCGAAAACCCACGTCAGAAACGAGCCAAGCCGGATTAATATCAGACCAGCGGTCCCAACCAATGCTGGACGTGGGATGTGACCTGGCTGAAGTCACCGGTGAACGGGCTGTTCTATTGTCTGTACATGATGGAGGATGTCTTCAGCCGCAAAATAACCGCCTGGGAGGTGCATGAAACCGAGTGTGGCGCGTTGGCCTCACAGCTGCTACGCCGTGGCGTATTGGCCGAAGGCTGTGCGGCTACGTTGCGTTGTCTGCATGCGGACAACGGTTCGATACAGAAATCCTCAACGCTTAGGGCAACGCTCGATTGGCTTGGCGTTGAGCCTTCCTATAGCAGACCCAGCGTCAGCAACGACAATGCCTTCTCCGAGGCGCTTTTCCGTACGACAAAGTATCGGCCTGATTTTCCACACTATGGCTTCGAAAGCCTTGAGACAGCCCGGTTGTGGTGCTCTCATGTCGTCCACCGGTACAACGAAGAGCACCAGCACAGTGCTATCAAATTCGTAACACCGGAACAGCGACATCGTGGTGACGATATACAGATCCTGGCTGAACGCGATGAAGTTTACCGTCAGGCAAAGGCCGCTAACCCATCACGTTGGAGTGGTGCAACGAGGAATTGGACACGCCCGGAGACGATGACACTCAACCCCGACAATCCGAAGGAGCAATTGGAAAAAGCCGCATAGAAAATGCTGCAACTATGTTGACAAACGCCGTCGCGGGTCGTTGCGGCAGTTGCCGCTTGCGGTACAGGATCTGGATTTTGATTCCGGGGCTCCTTCGAGGGTCGTTGGGATTCGGCGAATAACTAGACCCGCGACCGCTGTCGTCAACGCGCCTACCGCGCGATCCACCAGATCTCACGTACCCGGTCACCGGCGGCCAGTGCCGCCCAGTCGCCGCATGAACTGACCACGCCTTGCGGCATGCTGCGCTGGCGCAGCGATCGGCCGCAGTAGCGTTGCAGCTCGCTGATCGGCGCCGGATCCTGAACTTTTAGGACCTGCATCTGCACAAACCCGTCGAGCTCGAGCACCACGGCCCCGCCGTCGGGTCGGAAGTAGATATGGCCGTGCAGGTGGTCTTTGATCCAATCGAAATCTTGCCTCGCCCAACCCACGAGCGCATGCCGTATCGTCTTCGCCGAGACCGGCTCCAGCCCGCCGAGCTGCAGCGGCCAGGGCCATGACGACCGCGTGCCGGCGACCGTTTCGTCCCGTGCGCAACCTTTGGTCGGCGCCGCGCCGAGCGCACGACATACGATGCCGCTGATCGGGTCGGGCAGTCGGTCGACCGCATTCGCGAGTTGCTCCCAGTAACGGCGCGCCTTGGCGTGATGTGCACGCACCTCGTGCAGGCGCGCCAGATTGAATAGCACCGCCTGCGAGGCGCCTCTTTGACCCGCCAGCGCCTGCAGTCGTTGCACTGCGCTGGACCAGAGATCGGTTTCGGGGTCACTCTGTTCGTAGAGGGCCAACGCGTCCAGCCCCTGGATGTCCAGTCGGTCGGGCGCCAGCTCGCGCGCTTCGGCCAACGTCGCCCGGGCACGATGCGCCTGACCGAGGTAGAGATAGGCGACCGCGAGATTGACACGCGCGGGAACGTACGACGGGTCGGCCTTGCTCGCCTGCTCCAGGTAATCAACGGCTTGCCTGAGCTCGCCCTCAGCCTCGCCGCCGTTCACGGCCTGTTTGAGCGAGGTCAGGCGCGCTCCGCCGCGCGCTACAAGAGCAGTCGCGCGGGTCTCTCCGTCGAGCTGCAACGGCATCCAGTAAAAAAAGGCGCGTGCCGACGCCATGGCCTGACGGGCCATCTGCAGATAGCAGTAGCCGAGATTATTCAGCACCTCCCGCCCCGGGAAGACCTGCTGAAACTCCTGCAGGAAATACACGGCGTCGTCGCAGTAGTCGAAATGGCTGAGACGGACGCCGAATTCGAAAAAGACGAGTTTGTCCTGGATAGCGGTCAGGCGTTGCCGCAGCACGGCCGTGCGCACTTCCGCCTTCGACGCTGCGGTCGACGCACGCGCATTGGTCTGTTGCAGCCAGTAACCGAAGAATCCCTTGCCATCGGCTTGCGGTTCGAGCAACGCCCCGACCGCATAGCCGGCCATGGCGGCGTAGACATAACCCTTGTCATCCGCGGCCAGCTCACGCTCTTCCACCTGCCATTGCCCCTGCGCAATACCGGCGAACCGCTTGGCGAGGGGATTGTCGGCGAGGAACCCATGTACCTCCTGGTGCCAGAAATCGTCGTTGGCCAGGTGCGCCAGCTCGTGCCCCAGGACAAAGGCCAGGCACGGCTCGGCTTGCCCGCCCAAGTTGAAACAGGTTCGGACCGCTTGGCGCGACAACACGATGTGGCCATCGGGCAGCGCAATGGCCCAGGGTTTGCCATCGCTGTCCACGACCACCAGGCGCGGCAGGCGCTTACTGCTCCGGTCCGCCACCGCCCGTACGCGTTCGAATACACGCACCGCACCGGCCACTTGCGGGTCGTCCGCGGGCAGTAACTCGCCGTAGGTATCGGTGTAAAAAGCGACCACGTTTCTGGGGTGCGTGGTCGACGCGACCGCTTCGGGTACATTGATCGCGAGGTTCCCGGCCAGCCACCCGGCGACCGCGATCGCGGCCATTCCTGTCGGCTTCATGGCGCTAGCGCGGCAAGCTGCTGTATCGCCATCATCAGGCGCCGGCGCAGGTCGTCTTGGGCACCGCTGGCCGGATCGCGTTCGAGCGCACTGAGCAGGGTATCGATCTTTCGCAGCTCACCGAGCGCGTCAACCGCCTCGCGTTCTGCGTCCTGGCGTTCCGTCAACCCCGCCCGCAACGCGGTGGCGACCCTGCGGTGGTCGGCCCATTGGGCGATTTCCTGCCCGGCACTCAGCTGGGCCCAGAGCAACACGGCCCAACGCCCAAACTGGTAGTAGTCGCTCCAAGCGGTTGCCGGCCACGGGTGCGCACCGGGCGCGGCGAGGGGCGGCGGCAGCGGCGCCTGCGCCTGCGCCCCGCCGACCAATGCCGCTCTGCCGATCCATACCCCGGCACCGAACGCGCGCGCCGGCAGGCTGGCATCGGTTTCACCGAATCCCAAGGCCGCGGACTGCCACGGCAGCGGCATGCCCTGCGCCAGACGGGCCAGCTCCCCCGCGTAATCAACCTTCACCGCGTACTGAGCATCAACCTGTCGGCCAATATCCGGCGCGACCGACACAACCACCGCGAGGCCCACGATCGCTGCCGCGGCGGCCGATGCCAGGGCGAGCTTCCAAGGGCTGAACAGCGATTCAATACCCTGCCTGACACGGCTACCCCAGCGCTCCCCGGTCGATAGCGCCTTTACCGGTTCGGCCGCGTCGGCGTCGACCAGATCGGCGACTTCCAGCCAATGTTGGCGGCAGGCCGGGCAGCGATCCAAGTGTGCCAGCATGGCTTGGCGGGCAGCGCCGTGCAGCACGCCGTCGATAAAGGCCGCGAGCTGGTCTTCGGGCGGACAGTCTTCCGCCGGATCCGTCGCGTTGGTCGCGAGCGCGAGCATGGCCAGAAACTTCGGGTCCTGTTCGTCGGGCGATTTTTCAATCATGGCGGTCACCTTCAGATATCATGGCTCGACCCCTTCCGTATCCAGCAGGCCCGCTCGTTGCCACGCCGCGCGTAAACCGCCAATTATTTTGTGGTAACGCTTGTACGGGTCTCCCGTCAGTCCAAGCAGATTGACGATCGCCTTCATCTTCAATCCATCAATGTGGCGAAGACGCAAGAACAACCGGTCTTCTTCGGTCATCTTAATGTGCGGACGCAACTGGCGCACCAGTGCGCGCACCCGCCGGGTACTCGATGCGGCAGTCGGCTCGCCGCCGTCGAGCAGCTGCCGAACGGCCTCCAGCATTTCCGTCTCCTCGATTGCCAGTTGGGCCTCCGGCGCATAGTCGGTCGATCCGGGTTCCTGACAGTCTTCGATCGGTACCGTGGCGTCCCGGCGTGTGTCGTGCGCCTGGCAGCGACCGCGGACCGTCGCCACGACCTTTTCGATAAACCAGCGCTCACGCCCCGGTTGACGGGTCTGCAGGATGTCGATGACCTCGCGGCGCTGGTACCCTTCGACCATCAGCAACCGGTAGGCGGCGCTCCACAGCGGGTCCTGCTTCTCGCTCAACCAGACCGGCATGCGGATGTGGCCATATTTCGCCCGCGAAAAATCGGTCAATAAGCGCGCCGCCAGCGTCAGCAGATAGGTCAGAAAACGTCCCGAGCCACCCCAGGTTCGTACCCGCTGCCAGTTATCGGTTTCGAGGTGCTCCAGGACGTACAGCAGCCCCTCATGGGCCAGATTCTCGCTGCCCGGAAAGCGCCGCTGACACAATTTCTCCAGGTGTGACCAATGGTCGAAGACCTGTTCCTTGGCCTGCGCGGCAGTCTGCACACCGTACGGACCGGTCGCGACGACCTGTCCGCGGTAGCGCCGCAGTGCTGCACCGATGTTGCTGATTGGTCCTTTCGTCGCCACTGTTCCCTCGTTGCCGAATAATGTCGTCCGTTGCCCGGTCATGACCGTCATTTGATCTTCCCGTATCCAAAACTCTAGACCGAAATGCGGCGTCGTTGGCCCCGGAACCCGAGAACCCGATGCAAAACAGGCGGTGGGCGTCACGCCCGCATTTCACCATTCATGGTTGGTACACGTACGCAAAGGCAGGAATTTGCCGGAGATAGGACGGAACATCCGGCACATAACCCCTTAATGCAAGAGGTTAACCTGCATGTTGCACCAGTATCCGGGATGATCGCGCCGGACAGGTGCGTTTGGACGCCGCCCTGGAGGGAAAACCATGGCCGCAGCTATGGTTTGAGTGAAGGGCAAGTCCCCGCGTGCCTGGACCCGCGAGGGCCCGGATAGATCGGGGACGGGGGACAAACTGTCCTTTCGAGAATGCGCCCCGAACAGGACTTGCGCCGCATCCCTGCCGATGCATTCGCACCCGTCCCCGATCGGCTGGTGCAACATGCAGGTTAAGCCATTGACATCGTCGCCAATGATTTGCGTGCAACGGCCCTCGGACCACGTTTCGCACACCCGCGGACGGCAACCCCGCTGCAACGGCGCAGGTCGTATTCGCAAAAAACGCCCGCGACGTACGTGCATTCCTAACACAGGCATACCCGCCGACCCACGGAGGCAGGCGCAGATGAACACAGTTCACATTAGAGGAATTTCCAAATCGCGAACCGTCGCGCCGATGACGAGACCGGGCGCAGTCACCCGCAAGACACTGATGAGTGAGAACGTCCGGTTCGCCGACACCGGTGGTATCAGTCAGCACAATCGCACGCACGGCTTCCGGCCCGCGTTTCGCGACGCCCAGACCGGCACCATCTTCCTCTCCCGATTCGCCGACGGCAGATCCGCACCGCTGCACCTCATCGATGGACTGCCGGGCGAACTGGTCACGGGTAGATCGGCCTCTGGAGCCGTGACCGCCATCAAGCCGACCGTGGTGGCTGGCTTTGTACGTGATGGACGCTTCTACACGCGCGAACAGGCGGCACGTGCGGCAGGATAGTCGGCGTGGCATGGCCACCCGAGATCGAGTCGATCCGATCGTTAACTGCATTGAGCCACACGCAAGTGCGTGCAACGTCGGCGCAGAACCGGCAGCGGCGTGTGGAGCGTCCGCGCCTCAGCCTGGCCAGGCACTCTCCGGCGTATTCATTGGGATCGCGCACGGACCCGGTCATCGCGGTGCTGCACTCGGGGACGAAACCAGGTATGGAATCCACGAACACCGTCAATTCAAGGAATATCCGCCGAGCATGCGATCGACAGCGAATACGCCAAAGAGGCCTGCCGGAGATAGTAATCGGTTCGCGATCGGGCGCAATGCGACCGATTGCCGCAGTGCGCAGACACCGCTCCGTCGATCCCCGCGCAGCGGGTGCGACAAGTTGCCGCAGCCGCCCGAAATGGTCGGAATCAGGTTTTTTTGCAATACTCCATGGCTCACGCGACCCGACTGTATGAACAAGCCGATACACTTGGATATGAAAGCGACGCAAGCATGGATTCCGTTGAGACACCAATATCTGCGGTACCTACTTGCGGTGCGCGCGCTGATCATTGCGTGTCAGGTGGTGGGCTTGATCGTGGCACGCGAAGTACTCGCCTACCCGCTCCCCACGCTGCCCATTTCACTGATCATAGCGACACTGGCTGCATTCACCCTGTACAGCTGGTCGGCGTCACGCACCGCTACCGCAGTGACGGAAATGACGCTACTGGCCCAGCTGGCGGTCGACGTGTTGGCGATGACGCTGTTGTTCTACTTCAGCGGTGGCTCCGCCAATCCCCTGGTGTCTCTGTTTCTGCTGCCAGTGACCATCGCGGCGGCCACCTTGAAACCGCGGTTCGGCGGCCTGATCGCCGGCGCAGCCGTGGCGAGCTACACCGTATTGATGTTTTTCAGCGAGTCGATGACCGCAGGCCACATCAGCCACCACGATATCAATGCCCACCTTTGGGGAATGTGGGTTGGCTTCATCGTCAGCGCCGCACTCGTCGCCTACTTCGTTGCGCGCATCGGTCACACCCTGCGGCGACACGATCAGGATCTGTCCAGCGCACGCGAAGAGGCGCTGCGTTCGGAACAACTACTGGCGCTGGGCACGCTGGCCGCCGGGACTGCTCACGAACTGGGCACCCCGCTCGGCACCATGGCCATTCTGACCACGGAGCTGCTCGACGAACATGCGCACGACGCGCATCTCGCCGAGCAGCTCACGATCCTGCGCGGGCAGGTCGATCGCTGCAAGCACATCCTGTCGCGCATGGCGACCGACGCCGGTCAAGCACGCGCGGACTCCGGTCACGCAATCGCCCTGGATCGTTATCTGAACGACGTATTGGCCGAATGGCACCACGACCGACCGCAGATCGGGTTGACGCAGCAGGTCCACGGTGAATCCCCGGTCCCCGTCATCGTCGCCGACTATTCGGTCACGCAGGCAATTCGCAACATCCTGAACAACGCGGCGGACTCGTCCCCCGATGCGGTGCACATCGACGCGCGGTGGTCGGATCAAACGCTGCGCATAGACGTCCAGGACAAAGGCCTAGGACTGGACGGCGGTTTGCGCGATATCATCGGCAAAAATCCCGTTCCCGCAGACACCGCCAAAGACGGTTTGGGCATTGGTTTGTTTCTGTCGAATTCCATTCTGGACCGGCTCGGTGGACAACTGAGGCTGGACGACATCGAAGGCGGCGGCCTGTGCGCGCGTATCGAACTCCCGCTCAGTTCGTTGAGAACCGACGCGGCAACTTGACTCAGTCACCGGGAACATCAATGACCACGGAAACCCGTAATCTCCTGCTCGTCGACGACGACACCGTGTTTTGCGACGTACTTCGGCCCGCCTTGACCCGCCGCGGCTTCACGGTCGCCACGGCAAACGATGTCCCGCAGGCCCTGACCGCGGCACAGGCACTGCGACCGGATTTCGCGGTCGTCGATCTCTGCATGCCCGGCCCGTCCGGCCTGAAGCTGGTGAGCGCGCTGCGCGCGATGAACGCTCAGATGCGTATCGTAATGCTGACCGGTTACGCCAGCGTCGCCACCGCGGTCGAAGCAATCAAGCTCGGCGCCACCCACTACCTGACCAAACCGGCGGATGCCAACGAGATCGTACGCGCCTTCGACTACGACCAGGGCAACGCCGACGCTCCCGCGCCGGCCCGTCCCATGTCCGTCAACCGACTCGAATGGGAGCACATCCAGGCGGTACTGGCCGAGTGCGACGGCAACATTTCCGCCGCCGCCCGGCAACTGGGCATGCACCGTCGTACCTTGCAGAGAAAGCTGAACAAGCGCCCGCTGCGCCAGTGAGGGCCGCGACGGCGATTGATCGAAGCGGATAACACGCGCTCTCGCGCCGCGAGGCCGCCGGCACGATCGCCTGCCGACGAATGATCGGGGCGGCTCGGCCGGTCTCCTGTTCGTATCCTCAACAATCGCTGCGGAGAAGCGCGCATCATGGCCCGGATCAAAGTGGAGTTTCCCAATAGCGACGGTCAATTGCTCGCGGGGCTGCTCGAGACCCCGCCGCAAGGCGTGCCGATCGCACGCTACGCCTTGTTTGCCCACTGTTTCACCTGCGGCAAGGACATTGCCGCGGCCTCGCGCATCAGCCGCGCGATGGCCAGCCGCGGGATCGCGGTCCTGCGTTTCGACTTTACCGGGCTCGGCAACAGCGACGGCGACTTCGCCAACACCAATTTTTCCTCCAACGTCGAGGACCTGCTGGCCGCCGCACGGGCGCTGGAGAAAGACTATCTGGCGCCGTCGCTCCTGATCGGACACAGCCTGGGAGGCGCCGCCGTATTGGCGGCCGCGCCGCAACTCGACTCGGTGGAGGCCGTGGTGACGATCGGCGCCCCGGCGACCGCAAGCCACGTTCAGCACCTGTTCGCGGCCGCGCGACAGGATCTGGCGCGCAACGATGAGGCGGAAGTGCGTATCGGTGCGCGCACCTTTCCCGTCAAGCGCCAGCTGCTGGAAGACCTGGATCGCTACGGTGACGCGGCGCACTTGCGCGAACTCAATCGGGCCTTGCTGGTGTTCCACTCGCCGGTCGACTCGATCGTGTCCATCGACGAGGCGGCGAAGATCTACCAATCGGCCAGACACCCGAAGAGCTTTATCTCCCTCGACCGGGCCGACCACTTGTTGAGCAACCGGGAAGACGCCGAGTACGTCGCCGCGACGCTGGTTGCCTGGGCCAGCCGTTATCTCGGCCTTGCAGCGCACGAATTCGAGCGCAGCTTCGGCACGGCGCCGCCGGTGGGACAAGACGAGGTGCTCGTCGCCGAACTGGACAAAAAGTTTCTGCGCGGACTGTACACGGTACAGCACCAGGCCATGAGCGACGAACCCAAATCGGCCGGCGGTCAGGATCTCGGGCCGTCGCCGTACGACCTGTTGCTGATGGCGCTGGGGTCATGCACCTCGATGACCTTGCGCGTGT